>CAMOYA010000076.1 GCA_946629635.1 uncultured Clostridia bacterium
GAAAGGCGGAGGAGTACAATCAGGATGGAAACGGGGATGAAAGGAAAGAGGGATGCGGATGAACCGTGAAAAGACGGAAAAGGTGAGATCGCTGCTGCACTTTGTGTATGCGGACGGGACGCCGGCGGCGGACCAGAGCGTGAAGCTGGATCAGGTTGCGCGCGCCATGCCGGGGAAGGAAGAGACGCATGAGCTGTTTGCGACGGACGGGAAAGGAAATGTCCTTTTCGCGGGGGTCCCGGGCCGGTATGCCGCGAGAATCGGCGATACGGTATGGCACTTTACCCTCGAAGATGCGGAGACGCAGACCGTGAAGCCGGACGCGTGAGGCGGAAAACGTTTCAAGCGGGACCGGCAATCAGGAAAACGGGACGGTTTTCAGCTTGCGTGAAAACGTTTGCTGTGTTAATATGATGGCGATGAACAGAGGGCTGGAAGACCCTTAACTTCAACGGAGAAAAGATCTTGAGCTTTCAAGGAGGAAAGAACGGATGAAATACGGATACTTTGACGAAAAAGCCAGAGAATATGTGATCACCAATCCGGATACTCCCGCCCCGTGGGCCAACTATCTCGGCTCGCCGGATTACGGCGCCATCATCACGGTGAATGCCGGCGGATACAGCTTCGTCAAGAGCGGCGCAGCCGGGCGGATCCTCCGCTATATATTCAATCAGTTTGATGAGCCCGGCCGGTATATCTATCTGCGCGATGAGGAGACCGGGGAATTCTGGTCCGCCAGCTGGAAACCGGTGAAGAAGCCGCTGGATCAGTACAAGACTGAATGCCACCACGGCACGAGCTATACGGAATTCGTCAGCGAGTACAACGGGATCCGCAGCCGCGCCCTGTACTATGTCCCCATGGGTGCGACCCATGAGGTCTGGCGCATCTCCCTGGAGAACCTGACGGACCGGCCGAGGAAGATCGCCGTCTTCGGCTATGCGGAGTTCACAACGGAGAGCTTCTATACCCAGGACCTGGTGAACATGCAGTACACCCAGTTCATCACGCGGACGGAGTTCCACGAAGATTTCATCCTGGAGCAGATCAACGAGTTCAACTATCCGAATCCGGATGGGACGACCGGGCGGGAACGCTTCTTCGGCCTGGCCGGCGCGAAGGTGGCGTCCTATACGGGCCGGCGGGAACAGTTCCTGGGCCGGAACCGGTTCGACGCTCCCCAGGCCGTGCTGGACGGAAAGTGCGACGACAGCCTGAACTATAACGGCAATCCCTGCGGCGCGCTGCAGTTCAGCGCTGCTCTGGAACCCGGCGGAAAGACGGCGGCTGCCTTCCTTCTGGGTCAGAAGACGGTCTTCGAGGCCCGGAAGATTATGGATCGGTATCAGGATCTGGAAAAGACGGTGGAGAAGGAGCTCGCCGAGCTGATCCGCTACTGGCACGGCGAGCTGGAAAACCTGAAGATTCATACGCCGGATCCGTCCTTTGACGCGATGGTCAACACGTGGAATGCGTTCCAGTGCTTCACCACCTTTGTCTGGAGCCGCGCGGCGAGCCTGATCTACTGCGGCGAGCGGAACGGGTACGGATACCGGGATACCGTTCAGGATATCCAGGGCATCATGCATCTGGATCCGGAACTGGCCCGGAAGCAGCTGACCTTCATGCTCAGCGCCCAGGTGCATCACGGCGCGGGTCTGCCCCTGGTCAAGTATACGCATAATGCCGGCCATGAGGACACCCCGGAGCAGGACAGCTATGTGAAGGAGACCGGCCATCCGAGCTACCGGGCGGACGATGCCCTCTGGCTGTTCCCGACGGTATACAAGTATATTGCCGAGACGGGCAATGTCGCTTATCTGGATGAAGAGATTCCGTTCGCGGACAAGGATACGGGAACGGTCCGGGAGCACCTCAAGCGCGCGATCAACTTCAGCATGACCCATCTGGGCCCGCACGGGATGCCCGCCGGCCTGCATGCGGACTGGAATGACTGCCTGGTGCTCGGCTCCCAGGGAGAAAGCACCTTCGTAGCCTTCCAGCTGTATTACGCGCTGAACATCATGAAGGAATTCTGCAAGGATGAGCCGGATTATGTGAAATATCTGGACGAGACGGCGGAAAACCTCCTGAAGATTCTGAACGAAAAATGCTTCGAAGGCGACCGGTTCATCCGCGGCTTCCGCGATACCGGGGACATCATCGGCAGCAAGAAGGACCGGGAAGCCTCCATGTGGCTCAATCCCCAGTCCTGGGCGGTCATCAGCCGTGCCGCCACGCCGGAGCAGACGGAGGTCATCCTGAACACGGCCTGCGAGCAGCTGAACACGCCGTACGGCCTCGAACTCATGCAGCCCAGCTATCGCTATGACTATTTCGAAGGCGCCCGGATGCGCCTGTTCAACCCCGGAACGAAGGAAAACGGCGGCATCTTCTGCCAGCCCCAGGGCTGGGCAATCCTGGCGGAGGCGCTGGCGGGCCACGGCAACCGTGCGTTCCAGTATTTCAAGGAATCCAGCCCCGCCTCCTTCAACGAGGATGCGGATCGCCGGGTGATCGAGCCTTATGTCCACGGACAGTTCATCGAAGGCCATGAAAGCCCCTTCGCCGGCCGGAGCCATGTGCACTGGCTGACCGGTACCGCCAGCACCGTGATGGTCGGCTGCGTGGAAGGCATCCTGGGCCTGCGTCCGACGCCGGAAGGCATTGAGATCTCTCCCGCCATTCCGGAGGAGTGGGACGGCTTCACCATGGAGAAGGTTTTCCGCGGCAAGAAGCTGCATATCACCGTCGATAACCTGGCGCACCGCGAAGGCAACCCCGAGAAGATCATCCTCAACGGCGCGGAGCGCACCCCCGGCCTCATCCCCGCGGAAGAGCTCAAGGCAGATAACATCATCACGGTCGTGATGTAATTCATGAAAAAAATAGCAACCATTCACAACCCCTACGATGAGAAATTCGGCATCCCCCGCCAGAGCGGCCTCGCCAACGAAATCCTCTCCACCATTGTGTTCGAAAAGGAATACCGGGTGGCGGAGGCCCTCCGGGGAATCGAAGAATTCTCTCATCTGTGGCTCATATGGGCGTTCGACCGGACGGAACGGGAGACCTGGTCTCCCACCGTCCGGCCTCCGCGTCTGGGCGGAAACAAACGCGTCGGCGTCTTCGCCACCCGTTCGCCCTTCCGCCCCAATGCCATCGGCCTGAGCTGCGTGCGCCTGGTGGCTGTGGAAAAGACCCGGGAGGAGGGCATGGTGCTGAAGGTGGCAGGTGCCGATCTGATGAACGGCACCCCCATCTATGATATCAAACCGTATATCCCCTATGCGGACTGCCATCCGGAAGCGACCGGAGGCTTTACCGACACGACGCGGAAAAGAACGGTGCGGGTGGAATTTGCGCCGGAGGCGGCAAGGAATCTGACGCAGGAGGATCAGCATGCGCTTGCAGCGGTGCTCCGCGAGGACCCGCGTCCGGCGTATCAGGATGCAGCGGAGAGGGAATACGCCTTCTCCTTCGGCGGCAGACAGATTCACTTCCGGGTCGCCGGGGATCTGCTGACGGTGCATGCGGTCGGCGAAGTCAGGGAAAAGCCCTCCGCCGGTCCTGCGGAAGAAGCCAAAATATGAAGAAACAATGAACGAAATTTGCAAATCTGTGAACAATATGATACAATCTTTTCGCTTCTGATTCATGCGCCCGCGTGAACCGGAAGAGAAAGGAGCCGATATGTTAAAGGAACTGCTTTATCAGGCGGTGGACTGGATTGCCATGGTGCATGAAAAGATCACCCGGCTGAACGATCACTTTGAGGGAACCCTGTCGGACAAGGAGCTGCACTTCCTGGTCATCGGTCTGCTCGGTCTGCTGCTGATTTTTGCGATCCATCCGATTTTTCGCCACCTGGCCCGGACGGATCATGTGATGGTGATTTCCTGGATCTATGTGTTCACCCTGATCCTGGTGCTGACCTTCGCGATCGAGATCGGTCAGCGGCTGACGAAGACGGGGGATATGGAATTTGCGGATATCGTATTCGGCATCGGCGGTTTCATCGTCATGTTTGCCGTTTTCGCCGTTATACGCTTTGCGGCCATCCGGATTGCAAGGCTGATCCGTCAGTCCCGGGCGGCCAGAGCGGGCGGGAAGCATAGTCCGGGTGCCGCAGCGATCCGCGCATAAAACCGGTTCACAATTGAGATGATGATCATTCACTCCCGGAGCAGGGCGCACAGCCGTCTGCTTCGGGAGATGCTTTTTTCAGGCGGAAGATTGCGATGTATATTTCCTGTATTCCGCTTGCATTTTGGAGCAAAAAGGTGCATACTATGTCCTGCGGTTCGAAAATTACCCGCCGGGACAAAGCTGTCCCAGAAGTACAAGGAGGTACATTCAGAATGGAACGCGTATATAACTTTTCTCCGGGACCTTCCCAGCTGGCGCTGCCTGTGCTCGAAAAAGCCCAGAAGGATCTGGTCTGCTACGGCAATACGGGCATGTCCGTGATGGAAATGAGTCACCGCAGCAAAATGTATACAGATATTTATGACAAGACCGTGGCGGATGTGCGCGAACTGATGCACATCGGCGACGATTATGATGTCATCTTCCTGCAGGGCGGCGCGACGCAGCAGTTCTCCGCGGTTCCGCTGAATCTGATGGTCAACAAAAAGGCGGATTATATCGACAGCGGCAACTTCGCCCATCTGGCCGCGGAGGAAGCCAAGCGCTACGGTACGGTGAACGTGGTCGCCTCCAGCCGCGAGGATACCTATACCTACATTCCGGATCTGGATGCCATCCGGTATGACGATGACGCGGATTATCTGCACATCACCCAGAACAATACGATCTACGGCACCCGCTTCGTGGAGCTGCCGAAGACGAAGCTGCCCATCGTCTGCGACGCCAGCAGCATGATCCTCTCCGAGCAGATGGATGTGTCAAAGTACGGCGTGATTTACGCCGGCGCCCAGAAGAACATCGGCCCCAGCGGCCTGTGCCTGATGATCATCCGGCATGACCTGCTCGGCAAGGCCATGGATATCTGCCCGAAGCTGCTGAACTGGCAGGTCATGGTCGAAAAGGCCAGCATGTACAACACCCCGAACACCTGGGGCATCTATCTCGCCGGCCTGACCTTCGAATGGCTCAAGAGCATCGGCGGCGTCGAAGCCATTGAAAAGGTGAACATCGAAAAGGCGGCCATGATGTATGACTTCCTGGACAATTCGAAGCTCTTCAAGGCCACGGCCCAGCCGAAGTACCGCAGCCGCATGAACGTGACCTTTGTCACCGGGGATGCCGACAAGGACGCGGCCTTCGTCAAGGCAGCGGCGGCGGAAGGCCTGGTCAACCTGAAGGGTCACCGCAGTGTCGGCGGCATGCGCGCCAGCATCTACAATGCGATGCCCATCGAAGGCGTCCGGAAGCTGGTCGACTTCATGAAGAAGTACGAGGCGGAAAACGCCTGATATCCGGGAAAAGAAACCCATTCCAATCTGCAGGAGGAATCCGAAAGCCATGTACAAAATTCAGACTCTCAACGCGATCTCCGATATTATCCATACCCAGCTGAGTGCGGATCAGTATACCGTCAGCAAGGATGAGCCGGTGCCGGATGCGATTCTGGTGCGCAGCGCCGCCATGCATGAAATGACCTTCAACAAGGAACTGAAAGCCATCGGGCGCGCCGGCGCGGGCGTCAACAACATTCCGATCGACCGCTGCTCGAAGGAAGGCATCGTGGTCTTCAACACCCCCGGCGCCAATGCCAACGCTGTGGCGGAGCTCGTGATCGCAGGCCTTCTGATGAGCGGCCGCAAGATCGTGGACGGCGTCGAGTGGGCCAAAACCCTGAAGGGGCAGGGAGCCGAGGTTCCCAAGCTCGTTGAAAAGGGCAAGAGCCAGTTCGTCGGTCCGGAAATGCGGGGCAAGACGCTGGGCGTGATCGGCCTGGGTGCGATCGGCGCCATTGTAGCCAACGCGGCCAGCCGCGGCCTGGGCATGAACGTGCTCGGCTTTGACCCCTTCATCTCCGTGGAAAGCGCCTGGAGCCTGTCCACGACCATTCATCGCGCTTCTTCTGCGGACGATGTCATTGCCCAGGCGGATTATATCACCTTCCATGTTCCGCTCAATGACAAGACCCGCGGCACCATCAACGCGGATATGATCGCGAAGATGAAGGACGGCGTCGTCCTGCTGAACTTCAGCCGGGGCGAGCTGGCGGATACCGCTGCCGTCAAGGATGCGCTGGCCAGCGGCAAGCTGTCCAAATATGTGACGGACTTCCCGAATGATGACCTGATCGGCGTTGAAAACGTGATCTGCATTCCGCATCTGGGTGCCAGCACGCCGGAGAGCGAAGAGAACTGCGCCAGCATGGCTGCCGCCGAAATCCGGGACTATCTGGAGAACGGCAGCATTCACAACAGCGTCAACTTCCCGGAACTTCAGCTGGGCGAGCCGGAAGCCATCCGCGTCCTCGTGCTGCATGAGAACATTCCGAACATGATCGCGACGATCACCTCCGCGGCATCCAAGGAGGGCATCAACATCGAGAACATGGTCAACAAGAGCAAAAAGGACATGGCCGTCACCGTCATGGAAATGGCGGAGCTGCCCTCCCAGCACGCGCTGGATACCCTGGCCGAGCTTCCGGGCATCATCCGGATCCGTACCTTCGTGAAGTAAGAACAGAACCATTGAAGGCCGGAGCAGATTTTCTGCTCCGGCCATGTTCAGTCAGGAGAGATAAGATGAAACTGTTAAACCGCAAAGATGTTCCGGTACAGGAAACCTGGGATCTGTCCCTGATTTACGCAACAGAAAATGATATGTGGGATGACCTGAAGAAAACGCAGACGGAAGTTGCCCGCTTCGCCCGAGCCTACGCAGGCCATCTGACCACCTCAGATACCATCGTTCGCTGCCTGGACGAAATGGAGCAGATCCTGATCACAATCAGCCGCCTCTGGTCCTATTCCTCTCTGGCCCTGGAGGCGGACTATACGGACAATGCCCTGCGGGAGCGGGATGAGAAGGTCGCCACGGCCGTCACCGCGATGCAGAAGGACATGTCCTTTGTGGACAGTGAGATTCTGCAGGCGCCGGAGGATGAGCTGCAGGAAGCCGCGAAGAAGGCCAAAGGCTGCCGCGTGCACATCCAGGATCTGATCGCCCGCAAGCCGCATATGCTCTCTCCGGAAACCGAGCGGACGCTGACGGCGCTCTCCCGCACAATGGACGTGCCGTACACCATCTACAATACGATGAAGCTGGCGGATATCGCCTTTGATCCCTTCACTGTGAACGGAAAGGAATATCCTCTCGGATACTCCCTTTTCGAGGATGACTATGAGCTGGAGGCAGACACGGCGGTCCGCCGGGCGGCCTTCCGCGCCTTCAGCGACACGCTGAAGAAGTATTCGAATACGACCGCGGCCGCCTACAATGCCTGCGTCACGCAGGAAAAGACGATGTCCGAGCTCCGCGGCTTCCGGAATGTGTATGACAGCCTGCTGTTTGATCAGAAGGTTACCCGGGAGATGTATGACCGCCAGATCGATCTGATCACGGAGAGGCTCGCCCCGCATATGCGCCGCTATGCCCGGCTCCTGGAAAAGATTCATCACCTGGACAAGGTAACCTTCGCGGACCTGAAGGTGGCGGTGGATCCGGAGTATGATCCCAGGGTGACCATTGAGGAATCCCATCGCTATGTGCGGGATGCGCTGGCGATCCTCGGGGAGGATTATACCGATATGGTGGACCGGGCATACCGGGAGCGCTGGATTGATTTTGCCCGGAACATCGGCAAGAGCACCGGCGGATTCTGCGCCGGTCAGTACCGGATCAACTCCTTTATCCTGCTGAACTGGAACGACCGGATGTCTGACGTGTTCACCGTAGCGCATGAACTGGGACATGCCGGCCAGTCCATGTACAGCGACCGGGCACAGTCATTCTATGACAGCGATCCGTCGACGTATCTGGTGGAGGCGCCGTCGACGATGAACGAGCTGCTCCTGGCGCATCACCTGCTGAAGACGAAGGAGGACAGGCGATTCCGCCGCTGGGTGCTCTCCAGCCTGATCAGCAATACCTATTATCATAATTTTGTGACTCATCTTCGCGAGGCGTGGTATCAGCGCGAGGTATACCGGATCATCGACGAAGGCGGCAGCGTGAACGCGGACGTGCTCAGCGACCTGTTCCGGAAGAACCTCGAGCTGTTCTGGGGCAAGGACGTGGAGATCCCGGAAGGCGCGGAGCTGACCTGGATGCGCCAGCCGCACTATTATATGGGCCTTTATTCCTATACCTACAGCGCGGGTCTGACCCTGGCCACCCAGGCGATGCTGCGGATTGAAAGGGAAGGGAAGAGCGCCGTGGAGGACTGGAAGAAGTTCCTCTCCGCCGGCGGAACGCAGGACCCGGTCGGCCTCGCCCGCATCGCCGGCTTCGACATTACGACGGACGGCCCGCTGAATGCCACGATCGATTATATCGGCTCCGTGATCGACGAGATCTGCCGCCTGACGGAAGAAATCGATGGAATCAAAGTGGAATGACCGATACAGAAAAAAGCAGGACAACAAACAAGCACACCCGCCGGAACAACGCTTCCGGCGGGTGTTGT
>CAMOYA010000077.1 GCA_946629635.1 uncultured Clostridia bacterium
TCCGATCGCCCTGGACCTTCGGGGATCGATGTTTTCGAAGGCCTGCAGGGAAGGGAATATTCCGCTGCTGTAATTGCTTTTAACGGTTGTTTTTCTCGTTCAGGGTATCGATGGCCGCGTGCGTGGGCTGCGGATTGCAGCACGGGCACGCGGTCAGTTTTTGATATGAGCCGTCCTGCAGCTCTCCGTAGAGAATGGAGATCGTCTTCGACGAGTTCCTGATCATCACGCATTCCGGGCTGGCATGGTAATGCTTTGTATCATGCTTTGTGTTGTAGTACAGCTTCAGCCCGTCATCCGGATATCCCAGGGTTCTTCCCGCATCGTCCCAGATGATCACCTTGACGCAGGGGCCCCCGTTCTTCTTCGACGGATTGTTCAGGTTTTTCCACAGCCACTCCTCATTGACGCCTTCGGGCGTTCTGTTCCGCTGCACGCGGATGCATCCGTGGCTGGCCTTCTCCCCCAGATACCGTTCACACCGGGAATAATCCCAGGAGGTATTCCCCGCGCTGTCCGTTCTCTCCTTGCAGGGCACCTCATGGATCAGGATTCCGTCATTGATCCGCATGGCGTTCCGGCAGTACAGGTCGCCGGACCAGAAGTCCCCGGTCCAGCTGACCGCCAGAAACTCGCCCGCGGGCGTTTCGTTCCACGGCGTGCTCTTCTTGGCATAGCCGGTGGAAACCAGCATCGTTGACTTCAGCTTTCCCTTCTCGAACACATACATCCGCTGGAACTGCTTGTCGATCACCAGTCCGTACGTATCGTCCACCGGTTTTTCCTCCAGCAGCTCCGTCCGGACCCATCCCTGGAACAGCTTCGCATATACCCGGACGGAGGAGCCTTCCGTGGAGGAGGAATAGGCCTCGATCATGCTCCATTCCTCTCCGCGCTCCAGCACGTGGACGCCCTGGCTGTCATATGTCACGCATCCGGCGTACTCCTCGCAGTCCTCCTCCGGGCGGACCCGTACCTTTTCCTGCTGCCGCTGGTTGCCCTTGAGCACCGTGACCGGCTGCTGCAGCACCTGCCAGATCTCCTTCTCGTCCATCCAGCCCATCTGCATGTTCCAGTAATTCAGCGGCTCGTCCTTCTGCACGGGGCTCCATTCGTTGACCCGGTGAAACTCGATGTCCTCCGCCCAGCCCAGGGTGCTGTTTTCATCCTCCAGTTCGATCTCCTCGATCACTTCCTCCACGTCGAGGTCCCCGGAGTCCGCCGTCTCGGCGGATGAGGCGGAAAGAAGAAGGGAGAAGGCGAGCAGAAGCATGCAAAGCTTTTTCGCTTTTCGCATCTGTGTCACCTTCTCCCTTTTTTATTTCATCGCCTGGGTTTTGGCCCAGCCCTTGTCGATCTCCTCCTGGTGGCTGGTCGCATACGGGCCGATGGCGACCACCTGCTCCTGCGTCCGCGGGAAATGCAGACAGGAATGCCCGTCAAAGTTGTTGTCCTTCGTATGCTGCGTCCCGTGCGGATTGGAATGCGTCGAGCCGATGTATACGCTGCCGTCCGCAAAGATCACCCACACCGACCGCGGATTCCAGGTATTGCCGCCGAAGACCTTCAGCATCTTCGACGTATCGTTGGCCGTCAGCGGCTCATAGTCCGCATGCGCGCCCAGCGAGAAGATATGAATCTGCCAGCTGATCCCCGTCTGGAAATCGTATACCGTGGCGTAGGGATAGCTCCGGGCGACGCTCTTGACCGTCGTATACCAGTTGGCATAGATGACCTTGCCCGCGCTGGGCTTCCCGGACAGCGCCGCATAGGCCGAAGTGGAAACGCTCGCCGGCGCCGCATTCGTCTTCACCGCGGATGCCGTACCGGCGCTGTCCAGCGCGGTCAGCGTTTTGCTGCCGGCCACGCCGTCGGACGAAAGCCGGCTGGCCTTCTGGAAGGCCCGGACCGCCTCCGCCGTTTTTGAGCCGAATACGCCGTCCGCCCTGCCGGACAGATAGCCCAGGGAGATCAGCTTCTGCTGCATCGCCTTCACTGCCGCTCCGGAGTCCCCTTCCCGCAGGGTGGAGGACGTCGGCGCGGCCGTCGCCGTGCCTGCCTTCGGGGTCGCCGTCGGCGCCACGGTCACCGCGCCGGCGCCAAACAGCTTCTGCTGCGTCGCCTTGCCGGCCACGCCGTCCGCTGTCAGCCCGTTGGCCTTCTGGAAGGCCCGGACCGCGCTTTCCGTATCCGCGCCGTAGGTCCCGTCCGCCTTGCCGGCCAGATATCCGGCATTGATCAGCGCCTCCTGCAGCTGGCTGACGCCGGTGCCCTTATCGCCCGGTCTCATCGTGTCCCAGGTGATGGCGGCCGTGACCGGAGCCGGAACGGGCGTCGGCGTGATCGCCGGCGTCGGGCTCGGGGTCGGCGAAGGCGTGGCCACCAGGGAGATCACGTTGTCGCTGAACAGAATTTTATAGGTGCTCTTTCCCGCCGCACCGTCGATCGTCAGATTGTTGTAGGCCTGGAACTCCTTGAGGGCATTGACGCTGGCGCGTCCGAAGATTCCGTCCGCCCTGCCCTTATAGAATCCCAGCTCCTTCAGCCGCAGCTGCACCGTCTTCGCATCCGCGCCCTCCGTTCCGTATTTTACCGTCGAGGACGGCACCGTATAGGTCGGCTTCGGCGTGGGCGTCGGACTCGGGGTCGGCGTCGCCGTCTCATTCGGGGAGAGCGAAGCGTCCGAATAGATCGCCTTCTGGGTTTCCGCGCCGGCGATGCCGTCCGCCTTCAGGCTGTTTTTCTTCTGAAATGCCTTCACGGCCGCGACCGTCGCCGCGTCATAGGTATTGCTGATCACCCCGTCGTAGTAGCCGAGCTCCTTAAGCCTCGTCTGAAGAAGCCCGACCGCCTCGCCGGTATTCCCGCTCTTCATGGTCACGCCGGCCGCCGGGCTCAGGGTTTTGATCTTCGTGGCCGTTCCCTTCGAATTCTTCGGGCTGCCGGAATACAGGAACGCCTGCAGGTTGGCGTCCACCAGCCCCGTATCCGGATAGCTGTTGGCCCGCTGGAAGGCGATCACCGCCTGCTCCGTTCCGGAGCCGAAAACGCCGTCCGCCTTTCCCTTCAGAAAGCCCAGCTCGATCAGGGCCTCCTGCAGCGCGCGCACCTCGCTGCCGCTCATGCCGCTGCGCAGGATGATGTATCCGCCCGCGTCCTCCTCCGGGCTCAGGGTCGGAACCGGGGTCGGCGTCGGGGTGACCCGGATCTTCTGCACCTTTTTCAGTACGATATAATCCGTCCTGACATAGCCGGACAGCTTGCCGTAATCCACGGCCGCCCAGCTGCCGCTGACGGACTTCACGCTGATCTCCGCGCCCTTGGGAATCTTCTTCAGCAGCTCGCTGGAGGTGGATTTCCGCGCCCGCAGGTTGACCGAATCCTTCGTCACCGTGGTATACGGATAGCTCCCCACGATTTCCATTTCTTCTTCCGCGCGGGCAGAGATCCCGAAGCCCGCCGCCGGAATCATTCCGGTCACGCCAAGGATCAGCGCCAGAATGACGGCCAGCCCACAGACCAGTTTGCTTCTCAAATGACCCATCGTCGCCCCTCCAGACGGGCATAAAAAACCCGTTGATATTCCAAACCAGACTCATTCTACAATGTCTGTTTCAGAATGTCAACGGAATTATTTCAAAATCGTAATAATTAGGTAATATTTAATGTGGCCACCGCGCAGGCCGGCATATGCACCCGGATTTCATCCGCGCCGATCTCAAAGCCGCTGAACGGCTCCGCCTTCAGGGGCGCGTTTCCGAAATCGTTATACGCGTCCACCTTCCCCTGCAGGATCCGGCCTTCCACACCCTTCACCGTCCGGCCCTCCAGCCGGACGGTCACATCCTGCGCCGCATCCGGATCCAGGTTGCTCATCGTCAGGGTGATCTTCCCGTCCTTTTCGCTCGCGGAGGCCGTGACCTTCTTCAGCCGGTATTCGCCGCTGCCGCCCTCGTCGGCCTCAACCCGGCACTCGAGCTCCTTCGCGTCCATATGATCCTTGTACAGGTCAAAGACATAATAGGTCGGCGTCAGCACCATCTGCTCATCCTTCGTCAGGATGATCGCCTGGAGCACGTTCACCGTCTGGGCGATATTCGCCATGTACACCCGGTCGCAGTGCCGGTTGAAGATATCCAGGGTCACCGCCGCGACCATCGCGTCCCGCATCGTGTTCTGCTGGAACAGGAAGCCGGGGTTCGTCCCTTCCTCCACCTGGAACCAGGTGCCCCATTCATCCACGATCAGGCCGACCCGCTTCTCCGGATCATACCGGTCCATGATTTCGCCGTGATCCCTGATCAGCCGGTCCATCCGCGCCGCCTTCGCCACGGTTTCCCAGTAATCGTCCCGGGTGAACACCGTCGCCCGGTTCTTCTCGTTCCAGGAGGGGCCCGGTACGGTATAGCTGTGCAGGCTCAGGCCGTCCATGAACTTTCCGGCCTTCTTCATCAGCACCTCGGTCCATTCCGTATCGCCGTCGCTCGGCCCGCAGGCGATCTTGTACAGCTTATTCTTCCCGTACTGGCGGCAGAAATTCTGATAGCGCTTATACTGGTCCGCATAGTAATCCGGGCCCATCAGCCCGCCGCAGCCCCAGCTCTCGTTGCCCACGCCCCAGAAGCGGACGCCCCAGCTGTCCTCCCGGCCGTTGGCCCGTCTTTCCCGGACGATGGTGCTGTCCCCGTCGCTGTTCAGATATTCCACCCATTCGCTCATCTCCTGGATGGTTCCGCTGCCGACATTGCCGGTGATATAGGGCTCGCACCCCACCTGGCGGCAGAGCTCCAGGAACTCATGGGTGCCGAAGGAATCGTCCTCCACCACGCCGCCCCAGTTGGTGTTCACCATGCGCCGGCGCTTCTCGAGGGGGCCGATCCCGTCCCGCCAGTGATACTCGTCGGCAAAGCAGCCGCCCGGCCAGCGGAGAACGGGCAGCTTCAGCGCCTTCATGGCCTCCACCGCATCGCTGCGGATGCCCTTCTCGTTCGGAATCGGGCTGTCCTCGCCGACATAGAGGCCGCCGTAGATGCAATGCCCCAGGTGCTCGGCAAAATGGCCGTAGATATAGCGGGAAATGGTCCCGGCGGACTTCGCCGGATTGACGGTAATCTTCGCCATGTTCTTTCCTCCGGATCAATGATGTTCGGAAAAAGAAGGGACGGATCCGCTTCTTCTCTCCTGCCTTTTCTGCTTTTATTTTTTCAGCTGGCTGATCGCCACCAGCGCCGCCGCCTGCTCCGCCTGTTTCTTCGTCTTTCCCTTGCCCCGGGCGAGCAGCCGGTCCGCCTGATACACCGCGGCCTCGAACACGGGCGCGTGGGGCGGGCCGCTCGTTCCGACGATCCGGTACACGGGCGTTTCCCCGCCGTGCTTCTGGAGCATCTCCTGCAGCTCGCCCTTGGAGTCCTGCATCGGCAGGCTGACCGCGTCATCCTCCGGCCAGCAGCGTTCCACCACGCCCCGCGCCGCCTCGATTCCGCCGTCCAGGTACACCGCCGCCAGCACCGCTTCCATCGCGTCGCACAGCACGCTGGGCTTCTCCCGTCCGCCGGTCAGCTCCTCGCCGCGATCCATGATCAGCGCTTCGCCGATCCCCAGCTCCCGGGCGATCCGGCTCTGCGCCGCCTCGCACACCAGCAGCGCGCGCAGATGCGTCAGCGCGCCTTCGCGATCCTCCGGATGCTTCCGGTACAGCCGGTCGCTCATCAGATACTGGAGCACCGCGTCCCCGAGAAATTCCAGCCGCTGGTTATCCTCCCTGCCCATGGACGGGTGCGTCAAAGCGCGACGAAGCAATGCTTCGTCGCGAAATGTGTACCCCAGGGCATCCATGATTTTTTTCAAAACCTTATCCCTTCACCTTTGCGATATAGGCCACTACATCGCCCACCGTGCGCAGCTTCATGATCTGGTCATCCTCAACGGTGATGCCGAACCTGTCCTCCAGGTCCATGATCATCACCATGATGTTCGCTGAATCCGCCTTCAGATCCTCCATCAGGCGGGATTCGGGCTTGATGCTCGCCGGATCCACCTTCAGCTGCTCCGCAATCATATCCCTGACCGTTTCAAAATTCATCCGGGTTTCCTCCTTATGATTTCTTTTCCCTTACTGATTGTCCACCTTTTCCGCGCCGGCGTCAAGGCCCATTTTTTCAATGCTTTCCGCAATGATCTGCGCCACGTGACCGTCAATCATCTTCACGCACTGGCCGATCGCGCTGCAGAAGGCATAATCGTTGCTGGACCCGTGCGCCTTGACCACCGCGCCCTGCACGCCCAGCAACGGGGCGCCGCCGATCTCATCGGAGCTCATCACCTTTTTGACGCGGCCGAAGGCCGGCTTGGCGATCAGCCCGGCGATCTTTCCCCGGGTATCCGCCATCAGCTCCTTTTTGATGATCCCCAGCAGCGCCTTGGCCAGCCCTTCCGTATACTTCAGGATCAGGTTGCCGCCGAAGCCGTCCGTGACGATCACGTCCGCCTGATCCAGCGGAATATCCCTCGCCTCGACATTGCCGACGAAGTTGAAGGGGCCTTTTTCCATCAGCGGATACGTCGCCTTGACCAGGGCGTTGCCCTTCTCCGCCTCCGCCCCGATATTCGCCAGGCCGATCCGCGGATTCTTCATGCCCATGACGCCCTTCATATAGGCATCGCCCATGATCCCGAACTGGAGCAGATATTCGGGCTTGCAGTCCACGTTCGCTCCGCAGTCAATCAGCAGGAAATGCCCCTTGCCGTTGGGCATCAGCGGCGCCAGCGCCGGACGCTCGATGCCGGGAATCCGCCCCAGGCGGAACATCCCGCCCGCCAGGGTCGCTCCGGTGCTTCCGGCGGATACGAATCCGTCCGCTTCGCCGCTGCGCACCTTCAGCATGCCCTGGACCGTTGCGCTGTTCACCTTTCTGCGAACGCCCATCACCGGGCTTTCGTGGTTGGTGATCACCTCCGGTTCCTCCTCCAGGGTCAGCCGCGCCTTCACATCCTCATAGTCTCCCAGGAACGGCCGGACCTCATCCAGCTTTCCGGCCAGAATGATCTCCAGCTCCGGATATTTCCGCAGGGCGGCGATCGCACCCTTTACCGGCGCCTCCGGCGCCAGATCCCCGCCCATGGCATCCACGTATATTTTCATCTTCACTTGCTCCCGATGCTCTCACAGATCTCTTCCCGCGTTTTCCCCGCAGGCATCAGTAGGCCTTCGCGAAATACATGACCTTTTCCGCTTTCTTTCCGCAGCAGACGCAGGTGTCGCCGAAGCGCGCGCCTGCCTGGTCAAAGGGCATATTCCGGGAGGACGCGTTGAACTTCTCCTTGATCGCGTCCTCGCATTCGCGGCCGCCGCACCACATGGCCTTCGCAAATCCGTTCTCCACGGCCTTGCCCAGCTCGTCCATATTGTGAACCTCGGTGGTCCGCTCGTCCCGGAACTTCTTCGCCTGATCGTACATCGTCTTCTGGATGTCATCCAGCAGCGCCTGCAGCTCTCCTTCGATGTTGTTCAGGGGCATCGTGAACTTCTCCAGCGTATCCCGGCGGAACACGGTGGCCACGCCGTTTTCCAGATCCCGCGGCCCGATCTCGAGCCGGACCGGCACGCCCTTCAGCTCCCAGTCGTTGAACTTGAAGCCGGGGCTCACCGTATCCCGGTCGTCCAGCTTCACGCGGAACCCGGCCTTCTTCAGCTGATCATACAGCTCCCCGCAGGCTTCCAGCACGCCGCCCTTGTGCGCCGCGATGGGCACGATCACCGCCTGGATCGGCGCGATCTTCGGCGGCAGCCGCAGCCCGCGCTCGTCCCCGTGGGTCATGATGATGGCGCCGATCAGCCGCGTGCTGACGCCCCAGCTGGTCTCATGGACGTATTCCAGCTTGCCTTCCTTGCTCTGATACTGGATATCGTATGCCTCGGCGAAGTTCGTGCCGAAGTTGTGGCTCGTTCCCGCCTGCAGCGCCTTTCCGTCCTGCATCATGGCTTCCATGGAATAGGTGGCTCTCGCCCCGGCAAACTTTTCCTTTTCGCTCTTCTGGCCGACGTAAACCGGCAGGGCCAGGACGTCCTCGGCCACCTCCCGGTAGACCTCGAGCATCTTCAGGGTCTCTTCCTCCGCTTCCTCGGCGGTCGCGTGGATGGTGTGTCCCTCCTGCCACAGGAATTCGCTCGTGCGCAGGAACGGCCGCGTCGCCTTTTCCCAGCGCATGACGCTGCACCACTGGTTGTACATCATCGGCAGGTCCCGCCACGTCTGCACCCACTTCGAGTACATCGCGCAGAAGATGGTTTCGCTCGTCGGACGGACAGCCAGCCGCTCCTGCAGCTGCTCCGTCCCGCCCTGGGTCACCCAGGCGACCTCCGGCGCAAAGCCTTCCACGTGCTCCGCTTCCTTCAGCAGCAGGCTTTCCGGGATCAGCATCGGGAAGTATACGTTCTGCGCGCCGGTTTCCTTGAAGCGCGTATCCATTTCCGCCTGGATCCGCTCCCAGATGGCATAGCCGTAGGGGCGGATGATCATGCAGCCGCGGACCGGCGCATAGTCGCACAGCTCCGTCTGCTTGAT
>CAMOYA010000078.1 GCA_946629635.1 uncultured Clostridia bacterium
GATGTGGGCAAATACTGCATATTGCCCGGGGATCCCGGACGCTGTGAAAAAATCGCCCGGTATTTCGATGAGCCCCGGTTCGTGAAAAGCAACCGGGAATTTACGACCTGGGCGGGGAAACTGAACGGGATTGACGTGTGCACAACGTCGACCGGCATCGGCGGGCCTTCCGCCGCGATCGCCATGGAGGAGCTGAGCGCTCTGGGCGTACACACCTTCATCCGGGTCGGTACCTGCGGAGGCATCAATATGAAGGTACACAGCTCCGACGTAGTGATCGCCACCGGTGCCATCCGGTTTGACGGGACGCATCGGGAATACGCGCCGATCGAGTATCCGGCCGTGGCGGACTTTGAGGTAACCACCGCGCTGGTCGGGGCGGCCCGGAAGCTGGGAGAACGCTGGCATGCCGGCATTGTACAGTGCAAGGATTCCTTCTACGGGCAGCACAACCCGAAGAGAATGCCCGTGTGGTACGAGCTGGAAAACAAGTGGGAAGCATGGAAGCGGCTGGGCGTCCTGGCCAGCGAGATGGAATCCGCGACGATGTTCGTGGTGGCCAACGCGCTGGGTGTCCGCTGCGGCACGGTGCTGAACGTGGTATGGAATCAGGAACGGAAGGCGGCGGGCTACAGCGAACCGGATGACAAGGATACCGGACGGGGGATCCGGGTGGCAATCGAGGCCGTCAGATCCCTGATCGAAGCGGATCAGCAGCACTAACCTTATCTGTTCGCGGGGCAGTAAGCCCCGCTTTTTTTGTTGCCAAATAGTCAATAACTGGACACAAAAAAGAGTTAGATTGTGTTAACATGTTCCGCGGTTAGATTGACCTAACGAATGGAAGAAGACGGAAAAGAGGGAAGAACGGAATGCAAGGGAGAAAAATCCGATGGCTTCCGCTGATCTGCGCACTGGTATGGATGCTGCTGATGATGCCTGCCGGGAATGGCGCCCAGGCCACCGTGGTTCATGAGGAAGGGAACCGGTGGGGCAGCGCGGCAACTGAGATCGACAAACTGGCGGATCAGGCGTTTGAAAATTTTCTGGAAGGGAAAATGGCGGACGCTTACGGCAATGTGAGCGACGGCTATTTCCAGATCTATGAAATCACCGGATTTGAACGGCAGACGCTGACCTATATTTCCGGTCCGCGGAAGAATGCGGTGGAGCTTCAGTTCTCCACCTGCAAGGGAGCTGTCCGGAAGGATTACACGGATCCGGAAATCCAGAAGGAAGTCCGGACGGAACTGGTCAAGCTGAAGACCATGATCCGGGAGGACGCCAACAAGCTGGCGGCCAAGGACGGAGAACCGCAGACCGAAACGACCTACTGGCTGCACGGGGAGCAGGTGCCTTCGGAACCCTGGCCGGAGCTGGTCGGAGATCCGAATGCAAAGAAGCTGTATGCCAGCTGGACCGAGGCGGCGGAAGCGATGAACGAGCTGCTGGATACCGCCAGCACGGGCTACAACGGCCGGGATTTTGAGGCGGCGCTGGATAACGTCAATACCGCATATTACACCGTATACGAAGAATCCGGCTTCAGCCACGCGATCTACGCCGAGATGAGCATTGAGGACCGGGAGGCGGCGGACGGGCAGTTCTCCGTGGTCAAGGGGATCGCGCAGCGGGGCGCGGAAAAGTTTGAATCCAAGAAGTTCAAACGGGAAACAAAAGAACTGAAGAAGCTTCTCGTCGCGAAGGCTACCGCCATGGACGAGAAGAAGGCGGCAGAGGAGGCGGTCGCCGCAGCGGAAACCGCGGCGCAGACCGTGACCACCGAAGAGAGCGCACAGTCGGATCCCGGCTGGCTCACATTCCTGGGTGCGTTCGGGATCATCATCCGCGAGGGTCTGGAGGCGATTCTGGTCATTGCGGCGATCATCGCCTATCTGGTCAAGAGCGGAAACGGGAAGAGCCTGAAAAATGTTTATATCGGCGCGATCGCGGGCATCATTGCCAGCTTTATCGCCGCGGCGATTCTGTACTACGCCAAGCAGGCCTTTGCGGGCGCCGGCGTGGCGCAGGAGGTGATTGAAGGGATTACGGCGCTGATCGCTGTCTGCGTGCTCTTCTATGTCAGCAACTGGATGATCTCGAAGGCAGAAGCCGCGACATGGAGCCACTACATCGACAGCCGGGTACAGAGCGGCGTGGAGCGGAATTCCGCGTTTGCACTGGCCTTCACCGCGTTCCTGAGCGTTTTCCGTGAAGGTGCGGAGGTGGTCCTGTTCTATCAGCCCATGCTGCAGGAAGGCAACGCGGGCATGGTATGGGCGGGATTCGGTGCAGGTGTTGTGATCCTGGTGTTCGTTTACCTGGCGATTACGAAACTGTCCATCAAGCTGCCCATCAAAGTATTCTTTACGGCGACTTCCATCCTGATGGCTGTGATGTGCGTCGCTTTCCTGGGCAGCGGCATCAAGGAACTGGCGGAAGGCAACGTGTTCGATCTGACGATGTATGTGACGGGCGTGCCGGAGAACGACGTTGTGCAGGTATTCGGCATCTATCCGTATCTGGAAACGCTCGTTCCGCAGCTGATCCTGGCCATCATCCTGCTGGTGACCTTCATGATTGCCCACTATCGCGGAAAGATCGCGGCGGTGCGGGCGGAATATGAAGGTAAAAAACCGGCTGTCCAATAAGAATACCCCGGTGCGTCTCCTCCCAGACCCCGCAGGGGACGACCGATCGGTAGATACAGAAAAATCATATTATTTCATCAGGAGGGAAACACACATGAAAAAGATTCTTGCCCTGGTTCTGTCCGTAGCGATGCTGCTGAGCCTTTCCGTAGCGATGGCTCAGGAAGCCGGTTTTGAAGAGTTCCCCATCACCCTCGACGGCTCCAACCCCGAAGCGGCTGAAGAAGTGGATCTGGAAGTGGCCCCGCTGCATGTGGCGGCTGTTTATTTCCAGCCCGTTCAGATGGAGCCCGCCGATCAGGCCGGTCTGTCCGTTGAGGAATCCAACATCCACCTCGAGGCGGATATCCATTGGAACGAGAATGACCTCGGTTTCGGCGCCGGCGACTGGCTCGCCTATGCCACCGTGGACTACAAGATCGTTTCCGAAACCACCGGCAAGGTGGCCGCGGAAGGCTCCTTCATGGTCATGAATGCGGACGACGGCGCGCACTACGGTGCGAACATCGCTCTGCCGGAATCCGATACCTATACGCTGACCTTCATTATTCACAGCCCGGCGGAGAATGGCTATCTGCTGCATGTGGACGAGGAGACCGGCGTCAAGGGCCGTTTCTGGGCTGATCCGATCGAAGTGAATTTCGTGCATTGGGAATACACCGTACAGGAATGGTAATCAGGGTTTGAGGTTAAAGGTCCAAATCAGAATCTTTAGCAGCAGTGCCGCAGGGGCTGCAATCCGCGGGGGATTGCGCTCCTGCGGTTTCACTGCGTTACAGGGAGGCGTTGTATTTGCTCAAGTACCTGGAAACCGTAACGGAAGACATGCTGATGGCGTCCGTGCTGATCTGCCTGTTCTGGTCCATGTGCCGGCTGGCCTTCGGACGGAAAGGCGACCGGTTCATCCTGATCGGGATGATCGCCGGAGTCGTTTCCTCCGCTGTCATGGCGTGGATGAAGAATACCACGAGCAAGATTGCTACGAATCAATGGAACTTCTTCATCTTCCTGGCCACCATGATCCTGACGATTCTGTTCGGCATCTTTTCCGCCATCTTTGCCCGAAAGCATCGGCAGCTGACTTTTTACGGCAGTGATACTGAAGCGGGAATCGGAACCGGCGGCTGGATCGTCGGCATCACAGGAGCGCTGCTGACCGCTCTGCTGCTATTCTACGAGCTGCCGGATGTGCTGGCGTATCCTGTCAACTTTGAAACGGCCGGAAAGGGCTTTCTGAGCATGGAGTATTTCTCCCGTCTGGCAGGATTCCTGCTGGCGCTCCTGCTGGTTTGGCTGTATGTGCGCTTCCTGTACCGGTGCGCGATGGCATTGGACTCCACCAAAACGGTGCTCGCCGTGATGAATGCGGCGCTGCTGTTTAATGCTTTCCGCTGCTTCGGGCTCGCACTGAGCAAATGGACCGCCAGACCCAGATGGCTCAGCTGGATGCCTCCCTACAGCTCCAGCCGGTATCCGTGGGCTTTTCCCCTGGCCAAGTTCACGACGAACGGTACGCTGTTTTTTGTGCTCGTTATTGTGGGACTCAGCCTGATTATTCCTTTGATCCTTTTTCTGCGGAACATCCGGATCAGGGGAGAATATGCGAACCCTGCACAGCATCGGAAACTGAAGTCCGTCAGCCGGTCACGGCGCCGAATTGCGCTGGCGGCCGCTTTCTTCTTCACGCTCTGCCTGCTGAACCTGACCGTTGTTCGGGCGTACAACAACCGCGAGGTGGAGCTTTCTCCGCCTGAAACCTATGAGATCCGCGGCGAGGAAATTTTCATTCCGATGGAACAGGTGAGTGACGGCAACCTGCATCGATTTGAATACATCACGGACAACAACGTGAATGTCCGCTGGATCATCGTGCGGAAGCCAGGAGCCGGTTCGTACGGCGTCGGACTGGACGCATGCGACGTATGCGGCACGGCCGGATACTATCAGCGGGGAGAGCAGGTCGTCTGCAAACGGTGCGATGTGGTGATGAACATCAACACGATCGGCTTCAAGGGAGGCTGCAACCCGATTCCGCTGAATTACCGGATTGACGGAGGATCGATTATCTTTCAGATGTCCGATATTCTGGCCGCTGAGAGAGAATTCAAATAGGAGGTCCGGGAATGCTGTTTCGAATGATCAGGGGAGTTCTGGTCCGGCAATGGAGCAAGATGCTGCTGATTGCCTTTACCATCGCGCTGGGAGCATCCCTGGCGACCAGCATGATCAACGTGATGCTGGATGTAACGGATAAGGTGACCCAGGAGCTGAAGACATACGGTGCCAACATCGTGGTAAAGCCCCGGGATGCGTCCCTGCTGGAGGATCTTTATGACGTGGAGGACGGCGGGGCGGAAATCACGGAAGCCTGGCTGAATGAGGCGGACGTGGGGAAGATCAAAACGATCTTCTGGACATACAATATCGTGGACTTTGCGCCGTTTCTGGAAACGGAGGCGACGCTGCCTTCCGGCAATACGGTTCCTGTGAAGGGCACATGGTTCAACCATCATTTCGACACGCCGACCGGTGAATCCGTGGATGCGGGGGTCGCCAGCCTCCGGGCCTGGTGGGACATCACGGACGGCGAATGGATTGATGAGCAGAAGGAAGACAGCGAAGAACAGGTGATGATCGGAAGCGTTCTGGCGGAGCGGGAAGGCCTGAAGGCAGGCGATTCGCTGCGGCTTCAGGCCGGCGGAAAAGAGCGGAACGTGACGGTTGCGGGCGTGTTCGACGCAGGCGGGGAAGAGGATGAACACATTTACGCCCCGCTTTCCCTTGTGCAGGAGATGACGGGACGGGAAGGCAAGGTCGCTTCCATTGAGGTCTCGGCCATCACGACGCCGGACAACGACCTGGCCCGCCGGGCAGCACAAAACCCGAAAGCGCTTTCCCAGCGGGATTACGATACCTGGTACTGCACCGCCTATGTGAGCGCCATCTGTTATCAGATTACTGAGGTGATCCCGGGATCCGTGGCCTCCGCGGTCCGGCAGGTGGCTGAAAGCGAAGGCGCAATTCTGGACAAGACGCAGCTGCTGATGATTCTGATCACGATTCTGTCCCTGATCGGATCCGCTCTCGGTATATCCAACCTGGTGACGGCCAGCGTGATGGAACGCAGCCAGGAGATTGGCCTTCTCAAAGCAATTGGCGCCAATGACCGGGCCATTACCTGCACGTTTATGACGGAAATCCTGATCACGGCGCTGTTCGGAGGGACGGTCGGATACTTCATGGGCTTCGGATTTGCACAGCTGATCGGACAGAGCGTGTTCGGTTCGGCGATCGAGATGAAACCGCTGGTGATTCCGATCGTTGCCGTTCTGATCGCCCTTGTGACGATTGCCGGAAGTCTTCCGGCGATCCGGATGGTGCTGCATCTGGATCCGGCGGAAGTGCTCCATGGCAGCAAGGCCTGAGAAGGGCAGAAAGGCAGGAAAAAACCAAAATGAATCGCAGAAAGATGTTCCTGCGGATGATTACCGCTTCTCTTTTGCGCAGACGTTCGCGGATGCTGGTGGCGCTGCTGTCGATCGCAGTCGGCGCGGCGATCCTTTCCGGACTGGTGACCATCTATCGGGATGTGCCGCGCCAGATGAGCGCGCAGTTCCGCAATTACGGCGCCAACATGCTGCTGGCCCCGGAGAATGGAAAAAAGATGACGGAGGAACTGGCGGGAACGGCATGTGCAGCGATCCGGGAAGATCAGCTGATCGGCGCGACCCCGTATCGGTACGTGAATGTGCTGATGGTCCGGAATCAGCTCACCTTCGTGGCAGCCGGGACGGACTTTGCGCAGGTACCTTCCACCAGCCCGTATTTCAAGGTGGAGGGGGCATATCCGTCCGGAAGCCGGCAGATCATGCTCGGCCGGGAGACGGCGGAGACGATCGGCGCGCATGTGGGCAGCGTGATCGAGCTGTCCTGGCGGCCGGCCGAAAACGAGGCGACGGATGAAGCTGACGGAGGAAAAGAGGCACCGCTGACCGGGCGGGCACCCGGCTTCAGCAATCAGCCGGTTTCCGTTTCCGTCCGGCTGGACGGAGATGGAAAGATCGCGGAGCTGACGGCTGACGTGAGCTCCCAGACCCCGGAGTTTGGCGGACAGTGCGGTGATGAAAGCTTTGCGCGGCAGTTCATCGGGAAGACGATTCCGGTGAAGCTGGGAGAAGACGTGGACGCGGTGACCGGCGCGACGATCACGTCCCAGGCGGTCGTCGATGCGGTGAATACGGCCAGGGCGGTTCAGAATACCATCGCCGTGACCGGCGCGACGCTGAACATGACGGTCAGCGGGATTCTGGAGACCGGCGGAAAGGAAGAAAAATATATCTTCATGTCCATGGACGACATGGCAGCACTGACCGGAGACGGGGAAACGATCGATGTCATGGAAATGAGCGTTTCCGCAACGGCAGACGAGCTGAACGAATATGTGGAGAAAATCAACGGCCTGGGAAAGGAGATCAACGCCCGGCTGGTGAAGCGGATCACGAACTCGGAGACGGCGGTGCTCGGCAAGCTCCAGAGCCTGGTGTTCCTGGTGACGGCGGTTGTGCTTCTGCTGACGATGATCTGCGTGTCCACAACGATGATGGCTGTCGTAGCCGAACGAAGGCGGGAGATCGGCCTGCGGAAGGCGCTGGGCGCTTCAGACGGCAGTATCCGGACGGAGTTTCTGGGCGAAGGCATGTTCCTCGGCCTGCTGGGCGGCCTGCTGGGCGGCCTGCTGGGATTCGGATTTGCGCAGCTGATCAGCGTTCATGTTTTCGGCAATTCCATCACGCTGCAGCCGATGCTGCTGCCCGCGGCGATTCTTTTGTCCATGGCGATTGCGGCGCTGAGCTGTCTGCTGCCCATCCGTCGTGCGGTGGCGATCGACCCGGCTTTGGTTTTGAAAGGGGAGTGAGCCGGGGGATGCCCAGGCGGGGCATTCGCGTCGGTGAAAACGAGGCGAGCGAATCATATGAAAAAGCGGCGGGGATGAACCGACTGCAGGGGCCCGCTGCGCCGATTGAAAATGCGGAGGAGATAAAATGTCATTACTGGAACTGAAGAATGTATCGAAAATATACGGTGAACTCAAGGCGCTGGACAACGTGAGCCTGCATGTGGATCAGGGAGAATGGGTGGCCATCATGGGCCCTTCCGGATCCGGCAAGAGTACGATGATGAACATCATCGGCTGCATGGATAAACCGACCCAGGGCGAGGTGCTGCTGGACGGCGCGGATATCGCGCGGGAAAGCAGCCGCAAGCTGACGGAGATCCGGCGGGACAAGATCGGTCTGGTTTTCCAGCAGTTTTATATGGTCAATTACCTGACGGCGGTTGAAAATGTGATGGTTTCCCAGTACTATCACTCCATGCCCGACGAGGCGGAGGCGCTGGAAGCGCTGGACCGCGTGGGGCTGCGGGAGCGGGCGCATCATCTGCCCAGCCAGCTGTCCGGTGGGGAACAGCAGCGGGTCTGCGTCGCCCGTGCGCTGATCAATCATCCGGAGCTGATCCTGGCCGATGAGCCGACCGGCAACCTGGACGAGAAAAATGAAAATATCGTTCTGAGCCTGTTCCGACAGCTGCACCGGGAGGGAACAACCCTGATCGTTGTGACACATGACCCCGAGGTTGCCGAGGCGGCGCAGCGGACGATCGTTCTGGAGCACGGAAGGGTCGCCAGGGAAGTGCTCAACGAAAGCTTTGATCCGGACGCGGAATGAAAAGGAACAGAAAACAGGGCGCCGTACGCTGGCGCCCTGTTCCCTTTGGAGGTAAGGTCTTTTGTATACCATCCGGGTGGACTAAGCCCGGGTGATACCGTTCTCATGCGTTAG
>CAMOYA010000079.1 GCA_946629635.1 uncultured Clostridia bacterium
GTGCAGCAGGCGATGAACAAGTAAGACGAATTTTGATGAAACTGCTCCCGGAGGAGACTTCGGGAGCGTTTCTATTATGGGAACCTGAGGATGACGCGGATGAAGACGGTATGGGTGACCGGGGCTTCCAGCGGGCTGGGGCTGCATACGGCGCTGGCCCTGCGGGACGACGGATGGCAGGTGATCGCCGGAGCGCGGAGCTTTGACGGGATCGACCGGGGCGACGGGATCCGGCGGCTGCCGCTGGACGTGACGGACGGGGAGAGCGTACGCCGCTTCTGCGAGCAGGCGGCGAAGATCGCTCCGCCGGACGCGCTGGTTCAGTGTGCCGGCATGCTGGTGCTGGGAAGCTGCGAGGAAACGGATCCGGAGGAATTCCGCCGGGTGATGGACACGAACTTTATGGGCATGGTCCGGATGAACCGGGAAGTGCTGCCCCGGATGCGGGAGACGGGCGGAGGAAAGATCGTGATGTTTTCCTCGGTCAACGGGCTGATGGGCATTCCGTTCCAGAGCGCGTATACCGCCAGCAAGCACGCGATCGAAGGATACGCGGAATGCCTGGCGATGGAGGCGAAGCCCTTCGGCATCCAGGTGATGCTGGTGGAGCCCGGGGATCACCGAAGCGGAAGCGACCGGTACCGGCCGCGGGCCAGAGCGATGACGGGAAAATCCCCCTACGCCGCGGCATACGAGGCGGGAACGGCCAGGATCCACCGCGATGAGTCGGGCGGATCCGATCCGGACCGGCTGGGCCGGATCATCGCGCGGCGGCTGGACCGGAAGCGGATTCCGTTCCGCCTCCGGATCGGGACGCTGAAGGAAAGCCTGGCGGTATACATCCACCGCTTCGGCGGGGCAAGGCTGAACGCGGCGGTCGTCCGACAGTACTACTGCGGGAAAAAATGACCGCGGCATTCTGCGGCGGATGCGGGAGGGAAGCGCGGAGCGCGGGAATGCGCGCGAAGGCTTCCCGGAACAGAAATGGGGGAAGACAATGAGAAAGCGGATGGCCGCGCTGCTGGCGGCGGTGCTGCTGGCGGCGGGAACGGTTCCGGCGGCGGGAGAAACCCTGGTGGAAACCATTGCGGAGGACACCGCTGTGCCGGCGGCCGCGGCGGAGACGGAAGCGGCCGGAGACGGAGCGGTTGCCGAGAAGGACGGATTCCACTTCAGCGAAAAGGGATTCCTGGTCGGGGAAAACCCCGGGGAGGAATACATTTTCGAGGATGAGGAGAACGGGGTATGGCAGTATGCCTCGAAGGACCTGGCCATCTCGATTACGCGGACCCGGGAGAAGTATGAAAAGAACAAAAAGCGGACCCGGGAATACTGCATCGCGGAGATCCGGGCGTCCGAAAACGCTCCCTTTTCCACGATTGCGACCCAGCCGACAAAGAAGAACGGCGCGGGCATCAAGCAGGTGAGCCCGGAGCTGCTGGTTGAAAACCATCCGTGCGTATTTGCGGTGTCGGACGACATGTACGGCATCCGGTACACCCGGAACTACAACGTGAAGGGCATCGTGATCCGGGACGGCGAGGTGATCTCCGAAAAGACCCGGAACAGCGCGAAGAGCCGCCCGTGGCCGAATCTGGACACGATGGCCATCTTTCCGGACGGGAGCATGAAAAGCCACGTGTGCGACGAGCTGACGGCGGAGGAATACCTGGCGCAGGGGGCGGTGAACGTGCTGTCCTTCGGGCCGTGGCTGATTTCCGACGGGGAGATGAACCCGAAGCTGAAGGATCCGAAGTATTACCCGTACAACGAGCCCCGGGCGGCCATCGGGATGATCGAGCCGTATCACTACGTGATCGTGGCGGTGCGGGGAAGGCCGACGGAGAAATACGCGGGGGTGCATCTGGACTGGCTGGCGGAGCGGCTGCTGGAGAAGGGCTGCACGGAGGCGCTGAATCTGGACGGCGGAGAGACGGTCGTGATGATGTTCAACGGAAAGGTGATCCTGCAGGGCGGAGCGCGGCTGCGGTCCGTCGGAAGCCTGATCACCTTCGGGCTGAAATAAAAAGAGAGAAAACAAAACAATCGCCGTGCTGCCGGCGGGCCCCTTCAGGGGCGCCCGCGGGCGGCACGGCGATTGTGATTTGCGTTCGGGTGCATTATGATTCCGGAATGAAGATGCCGAGGGTGCCTTCCGCGTTCCGGTCGGCGATATAGGTCCAGGTTTTCCGCCGGCCGGTGAAGACGCGCTCGAAGTGATCCTCCGGCGGCGTGACATAGGTGAGCTCCTCGCCGTCGGGGCCGACCGGGAGAACGCTGTCATCATTGGACAGATGGAAATTGCCGCCGGTGACCGTACAGCGGGAATGCTGATTGCCCATCATCAGCCGCTGACCGGCCAGGATTTCGCCGTGGATCTCCCCGCTCTCGATCAGCGTGTCGGCGGCGCCCATCAGGCTGCCGAAGCCGACGACCTGATTTCCCTCGCCGTGCAGCCGGAGCAGCGCGTTCCCGATTTTCGCGTTGGATTCACCGGAGAAGGTGCCGATGACCGCGCCGGAGTCGCACCGGATTGAGGAGAAGATGCTGCCGCCGTCGATTCTGATTTCGGCATTTCCGCTGATCGTGCCGATCCCCGTTGCCCGCTCGCAGGCGGCGGAAAGCTGAAGCTGGCCGACGGAGCGGATGTCGCTTTCGCCGGAGACGCTGCCGATGAGCAGCACCTCATTTCCTTCGCCGTGGGCGGAAAGGGTGACCCGGCCGATATCGATCGCGGCTTTTCCCATGGATGAGCCGACGCAGAGCACATTGATGCCGTTGGCGGTCATGTCGTAGCTTCCCTGGGCCAGCTTGATGCCGTCGCCGCCGCTGCGGCCGCCGCCCAGGCAGACCACCCGGTCTCCGGAGGAAACGAAGGAAATCTTTCCGGAGATGTCGAGGATGATCGTTCCGTAGGGTTCGTTATAGCGGGCGCCGATCCCGGCGGAATAGTTCCGGTTGTTGTTGATCCGGAGGTTGCCGTCGCCGCGGATGATCAGGGTCGTCGACGGCGGAACGATGATGCCCTCCTTGGTCAGCGTGTTCTGGCCCGAAAGGATCAGGGTGACGCGCGCGTGATGCCCGAGCTGAACGGTGGGCTCCGTGGCGCCGCGCATATTGACCTGATTCAGCGTGATCGTCGCGGAAGCATTGTCCTCGACCCGGAGAATCATGTCCACATTCTGCGACTTGTCGCCGGTGAGGGTAAAGGTGCCGGAGCCGATCTGAATGCAGGTGATTTTTTTCAGGGCCAGATCCACGATGCTGGCGGATTCCCCGTCCCTGAGCGTATAGGTCAGGGGCTTGTTGTCATACCGGCGGGAATGCAGGTTTTCCTCCACGATTTCAGCCCGGATCTTCTCATTGACGGCCTGGAGGGGCTGGGCGGCCGGACGGCCGGTATAGAAGCCCTGGACCAGGTCAATCCCGAGGGAGATGAGCATGCGCAGCTCCGCGGAGGTCTCCACGCCTTCCGCGAGGACGCGGATGCCGTTCTGATGCGCGAAATCAATCGTGTTGCGGACGAAGAGCTGCCGGTTGTCATCCTTTTCGATGCCGGCGATCAGGGCGCGGTCCACCTTGATGATCTGCGGGGAATAGCGCAGCAGATTGACGATGTTGCTGTGGCCCATGCCATAGTCATCAATGGCGATATCCATCTTGCTGCCGGGGCGGCAGAGACGCTTCATGCGCTCCAGTTCATCGTCCGTCGTGGGCTCGTCCTCCGTCAGCTCCAGCACGAAGCAGTCCAGATAGCTGCCGTAGCGGGCCATGACGGTGGCGCAGTCCTCCGGCGTCAGGAAATGGCCGGGGATCGTATTGATGAAGACCCTGCAGCCGTGAAAGTCGCTGTAATGGCGGATGAAATGCTCGATGATGCCGGTGACGGTGGCCCGCTCCACATCATAGAGCCGGTTGAATTCCCGGGCGGTGGCCAGGACCTGAAGCGGGGTCAGATTGACGACGCCGTCGGTCCGCATCAGGGCTTCATAGGCGTAGATCTGGCCTGTATGGGCGTCCACGATGGGCTGGAAGAAGAAGCGGAACAGGTTCTTTTCCAGCAGGAGGGAGAAGGCGCCGTAGAGCTCCTGACCGATCGGCGCGCGGACGGCCTCCTCGCGGACGCCGTCCCGCAGCCGGTTCAGATACATCTCGCCCACGGCCAGATGAATCAGGTTCTCCAGCGAGGTGCTGTTCCAGCCGATCTCCAGGGAGGTGGCGCCGCAGTTGACCTCCAGATAGAACGGCTTCCGAGAGCGGGCGTTATAGGTATCCAGCTGGCGGAAGAAGTCCGGTACGGACCGGTTGACGACTTCGCTGATGGCGTCCGCGTCCGCGCCGCTGTTGACGACGGCGAACTGATCCTCGCTCAGGCGGGCGACGATTTCCGCGCCGGCATTGGCGTTCTCCAGCCCCCGGGCGACGGCGCGGGCGCATTCCTCCGTCTCCTCCATGCCGTAGGTTTCGAAGATCCAGGAGTAGCGGGAGATCGCATAGACGGACATGCAGAGCAGCTTCTGATGATGATCCGGGTTGGTCACATACTGGGAGAACCAGCGGGTGAGGCCCCGCAGGTTCAGCAGGCCGGTGACCGGATCCCGGTAAAGATTGCTCTCCAGCCGCGCCTTCAGCTGCGCTTCCCGCTGCCGGCTGGACAAAACGGCGAAGATCAGGTTCAGCACGTCGGAAAGGCGCTTGATGAGCTGGGTTTCCGCGTTCAGATCGGCCGTATAGGCGGCGTAGTAGCCGCAGACGAGGCCGCTGGAATGAATCACGTTCAGCACCGTGGCGCCGGTATGCCAGGTGCGCTCCGGCAGGGGAAGATCCTTCCGGTATACTTTTTTGAAGATCAGATCGGCGCCGGGCTTCCGGTAGGGAATCATGATCAGCTCATCCTCGATCCGGTTGGCGGAATACTCCTTTTCCGGATCCGCCTCGAGCAGGCTGCGGTTGAGGTAGAGCACGGAGTCGGGCAGCAGGATCGAGGACAGCTTGCGCAGGATTTCCAGCTGATCCTTCATCTCCATCAGCTGCTCGATCGCATAGTACATCGTGTTTTCATGATTGGTGAACGCTTCCGCCTGGCGGAAGGTGTGCAGGGCGCTGTAGCCGTTCATCACCCGCGGCGGACAGCCGCAGGACTCCGTCAGCACCGTCCGGTATTCGTGCCGGTACACCTTCTCCAGCGGCTCGCCGGCATAAAACTGCTCCGTCAGGCGGATGACCAGATCCGCCAGCGATGCCGGATTCGTCGAGCAGGTGGACAGCTGCGGGCTGACGAGCCAGGCCGTCGGCGTTCCGTCAAACCCGGTGACGATGACATCCTCGGGGATGCGGTATCCGTGCGCTTTCAGCTCGTCGCACGCGGCGGCGGCCATGCTGTCATTGGCGCACATGATCGCCCGGGGAAGATGATCACGGTGTTCGATCAGATCGCGGACGATGTCGGCGGCGGCCGTATCCAGATAGCTGCCCCAGGCCACGTTTTCCTCCCGGTAGGGAAGGCCGCATTCCTCGAGCACCTCCCGGTAGTACCGGAGGCGGCGGATGGAGTTGTCCTCATTCTGGAGACCGGAGATATAGAAGGTGTCCGTCACCCCGTGATCCCGGATCACATGGCGCAGCAGGGCCTTGTAGGCGTTCTCATAATCATCGACGATGCTGACGCAGTCATCCCGGACGCCGCCCAGATAGAGGGCGGGGATATGGTTTTTCCGGGCGCTTTCCACCATGTTGTTGAGCAGCGGCAGATCAAAAATATTGTCATGCAGGATGACCAGCGCGGAAAGCATATCATACCGGACGATATCGTAGATACAGCCGGTGACGTCGTTCCCGTTCGCCGTCCAGTAATAATCCAGGGAGCTGTTGAAAACGATGATGCCGTATCCATAGTCCCGGGCGGCCCGGTCCAGCTCGGAAACCAGATTGGTTTTCAGATAGGTATGCGCCTGAGCGAGACAGACACCGATGGGCTTCTTGTCCTGCGACATGGGGAAACCTCTTTTCCGGATTAATCTGAGGGAATTATAATGAGATTTTTACAACGCGGCCATTATACACCCGGGGAAGGAAAAAGGCAATGGAGAGGGGAAAAACAAAGAAAAAACGCGGGAGGGCGCCAAAGAGATTGACAGGAAGCGGGGAAGGATGTATGCTTCAGTCAATCAATGAGGAACGGAGCAATCACCATGCGGAAAGTATTCGGGTATTATTATTTTAGAAACGCGATGGATGGCTGAGCGGCGCCTCCGGCCGGAGGCAGGAAGGGCAGCATCCACCGCTTCTTCGCGTGAAAAGGAAGAGCGGTGTTTTTTTATACGACGGAGGGACAGGATGAACGACAACCAGCTGGCGGAACTGAGAGAGATCATCAACGGGACGGATCGGGAGATGGCCCGGCTGTTTGAGCAGCGGATGCAGGCGGTGCGCGGGATCGCGGAATGGAAAAGGGAAAGAGGGATTCCGATCCTCGATGCCGGCCGGGAGGCGGAGGTCATCGAGCGGAACCGCGCGCTGATCCGGGACGAATCGCTGCAGGGGGATTACGTCGGGTTCATGAAGAGCGTGATGGAGGGGTCGCGGAACTACCAGCGGCGGCTGATCCAGGGCGTGCGCGCGGCCTACAGCGGCGTCGAGGGCGCGTTTGCCTATATCGCGGCACGGCGGATTTTCCCGGAGGGGGAGGCGGTTTCCTGCCGGGATTTCGAAGCGGCTTACCGCGCGGTTGAGCGCGGCGAATGCGACGTATGCGTGCTGCCGATTGAGAACAGCTACGCCGGGGAGGTCGGCCAGGTGACGGATCTGATGTTCACCGGCAGGCTGAACGTGACCGGCGTGTATACGCTGCCGGTTACGCATCACCTGCTGGGCGTTCCCGGGGCGAAGCTCGACGGAATCCGCCGGGTGATCAGCCATCCCCAGGCGCTGAGCCAGTGCGCCGGGTTCATTCAGCGGCACGGCCTGGAGGAGGTTCAGGCCTCGAACACCGCCCGGGCGGCCCGGTCCGTGATGGAGGCGGGGGATCCCGCGACGGCGGCGATCGCTTCCCTGGAGACGGCGGAGCTGTACGGCATGCAGGTGCTGGCCCGGGGCATCAACGAGAGCGGGCTGAACGCCACGCGCTTCGCGGTGCTGAGCCGGGCGGAGAACCGGGCGCCGTATACCCGGGGGATGAGCTTCCTGATGATGTTTACGGTGAACCACGTGGCCGGCGCGCTGGCCAACGCGATTTCGGTGATCGGCCGGCACGGGTTCAACATGCGGGCGATCCGCTCCCGGCCGATGAAGGAGCTGCAGTGGCAGTATTACTTCATCGCGGAGATGGAGGGGGACGACCGGAGCGCGGAGGGCTGCGCCATGATGCAGGAGCTGGCGGAACACTGCAATCTGATCCGCGTCATCGGACGGTACGGCGCGGAGACGGTGCTGAAGGAGGACTGAGGATGATCCTGACGATGGAGCTGGGCGAGCGGAGCTACGATATCGTGGTGGAGGACGGCTGCCTCGCGAAGGCCGGGGAATACCTGAACCTGCAGAGAAAGGTGTTCATCGTGACGGACGACGGGGTGCCGGCGCAGTATGCGGAGACGGTGGCCCGGCAGTGCGCGGCGTCGGAGACGGTGACCCTGCCCCAGGGGGAGGATACCAAGAGCTTTGACAGCCTGCGGACGCTGCTGAGCCGGATGCTGGCCTTCGGCATGGGCCGGGGCGACTGCGCCGTGGCGGTCGGCGGCGGCGTGATGGGCGATCTGACGGGCTTCGCCGCGGCGTGCTATATGCGCGGGATCGATTTTTACAACATCCCGACCACGGTGATCTCCCAGGTGGATTCCTCCATCGGCGGGAAGACGGCGATCGATCTGGACGGGGTCAAGAACATCGTCGGGGCGTTCTGGCAGCCGAAAAAGGTGCTGATCGATCCGCAGACGCTGAAAACCCTGCCCCGGCGGCAGATCGCCGGCGGGCTGGCGGAGGCCGTGAAGATGGCGCTGTGCTTCGACGAGGCGGAGTTCCGGAAATTTGAGGAAGGGAACATGCTGGAGACGCCGGAGGCGGCGATCCCCGGGGCGCTGCGGATCAAGAAGATGGTCGTGGAGCTGGACGAGCGGGAGAGCGGGCTGCGGCGGGTGCTGAACTTCGGGCATACGCTGGGGCACGGGATCGAGAGCCTGCACGGGGAGAACGGACTGTATCACGGGGAATGCGTCGCGCTGGGGATGCTGCCGATGTGCTCGGAGCCGGTCCGGCAGCGGCTGGAGAAGGTGCTGAGAAAGCTGGAGCTGCCGGTGGCGTGCGATGCGGATCCGGCGCGGGTGATGGCGGCGGCGGTGCACGACAAGAAGGCCCAGGGCGGAACGGTGAAGGCGGTCTGGGTGGAGAAGGCCGGCAGCTGGGAAATCCGGGAGATGACGCCGGAGGCGCTGAGGGAAAGATTT
>CAMOYA010000080.1 GCA_946629635.1 uncultured Clostridia bacterium
CCCTGCTGATCATCTCGCTCATCGGGATCGCGATATTCCGCGAACACCTCAGCCGCCGGAAGCTCTGTGCCATGGTGCTGATCGCGGCGTCGCTGCTGCTGCTCAACCTCCCGTGATACGGGTAAATCATATTATGCCTGGCTGTCATACGAGGACCCGCCCAGTCCGCTTTCATCGCTTTTAATCATCGTTTTTTATAGTATCCATAAATCTTAATTCCGTCCTTCAGCACTGATCACCCTCCTGCATCATCAACAAATCAGCGGCGGCACTGAAAAGCGTGCCGCCGCTGCTGCCATGTCTTTTGCCCTGCCGGTCATTTCTCCGTGCGGATGATCTCCGTCGGGAAGGTTACGCGCCATTCGTATCCCCCGTGGTTTCTCAGCGTTTCCCGCACGTCGGCGAACTCTCCGACGATGTCGAATTCATCCATTTCCGCCGGACCGATGTCGAAGATCAGCTCCTTCCGCTCGCCGTCGTTCCCGTCGCTCCATGTCAGGTCCGGCCGGCCGTATGCATCGCCGTTGCACATGTCGATCTCTTTTCCGTCCTTCCCGAGCAGGAAGATCCGGCTGTGGATGCCCTCCGTCCAGGTGATGACGTCCCCTTCGGCTTCCTCCACAAAAGCCTCGGCCAGCGCATGCAGCTGCACATGCAGCTTCCCGTCCACCCAGCCGACGCCGCCCAGCGTCACGCCGTCCGTCAGCTTCATCTCCTCCCAGCCGGAAGGGGCCAGCACGCTGCCGCCCTGCGTCCCGCCGGAAAGCAGCGGATCCGGAACCGGCATGACGGCAGCCTCCTCGGCCGTCGGCCGGCCCAGATTCACCGTCTTTTTCCGGCTGTTCGCATACCCGTTCACGATCAGGTCCATCTCCTTCTCCAGCGCCGGATGTTCCCCGATCAGTGCTTCCCGCATGCTTGCGGGCAGATGCCTGTACGCCAGATAGCAGCCGAATACCGCCTGCTTCTTTTCCGGATTCCAGGACAGCAGCCGGGCATTCGCGATCCCGTCCCCGTCTCCGAACAGAACCGTCCCGTAGCAGTCCGTCGTTTCATCGATTCTTCCCTCCGGGTCGGTCAGGGACCAGACGAGGAGCAGGTGCTGATCGTTCAGCGTCGCCCGCTGCAGCTCCATGCGGATGCCGTCCGCCTCATCGGCGATCGTCACCGGCCGCAGCGCCCGGGCTGCCTCCGGCCAGATTCGATACAGGATCGCGTTGATATCCTCCACCCCCGCCGCCAGCGCGGTCATGGTGCCCAGCAGCAGCATCGCCGCCACCATCACGGACAGAAACGATATTTTCTTCATTTTCGGTTCCTCCCCTGTCATCAGCTTCGCCAGCATCATTTCGCTTCGCGCGTCAAACCCTTCCGGCGGTTCATGCATCCCCGCCCGCATCGCGCGCCTCAGTTCGTTTTCCTTCATGGCTCTTCCTCCTCCAGCTCAATCCGCAGCATCCGCAGCGCGCGGGTGATCCTCGCGGATACCGTTCCGCGGGGAACGTGCAGAATCTCCGCGATGTCCTCCTCCCGCAGATTTTCCTGGAATTTCAGGATCAGCGGCGTCCGGTATTTTTCCTTCAGCCCGGAAACATATTCGGACACCGGTGCGCCCGAATCCGCTTCCGGAATCATCTCCGCGTTTTCGGCCACCGGTTCCGCCTTTTTCCGCTTCCGGTACAGTTTCCGCGCCGCATTGACCGTGCATCGGGTCAGATAGGTGTCCAGCCTTTCCGGCTCCCGGACCCGGGGCAGCGCCTTCCATGCCGCCTCCGTGGCTTCGGAAACGGCGTCCTCCGCGTCCTCCGGCGAGCGGAGAATGCTCAGCGCCACGCGGAAAAGCCGGTGCCGGCATTCGCGCACGGCGGCGACGAAGGCTTCCTCCCTGGTCCGTTCCGTTTCAATCACTTCCCTGGTTCAAATATCCGGATACATATATAAAGAGGCAGCCGGCCTCCGTTTTTGCTGCATGCCCACAAAAAAATGGAAAAACCCGGAGCATCACGGAACAGTGTACCGTCTCCGGGTTGTATCTCCGATCCTTTTCAGGATGGCGGCGCGGCGCGAAAAGGCGCATCAGAACACGAGCTGGATCAGCAGCATATAGGCCGCCGTGCCCGCCAGAATGCTCAGCAGGGAGTTGCGCTTCCATGCCTGCACCGCGGCCACCAGCACCGAGGCGATGATTTCCGGCGCACCGAACGGTGCCGCCGTCATGCGCACGTCCTTCAGGCAGTAGATCACGAGCATCCCGATGATGGCCGGCGGAAGCACCTGCCCGAGATACAGGATATATTTCGGCGTCCTTCCCTTGAAAACCAGGAAAGGCAGAGAGCGGAGCAGAATGGTCACCGCGGACATCACGGCCACCAGCACCGCGGAGTGAACCGTCCCGGTCATGCGTCCGCCCCCTTTCCCGCGGAGAGCTTCCCCTGCAGCGCCGTCAGCACCAGCGTGATCAGCAGCATCGCGGGAATCAGAAATTTCTCCGGCCCGAACACGATCAGGCAGATCAGCGTTCCCCCCAGGCCCGTCAGCGCGGGCAGATGCTGCTTCGTCGAAAGCCACTGCTCCACGAAGGACGCGATGAACAGCGCCGTCATGGAAAACGCGATCCCCTCGGTGGAAAACGGCAGCACGCTGCCCAGCAGGCTGCCGAGCACCGAGCCCGTCACCCAGTAGCTGTGGTTGAACAGGGAGACCAGGAACCGGAACCGGTGCGGATCCGTTCCCTCCGGCGTCTTCCCGTCGCACAGCAGCGAGTAGGTCTCGTCCGTCAGCGCAAAAATCAGATACGGCTTGAACCGGCCGGCATCCCGGTAGCGTTCGATCATGGAAATGCTGTAGAAAAGATGCCTGGCGTTCACCGTCACGGTGGTCAGCGCCGCGTTGAGCACGGACGCCCCGCCGGTCAAAAGGCCGATTCCCACATACTGCATGGATCCTGCGTAGATCAAAAGGCTCATCGCAAAGGCCCACAGCAGCCCGTACCCCGCGTTCCGCGCCAGAATGCCGAATCCCATCCCCAGAATGATATATCCCGCCATCACCGGAATCGAGCTCCGGAAGGCCTTCTTTACTTCCTGTCCGCGCATACCCTTCCCGCCGGATCCGGCAGCGCTTCCGCGCGCCCTCTCCCGCGGCTCTCCCCTGTTGTTTTCGGAAACGGACGGGCGCCCGCCGTTCCCCGCCGGCGCCCGTCCGTGCAGAGAAGTATAGCATAACCGAAAGCCTTGCGTCATGCGCTGTACAGCCAAAAAACAGCGCGGTATGCCGGGGCTCTCCCGCCTTTTTTTCGCCGCGTATCCCGTTGACGCCCGGCCGCTTTGCCTTTATACTCGTAATGACTGATTTGAATGACAGGAGAAAACACAGATGTCTGATTCAATCTATCGCCGCGAAGGGGATACCCTGACCGTCCGTCCGGTCGGAAGGCTGGATACCGCCACCTCTCCGGTCATGGAAAATCTTCGTCTACACGGACGGCGTCCCGGAGGCGACCGCCGCTTCCGGCGAAATGTTCGGGCTGGAACGCCTGTCCGAAACGCTGAACCGGCATGCGGACGCGTCCCCCGAGGACCTGATTCATCAGGTGCGGGCCGCCGTGGACGCCTTTGCCGACGGCGCGCCGCAGTTTGACGATATCACCATGCTGTCCCTGAAGTACCGCGGGCCGCAGGCGCAGGAGGAACCCCCGTGCGAGTAAGGCAAAAAGCCGGCCGGCAGTATCTGATCAACCTGCATCGGTGGAGGAGCTGCTCCGGGCCTATACCCTGGGCGTGATGCACGGCCTGTCGGAGCCAGAGAGGGCGGGTCGCGCGGAACGCAGATAAAACCGTGAAAGGTGAAAACAATGTCACAGATCAGAATCGCCAAGGTATTCCCCTTCGGGCTGCTGCTGACGCTGGCTGCCCTGCTTTTGTCCGCCGCCTTCCCCGCGGCCGGCGAGGCCGTGCTGAACCCCTTTCTGGAAACCCGGATGGAGGAGGGCGCGCAGCCGCCGTATGTTTATGAACAGGTCGATTTTGCCGACAGCGCGGCCATCATGCGCTTCAAGGCCAAAACGGACACCCGGCTGACCATTCGCTGCTACGCGGACAGCATGGACGAAAAGCCGCTCTGCACCGCGATGTTCCTGCCCGTCACGAAGGAGTACCGCCAGAACATCGCGCTGACCGGCGTGCACACGCTGTTTTTTGAGGTGGAGGGCGAGGGCAGCTTCCTGTCCTGGCAGGTGTTCACCTCCCAGTCGGAGATCGATCAGGCCATCCGCGCGGAGCGCGGAACGGTCTATGAGGATCGGGTTCCCGCCGCCTATTCGTCAACCTGCCCGCAGGGCGGCACCATCGAGAAATTCACCTATCAGGCCCATGATTACTACAACGGCGAAGTGCTGTACGAAAAGGCGGCCTTCGTCTATCTCCCCTACGGCTATGACGCCTCCCGGACCTATGACCTGCTGATCCTCTGTCACGGCATCGGCGGCAGCGAGAATGAGTGGGGCATGAACAGCGACAGCTCCCGGGTCAAGAAGATCATGGACAACCTGATCGCCCGGGAGGAAATCCGGCCCTTCATCGTCGTGACGCCGAACGGCCGGGCCGGCAAAACCGGCGATCATTCCGCCTTCTACGGCTTCGACCGGGAGCTGAGAAACGATCTGCTGCCCGCGCTGGCGGAGCGCTATTCCGTGGATATTTCCGACCGGAACCGCTGCGCGATGGCGGGGCTGTCCATGGGCGGCATGCAGACGATCAACCTGGGCATCGGAAAATGCCTCGATCTTTTCAGCGCCTTCGGCGCCTTCTCCGCCGCTCCGACCAGCAATACCGCCGCGGTCACGGCATCGGTCCTGAACGCGAACCCGGATCTCCCCGTCCGGATGTTCTATAACATCTGCGGCACGGAGGACACCATTGCCCTGTCCAGCGCGAAGGCCGCCGTCAACGGGCTGGACCGCCTGACGGATCAGCTGAATGAAAAGAACTTCATCGTCCAGCTCGTCCCGGGCGCCCATGACTTCGGCGTCTGGTATCTCGGCTTCTACAACTTCGCCCGGTTGATCGGCGAATGAGTCCTGCCGGATCATCCCCCCGCACGGGGAAAAGCGGCTGTCACATGAAATCACTGATACGGGAGGGAGCGGAAGGAACGTTCCGCACAGCGTCATGAGAAAAATCCGAACCGTATTGATTGCCCTGCTGGCCGTCGGGGTCCTGCTGCAGGGTCCTCTCTGCATGGACCGGGCCTCCGGAGAAGCCCGGATCCCGGAGCATACCGTCCTCCCCGGGACCGTGGCGGAAGCCCCGGCACCGTCCGCCGACCCCGTGCCGGCAGCGGCGGCCCCGGAGGCGGCGGAAGCCCCGGCACCGTCCGGCTATGTTTTCCGGCCCCGCGTCTGCTCCGCCTATATGGAGGAGGTCTTCGGCGAAACCATGTGCGAAACGTGGTTTCACCTGGTGGATGCGGTCATGGCGGGCGAGGACACCTTTGCCTGCCCGGACCAGCATACCTACGACTGGGTCATGGGCCAGTTCCCGATCCGGTGCTTTCCGGTGCTGACGGAGCTGATCGACTATGCGGATGACCGGGAGCATTCCGTCACAGACGGCGTCGCAACCTTTACCTATCTCGTCCCGCGCGCGGAAGCCGCCCGGCGGATCGCGGAATTTGCGCAGCAGGTCGAGGGCATCCTGAACGATGCCCTGGCGGATGCTGATTCGGATTTTGAAAAGACGCTCGCCCTGTACGATTATTTCTCGCGCACCTATCATTACGACTATGAAACCGAGCGGAAAATGTATGAAATCTTCGTGGACTACACGACGACATACCGCCTGTTCGAAACCGGCCAGGGCATCTGCTTCGAGATCGCCCGGGCATACGCCTATCTGCTGATGCAGGCGGGCGTGGATGCAACCACCGTGATGGGCGACGCCCATGAGTGGAGCTTCGTCCGGATCAACGGCGTCCACTACCATGTGGATCCGACGTTCGCCCTCGATACCGACCGCTCCCTCGCCTACTTCCTGATGACGGATGAACGGCGCGAGGCCACCGGATTCGGCCGGGACAGCTTTGTCTATGTCAGCCATTATTCGAAGGATCACCCGCATCCCGATTACGCGGCCGATGACGATACGTTTGCGCCGCTGTGGGATCGGCGGCTGGAGACCCTTTCCCCGCAGGAGAATATGCTGCGCTGCTGGAACTATTCGGATGACGGGGAAAGGGATACGCTCGAATTTGACTATACCGGTTACTGAGTCCCTGCAGGGTCGAAGGCGACCGCCTGCCGCCGGCGGACGGCCCCCGATGGGGTCCGCCGGCCGCAGGCTTTCAGCTGTTTCGCCAGGAGAAAGCCCAACCCCTGATCCTGCAATATGATAAAAGCGAGGGAGAACAGCCATGAACACGATTCGCAGATCGAACCACCCGCGTCCGGATCGCGTCCGGGAAAACTGGCAGACGCTGAACGGGCTGTGGCAGTTCCGCTTTGACTGGCAAAATGAGGGCAGAAAGCAGCGCTGGCAGAACGGTTTTTCCTCCGGGCTGACCATCCAGGTGCCCTTCCCGTATCAGGCGGCGCTGTCAGGCATCGAAGAGCCGAAGCATTGTGATGTGCTGTGGTATGCCCGTGAGTTCGCCGTTCCCGGATCCATGAAGGATCAGCGCGTGCTGCTGCATTTCGGCGCGGTGGATTACCGGGCCGATGTCTGGCTGGACGGGCAGTACCTGGGCAGTCATGAAGGCGGATACACGCCCTTCACCTTTGACATCACCGATTCGGTCGAAGCCGGAAAAACCGTCGCGCTGACTGTGCGTTGTGAGGACCGGCTGGACATGGATCAGCCCCGGGGCAAGCAGAGCTGGAAGCCAGAGCCCTTTGCCTGCTGGTATACGCCGGTTTCCGGCATCTGGCAGAGCGTATGGATCGAGGGCGTCGGCCTGTATTATCCGGAGGATTTCCGGTTGACGCCCTGCCTGGAAAACGGATCGCTGAAGGCGGAAATCTCCCTGAATGAGCTGCCCCGCAGCGGCAGCGTCCGCCTGACGGCCTCCTTCCGGGGAAAAACCGTCGCCCGGCAGGAAACGGCCGTTCTGTCGGATCGGCTGGTCCGGACGGAGCTGTTCCTGGGCCATGACGACACGCTGGAGGGCATCCGTCTGTGGAGCCCGGAGCAGCCTCACCTGTATGATCTGATCATCGAAACGCTGACGGACGGCCGGGTCTGCGACCGGATCGAAACGTATTTCGGCATGCGGAAAATCGAGATCGCGGAAGGCCGAATTCTGCTGAACAATCAGGAGCTGTATCAGCGTCTGGTGCTGGATCAGGGCTATTGGCCGGACGGCCTGCTCACCGCCCCGGACGATGACGCGCTGAAAAGGGACGTGGAGCTGACCCGGGCACTGGGCTTCAACGGTGCGCGCAAGCATCAGAAATTTGAGGACCCGCAGTATCTGTACTGGGCCGATCATCTGGGCCTGCTGGTGTGGGGCGAGCTCCCCAGCGCTTACTGGCTGCGGGACAGCGAGAAGCGGAACATGATCCGGGATCTTTCCGAAGCCATTCGCAGGGACTACAATCACCCTTCCCTGATCGCCTGGGTGCCGCTGAATGAAAGCTGGGGCGTTCCGTTTATCCGCAGCCATCCGGAAGCGCAGCAGCTGGCGGACGCACTGTATCACCTGATCCACGCGCTGGACGGCACCCGGTTCGTTTCCGGGAACGATGGCTGGGAGCAGGCAGCCACCGACGTGGTCACCGTGCATGATTATACCGCCTGGCCGAAGCAGCTGAGCGCCGCCTATGAAAGCGCAGATGCGCTGCGGAAGGCCTCCCCCGCCTCCCGGATGATCCAGGCCGCAGGCTACGATCATGCCGGGAAACCGATGCTCATGACGGAGTACGGCGGGATCGCCATGCAGAAGGACGCGGGCGGCGAAAACTGGGGATACAACGGTGCCGTCAGCGATGAGGAAAGCCTTCTCCGGCGCTATACCGCGATCACGGAAGCCTTCCGGGCCATGCCCTTCTTCTGCGGATACTGCTATACCCAGCTGACGGATGTGTTCCAGGAGGTGAACGGTCTGCTGGATATGCACAGAAATCCCAAAGCGGACCTGATGCGTATCCGGCAGGCAAACAGACAGGAACCCGACTGACCAACTGCACGGCAGATTTGTCTGGGATCAAAGCACAGGCAAAGCCCGCAGCCCGCTGACGGCCCCTTCCGGGGTCCGTCCGTCGACCGCAGGTTTTGATCTGTTTGTCAGGATAAAAGCTTCAGTTAGAAAAAGCATCAGGAAAGGAATTTTTAATGCGACAATAACTCGGAACATATTTTTTGATTTTACTCTCCAAGGAGGTGCAGCATGTCAAAGCAGAATGTCTATGATA
>CAMOYA010000081.1 GCA_946629635.1 uncultured Clostridia bacterium
CCTTCAACGCGGGGAGGGTCATTCCTTCATCGCGGCAACCACCCGCTTGAACTCATCCGAACCGGCGAAACCGTTGCACACGGCGCCGATGCCTTCGCCCGCGTCCAGACGGGCAACCCATTCGGCTGCTTCCGTCTCGCTGCCATCCCTGTTCAGGTACAGCTGGTACATGATCCGGACGATGTCGCCGGAAGCCAGGTTTCGTGCGGTAAATTCATCGGATGTCAGGAAGCCCCGGATCATCTGCCCCGGCGTGACGTTTCCGGTCAGGACCCGCTGGAGCCAGCCGTTCTTTTCATCCGCTGATCCGTCCCGGCCGAGCGCGACCCTGTAACACTTTTCCACGAGCGCAGAAATCATATCCGATTTCCATGCGGACGGAGCCGGCGTGATGACCGGCGATGCGGGCGTCTGGGTCGGACGGCTGGGATCATACAGCATCTGCATCAGCTCCCGTGTGGTCTGCTCGCCAGGCTTTTCCCCGGGGAGCGGCTGAATCCCGCAGTCGGCCTGGAACTGCGCGACTGCGCGGGCTGTGTTCTGGCCGTAGATACTGTCCAGCTTGCCGGGATTGTAGCCCAGGGAGGCCAGCCGCATCTGCAGGTACTGCACGCTGACGCCGCGGTCATCCATCTTCAGCGGCAGATAGGGGTCGTAGAATGGCGCGTCGGAGGCAAGCAGCCGGTTCTGCACCCGCTTCGTGATATAGTTGTGTTCCCGCACGCCGATGGCGTCGCAGAAAAGATTGATTGCCAGCTGGGTATTGTCGCCATATGCGCCGTCCACATTGCCGACGGGGTAACCCAGATCATACAGCCGCTGCTGAAGCTTTCGGACAGTGCTCCCGCGGGCGCCCTTCTCGATGGCGCCTTCAGGCAGATTGCTGGTCGGAGCCGGGGTCGCGGTGGGCTTTGCGGTGGGCTTCACCGTGGGCCTGGGGGTTGCTGTCGGCGTGGGAGTAACGATGATTCCCGGCGTGGACGTGGCGGCCATGGCCGGGGTCAGTTCCATCACCTGCAGCGCTTTCCACATCTGGTGCTCGTCCCGGCCGAACAGATAGAGCTTTCCGCCCACCGCGAACGCGGTTTCCACCGTTTCACTGATGGCCGGGAACTCTTCCGTCCGGACGTCCGGCAGGCTGATTACCATGGCGCGGTGATCCGTGGTGATCAGCGTAACGGCTTCCCGGGTCACCGTCATGGACAGCGGCTGCGGAACGGACATCCCGTACAGCGCGAGAGAGATGCCGCCGGCCAGGGAATCCGGAGCCACCTTTCCCGGAAGCGGCATCTGCTTGATGGTGCATTCGGAAGCGGACGACTGTTCGACCCAGTAGACGAATTTCCCGTCGCTGGCAGCCATCATCGCGCGGGAGGAAAGAATGCTGTCCTCCATGGACAGAATACCGTTCTCGAGCGAATAGGGCTTTTTCTCCAGCGCGGTCCGTTCTTCCTCCGAAAGCTGCAGATAGGCGGGCAGATCGGACAGACCGCTCCGCGGCAGCTTAAAACAGAACTGGCTGGGCGTCATGCAGTAGATATCCTCTTCCGTCCATCCGATCAGATCCGCCACCGTGGCGGAGGACTGGCGGACGATGCCGTCGGCATTCTGCAGGTTCAGCCGGCTGTATTCATCGATCCATGCCGTGGTATTTTCGTCCGTCAGAATCGGCGCGGCCAGCGCGCTGCCGGTCATGCACACAGCCAGCAGAGCGATGACGGTGCATCGAAAAATTTTCATAAAGAAGTACGCCTCCCTGTTTCATAAATGAGTGTTCAATCTATTAGACGAAAAGAAATCGGCTTTTATTCCGGAAAAAAGAAAAAAAGCAAGTTCCGCTTTTCTGACGGAACTTGCTTTCTGCAGCTTTATGGATGCTCGCAGGTATCCGCCGGCAATGTGGGTTCGGAAGAAATATCCGCCTCTTCAAGAGCGATTTCACCGTCCCGAACGGTCAGAGAAACGGTTTTGCCCAGCTGAATTTTTCCCATCAGCAGCTGCTCGCTCAGGGTGTCCTCAATCGTGCGCTGGATCAGCCTGCGCAGCGGACGCGCGCCGTATTTGGGATCGTATCCGTCCGAGGACAGCTTCTTCACCACCGCGTCATCCCAGCTCAGGTGGATTTCCTGCTCCGAAAGGCGCGCGGCCACCTGATTCAGCATCATTTCCGTGATCTGGCGGATTTCTTCCTCGGTCAGGGCATGGAACACGATCATCTCGTCCACCCGGTTGATGAACTCGGGTCGGAACAGGTCCTTCACTTCCTTCATCACGGATTCCTTCATGGCCTCGTATTCCCGGGATTCAGCCTTCTGCGAAGCGCCGAAGCCCATGGCGCGTCCGCTGCCGATGGCGTGTGCTCCGGCGTTGGAGGTCATGACCAGAATCGTGTTCCGGAAGCTGACAGTGCGGCCGGTATTGTCCGTCAGCCGACCGTCCTCCATGATCTGCAGAAGCATATTGAACACATCCGGGTGCGCTTTCTCGATTTCATCCATCAGCACTACGCTGTAGGGCTTACGGCGTACGGCTTCCGTCAGCTGGCCGCCCTCCTCATATCCGACATATCCGGGCGGAGATCCGACCAGCCGGGATACCGTGTGCTTTTCCATATATTCGCTCATGTCCATCCGGATGACAGCGTCCTCATCTCCGAACATGGCTTCGCCCAGCGCACGGCACAGCTCCGTTTTTCCGACACCGGTGGGGCCGAGAAAGATGAAGCTTCCGATCGGACGCTTCGGATCCTTCAGACCGGCGCGGGCGCGGCGAATCGCGCGGGCGACGGCGCTGACCGCTTCCTCCTGGCCGATCAGGCGTCTGTGCAGCGTATCCTCCAGATGGATCAGCCGCTGGGCTTCCTGCTCAGTCATTTTGCTGACGGGTATACCTGTCCACTGGGAAACCACCTGGGCGATGTCCTCCTCGGTGACCACATCCCGCGCGGTTCCCTGTGCCCGGTTCCATTCCGCCCGCTTTTCCTCTATTTCCTGATTCAGCGCTTTTTCCTGATCCCGGAGGGCAGCGGCCTTTTCAAAGTCCTGGTGCGAGATGGCTTCCTTCTTTTCAATCACCACGCTCTCCAGCCGCTTTTCCTGCTCCCTTACATCCAGGGGCGCGGTACAGCTCTGAATCCGGACCCGGCTGGCGGCTTCATCCATCAGGTCAATGGCTTTGTCCGGCAGGAAACGGTCGGTAATATAGCGGTCGGACAGCTTGACGGCTGCGCTCAGCGCTTCGTCCGTGATCCGGACTTTGTGATGCGCTTCGTACCGGTCGCGTAGTCCGAAGAGGATGGACAGCGCTTCCTCGGCGGTCGGTTCGCCGACCGTTACCGGCTGGAAACGGCGCTCCAGCGCGGCATCCTTTTCAATATGCTTCCGATATTCATCCAGGGTCGTGGCTCCGATGCACTGGATTTCACCGCGGCTGAGGGCGGGCTTGAGGATGTTTGCCGCATCCAGGCTGCCCTCGGCGCCGCCCGCGCCGATAATCGTGTGGATTTCATCGATGAACAGCAGAACATTGCCGGCTTTGCGGAGCTCATCCATGATGTTCTTCAGGCGTTCCTCAAATTCTCCGCGGTACTTGGTGCCGGCGACAATGGAGCCCATGTCCAGACTCAGCACCCGCTTGCCGATCAGCATTTCGGGTACATTGCCCTGGAAGATGCGCTGGGCGAGTCCTTCCGCAACGGCGCTCTTGCCCACGCCGGGCTCGCCGATCAGCACCGGATTGTTCTTGGTCCGGCGGATCAGGATCTGAATAATCCGCTGGATTTCCTTTTCCCGGCCGATGACGGGATCCAGCTCGTTTTTCTCCGCCGCTGCTGTCAGATCCCGGCTGAACCTGTCCAGAATGCTCTCCTTCTGGCCGCTGCTGCGGCTGCGCGAGGCAGCAAAAGGCGGCAGGCCGGCAAACATCCGCGCCGGGCCTTCGTTTCCGGCATTCTCCCGCATCTGGCGGAGAAGCTCTTCTCTCGCGGCGGAAAGATCTACCCCCATCTTGCGAAGCAGACCGCCGGCCACGCCGTCGTCATTGCCCAGCAGCGCCAGCCAGAAATGCTCGACAGTCACATAATTCTGGCCCAGCTTGCGGGATTCCAGCGTGCTGTTTTCCAGCGTCTTTTTCATCCGGGGACTCAATTCAATCCGTCCGCCGGTGGTCTTGCCGACCTCAGGATCGTTCATTGCTTCAATTTCCTTTCGGAGCGTCTCCAGCACGGATTCATAGTTCATCCGGGCGGATACAGCCTCAGGAACGGAATCGTTGTCCTTGAGCAGGGCAAGAAGGAGGTGCTCCGTACCGACATAGGGCTGCTGAAGCTCCGCGGCGATGCGCTGGGCGAGCAGAAGCGTCTGCTGGGCTTTCTGGGTGAAGCGTCCGAATATGGGCATGGAAAATTCCTTTCTTTTGTTGTCCCCGTTGGCGGAGATGGCGTTGAGCACGGTATTCAGCAGGCTGCGCATATTGCCCTTCATCAGGTCGGCGTTCATCCGACTCATGCAGTCTGCGCACAGATGACGGACGGTCGTCTCGTCGCCGGTAACAACGGAGACGGTGAAATTGGCTTCATTAACGCGGCATTCTTCGCAAAGCATGTCGTTAACCTCCTGGTTAAGATTTGTTTCGTGCGGCGATGCTCATCAGCATGGACTTCATCATTCGGGCCCGCATGGCATTCTTCATCGTGTCGGGAATCGGAATGCCCATCGCCCTGGAACCGATGGCGGCGGCCATCAGGTCGCGCTCCTTCTCACTGACGATCGAATGTTCTTTCAGCTGGCTGATCAGGCGCAGCGCCTCCTCTTCGGACAGCGAATCACCGATCCGTTCGTTGATCAGATACATCAGCCGCTGTGAGTCGCTCTGGACCACCCGGACAATTCGGATATATCCACCGCCTCCCCGCCGGCTCTCTGTCAGATATCCGTGATCCGGGGAGAACCGGGTGGCCAGCACGTAGTTGATCTGGCTGGGGGCGCAGCCGAAATATTCCGCCAGCTCGTTTCGTTTCAGCTCCACCTCGGCGGAATCATCGCTCAGCATTGCTTTGATAAAATTTTCGATGGAATCAGACAATCGCATGATTATTCCCCCTTGCAGTGTCCAGATTGTCTATTGACTATCTTTGACCTAAAAATTATATCATATGAATCCTCATCTTTCAAGAGCTGACCGGGGAAAGAAGCGGATCCGGCTTTGAAGGAGCGCCGGAATCCCTTGTATGGATGCTCCGGATATGCTACGATAAAACGGACAGGTGATCTCCGGGATCCGCCTGAACAATGGAAGACAGTGAAAAGAAATGAATGAAAAACTTCTGGAAGGTATCCGTTTTTTTACCGGCGAGGAAGGGATCCTTTCCGGTCTTTCGGTGATCTGCGGAAACGGGGAACATACGGAATCCGCCATGGACGGAGAGGACATTCGGGCATCCAGCGTCTTTGACCTCGCCAGCGGAACGAAGCTTTTTACCGGTCTTGTTGCGATGCGCCTGAAGGAAGCGGGCGTGCTGGATTTTTCCAGGCGTGTTACCTTCTATGATCCTCGTTTTGATATGCTGGGAGACACGACGGTGGAGGAGCTGATGTCCTTTGCGGTCACGATTCGGACGCCGTTGCGTCTGGATGCCTGCCCGGACCGGGAAAGCGCCATGCGGGCCCTGTTTGCTGCATCTGTCACCGAAAAAGCGGAGAAACGACCCTATTCGGACATCCCGGCAATGGTTCTGAAATATGTGATTGAATCGGCGACGGGAGAGTCCCTGTACGGCTGTGTGCGGGAGCTGATTCTGCAGCCGGCAGGGATGCGGGAAACCTGGGCCAGGGTGCCGGAAGCCCGTCGGGAGGACTGCCAGCTTTATGACGGAGAACATCGGATCGAGGCGGGCCGCAGGATCGTCCGCACCGGCCTTCCAAGAGGCATTCCGCATGATCCGAAGGCGGCGGTTCTTCAGGGGGATACCGGCGATCTGTGCGGCCACGCCGGCCTGTTTTCGACGCTGGAGGATATGGCCCGCTTCTGCCGCGCGGTACTCGCAGGCCGGATCGTTGGCGAAGCCTCCCTGCGGGAGATGGCGATCAACCGGACGGGCCATCGGCTGCCGGACGGCGGATGGAGCCAGTTTCTGGGATACCAGTGTTACCTGCGGCATCCGGATCAGTATTATTCGGAAATTCCGGCATATATGGGCATGCGGGCATTCGGAATCGGCGGTTTTACCGGCAACCATGTGTCCATGGATCCGGAAAGGAATCTGTTCACTGTATTCCTGGGCAACCGGGTAAAAAACCGGCTGACTGTTCTGGTGCCGGAAGAGGGAAAAACACTGGCTGACTATGGGCTGAAGCCGGATGGCAGGGGAATGATCCGCTGGGAAGACGGTGAGATCATTCATTCTTCTGTTCAGTATGTCCATCATAAGGATGCCCATCTGCATCGTGCGGTCATGCAGGCGCTCAGCCTTCCGGAAATACCGTTCCGGCTTTGTGAAGACCGGTGAGGTCTGGAAGAAACAAAAAAGAGCAAAACAGATCTTGTATTTCTCACCTGAAAGGAATACAATCTCTTGTGGTCAAGATCATGCAGGAGGAGCGGCGGACGGATGAATGAGGAATCGCAGGAGTCCCAGGTTTGGCTGTGGGAAAGCGCTCACCCATGGCTGTCTGAAAAGGTAGCGAACGATGATGATTCCGTGGATGAAGTGATCCGGTACACACTGGACGAGCTGAGGTACGAGTAAAGCAGTATTCCGTAATGATGAACAGAGATCTGACAACAGGCAGGCCTTCCTCCGTCCTGTGGCGTTTTTGTCTTCCGCTTTTTGCCAGCGTCGTTTTTCAGCAGCTGTATAATATTGCCGACAGCCTTGTAGCCGGGAAATACATCGGTGAGAACGCGCTGGCAGCCGTAGGGAACAGCTATGAGATAACGCTGATCTTTATTGCGTTTGCCTTTGGGTGCAACATGGGGTGCTCCGTGGTTGTTTCCCAGCTTTTCGGTGCGAAGGATTACAGCCGGATGAAGACGGCCGTTTTTACTTCCATGATTTTTACTGCGGGGCTGTGCCTTTTTTTATTGCTGTCAGGCCTGCTGTCCTGTGAGCGGCTCCTTCGTCTGATTCGCACTCCGGAAAGCATTCTGCCCGATTCGGAGCTTTACCTGCGGATCTATCTGTGGGGGCTTCCGTTTATGTTCTTCTATAATATCGCCACCGGCATTTTTACAGCGCTTGGAGATTCCAGGACGCCCTTCGTGTTTCTTGCGCTTTCTTCGACAGCCAATATATTTCTGGATATTCTGTTTGTGACAGGGTTTGAAATGGGTGTGTCCGGTGTGGCGTGGGCAACGTTTTTATGCCAGGGGGTCAGCTGTACGCTGGCGGTATGGACCGTCTTCCGAAGGCTGAGGTCGGTCGATGCGGGGAGAGAAAAGGTGCAGATCTGGTCTTCCCGGCTCCTCGGGCGAATCATTGCAATCGCGGTTCCCAGCACGCTCCAGCAGAGCTTTATTTCCATCGGCAATATCATCATTCAGAGCGTGATCAACTCCTTCGGGGCCGGCGTGGTTGCCGGATATTCGGCTTCCGTCAAACTGAACAATCTGGTGATCACATCCTTTACGACGATGGGGAACGGAGTTTCCAGCTTTACTGCGCAGAATATCGGTGCGAAGAGAGAGGATCGGGTTCAGGAAGGATGGAAAGCGGGCCTGAAAATGGTGTGGCTGCTGTGCGTGCCTCTGACGCTTTTGTACTTTTTCGGCGGGGAGCTGCTGCTGCGGCTGTTTATGGATGAGCCGGGTGAAACGGCGCTTTCCGCCGGGCTGCGGTTCCTGAAGATCCTGTCCCCGTTCTATTTCGTTGTGGCGACCAAGCTGGTCACGGACGGCGTCCTTCGCGGCGCGGGAAGAATGAACGCGTTTATGGTTGCAACATTCACCGATCTGATCCTGCGCGTTGCGCTGGCGATTCTTCTCTCCCGGACCAGCCTCGGAGCGACCGGAATCTGGTGCGCATGGCCGGTCGGATGGGTGACTGCCACCGGATTGTCACTGCTGTTTTACGGTCGCGGAACAGGGAAAAGGAGCGATGTGGCGCAGACGTGAGCGCAGGAGTCCGGGGAGCTTCTGATAAAATGATTTTGACAATTGACATAAAGA
>CAMOYA010000082.1 GCA_946629635.1 uncultured Clostridia bacterium
GTCGGTTCTGCCGTGGGCGCTTCCGTCGGCTCCGCGGTCGGCGTCACCGTCGGCTCCGCGGTGGGCGTCGGATAAGGAGCGGCGTCGGGATTCTCGTACAGATAAGTCTGCGTCCGCTTGCCGGCAATCCCGTCCTGTGACAATCCGTTATAGTACTGAAAGCGACGGACGGCATGATATGTCTGCCGGCCATAGGCTCCGTCCACCGCGTCTTCGGGCAGATATCCCAGTTCCACAAGCCGCTGCTGCAGCTTTTTCACATCGCTGCCCCTGGCGCCCATCGCCAGGTTATGGTATGCGCTGTTGGGCGTGATGGTCGGCACCGGTTCCGGTGTAATGGAAGGGGTCGGCGTGATGCCGTTGATGATCTGCATCGTCGGGGCGCTCTGACCGTTCACCTGCTCCACAACCGCGGGGGGCGGCGTTATCTCCGGCTCCGGAATCGCCGCGGGAGCGGCCGTATTCTGCACAGCCAGGCCAAACGCCGCCGTCATATAGATCAGCAGAGCCCTCATGAAATCCATTGCTGCATCACTCCCGCCCGAACATAATCGCTGGAAAATTATATCAAACCCTCGGCTTAATGACAATCCCCGTTTTTTGTGCTATCATGCCCTTGCATGGGGTGAGATCGCTGTATGGAACGACTGGAAGCCAGCATTCTGGGCACCGTTTTTCGGAATGAGGAAAACGGTTATTCCGTCATCTCCGTCCGGGCCGGGCGCAGCGAAGTCACCGTCGTCGGCACCCTTCCGGAGCTCAGTCCGGGAGAGCAGGCTGTCTTCAACGGAGACTGGACGGATCACAGAACATACGGCCGACAGTTCAAATGCATTTCCTTTCAGATTCAGGAGCCGACCACGCTGCTGGGCATCGAACGCTTTCTGAGCAGCGGACTGATCCGCGGCATCCGTGCCTCCACCGCCTCGCTGATCGTACGGCATTTCGGCGAAGAGACGATGACGGTTCTGTCGGAGCACCCGGAGCGGCTGACCGAGATTCCGGGCATCGGGAAAAAGCGCTGCGCCATGATCATCGAAAGCTATCAGGAGCATCAGAACGCCCGGAAGGCCATGATCTTCTTTCAGTCCTACGGGATTTCCGCTTCACTGGCCGCCCGGATCGCCCAGCATTACGGCGACCAGGCCCCCGATATTGTCCGGGAAGACCCATACCGCCTGTGCGACGAAATTGAAGGCGTCGGGTTCAAAACCGCGGACCGGATCGGGCTGAGCCTGGGGATCGCACCGGACAGTCCCAGCCGTATCCGGTGCGCCCTGAAATACGTACTCCGGGAAGCGGCAGCATCCTCCGGACATATTTATCTTCCGGAAGCGGAGCTGTATTCCGCCTCCGCCGCCATGCTTCAGGTCCGGCGGGAGCTGTGCGAAGCCGCACTGACCTCCCTGCTGCTGTCCGGCAGTCTGATCGCGGAGGCGGATGACGCGGAGCCGGATAACCGACGGATTTATCTGCCCGTTTTCTGGCATGCCGAGCAGGAGGTCGCCACGCGGATCCGCGAAATGACTGCGGCTGTCCGCCCGGATCAGTATGCCGGTGCCGCCCGGGCAATTTCCCGGTTTGAGAAGCGCAGGAGGATCGCCTTTTCCGCCAACCAGCGCAAAGCCATCCGCCTTGCACTGGAAAACGGCGTATTCGTCATCACCGGAGGGCCGGGCACCGGCAAGACCACCATCATCAACTGCATTCTGGAGCTGCTCTCCGAAGAGAACACCGTTTTCCTGTGCGCGCCCACCGGCCGGGCCGCCAAGCGCATGACGGAGGCCACCGGTGCCGAAGCGAAAACCATTCACCGGCTGCTGGAATATGACGGCAAATCCGGTCTTTTTTCCCGAAATGCCGAAAGCCCGCTCGAGGCGGACGTCATCATCGCGGATGAGGCCTCCATGATCGACCTGATGCTGATGCGCTCCCTGCTGCGTGCGATTGACCCCGGCAGCCGTCTGATCCTCGTCGGAGACGCGGATCAGCTGCCCAGCGTTGGCGCGGGCAACGTACTGGGGGATATTCTGGCCAGCGGCGCCGTCCCCTGCATATATCTGACGGATATCTACCGCCAGAGCGAGGAGAGCCGGATCGTCACGAACGCGCATCTGATCAACCGGGGCCAGATGCCCCTTCTGAATGAAAAGGGAACGGATTTCTTCTTCGAGCGGAAAAGCAGTCTCCCGGAAGCCGCCGCCACCATCGTTTCCCTGCTGTCCGCCCGCCTGCCTGCCTATCTGAAATATCCAAAGGAAAAGGCGTGCACGCTCGCCGTGCAGAATATTCAGGTGCTTGCGCCCGCCAGAAAGGGAGAATGCGGCGTCAACGCACTGAATACGCTTCTTCAGCAGGCGCTGAATCCCGCCGATTCTTCCCGGCCCCAGATCACCTGGAACGATACCGTTTTCCGGCTCGGGGACAAGGTCATCCAGACCAAAAACGACTACGATCTGAGCTGGCAGCAGGAGACCGGCACGGGATGGAAAACAGGCGCCGGCGTGTTCAACGGAGATGTCGGTTTCATCACCCGGGTGGATTCCGAGGAAAGCGAGATCACCGTTCTGTTTGACGAGGAAAGGGAAGTCACTTACCGCACCAGCGAACTGGAATCTCTGGAGCTGGCATACTGCCTTTCCGTTCATAAATCCCAGGGCAGTGAATTCCCGGTGATCGTCATGCCCGTCACCGGCGGCCCGACCATGCTGCTGACCCGCAATCTGCTCTATACGGCGCTGACCCGTGCCAAAAGCATGGTGGTCCTGGTCGGCAGCGAAGAAGTCATCCGCCGGATGGTGGCCAACAATCATGAGGCACGCCGCTACACCACGCTGGCTGCCCGGCTGAAGAATGCGGGGGACGAGTATGGCCCATGACGCGATGGTTCGCCGCCTGGGGGAGAACGGCGCCGCCATCCGACGGTTCGTGATGGATCTGATCTATCCGGAAGGTGCCGTATGCCGGACCTGCGGACGCATTTCCGGCGGAGACGTGCTCTGTCCGGAATGCGCGGAACGGCTTCAGCGCGATGGCGGTCTCTTTGCCTGGGCACGGGACGATCTGGAACCGGATCTGCCCGCATATTCCCTGCGGCTTCATGACGGGATCGCCCGGCAGCTGATCCTGCGGCTGAAGCATCAGGCCGAAGCATGTGCCGCCCGCCCGCTGGCGGACCTGCTGATTCCGCTGCCGGACGAGCCCGCATTCCCTCCGGATACCGTTGTGACCTGGGTCACCATGCCGGAGTCCCGACGGAGGGAGCGCTTCATCGATCACGGTCGGATTCTTGCCAGTGCCACCGCGGAAAAGCTTTCCCTTTCCTGCAGGCAGCTGATCGTCCGCCGGGAGACCGGGGAGCGGAACCAGGCATCCCTGAACCGCCTGGACCGGGAAAAGAACCTGCAGCACGCCTTTGACCCGGCGGAGCGCATTTCCTTCCCCGTTCTGCTGGTGGATGATGTGCTGACAACCGGCACCACCGCCCGCCGCTGCGCCGATGCGCTGAGGCGGGGCGGGGCGCAGCGGATCACCGTGCTGACCTTTACCCGCGCCAGCCGCTCCGGCCTCTGACCATCCCTCAGATTTTTCCGGTGCAATCCGCATTCTTTCGATTGTAAAAACTTGACTTTTCCCGAGCGACAGCGTACGATGAGCTATGGCAAAATTTGAGAGAAATGGGGCAGTCGATTGATCGTTCTGGGAATTGATCCGGGATATGCGCTGATGGGCTGGGGCGTAGTGGAAGCACAGGGCAGCCGGATGAAACTGATCAACTACGGCTGTATCGAAACCAAGGCGGGCGTTCCCATGCAGAACCGTCTCCGTGCGCTTCAGCTGGGCGTCCGCGATCTGCTTCAGATCTACAGGCCGGACGATGTGGCCTTCGAAGAGCTTTTTTTCGCCCGGAATGTCACAACCGCCCTGATGGTCGGAGCCGCCCGCGGCGCGGCCATTATTGCCGCGGCCGAATACACGGAAAACCTGTATGAGTATACCCCCATGCAGATCAAACAGGCCATCACGGGATACGGCAAGGCGGACAAAAAACAGATTCAGCAGATGGTAAAACTCCTGCTGAAGCTGGACGAAATTCCCAAGCCGGACGATGCCGCGGACGCCATTGCCTGCGCCATTACCCACTGCCAGGCCGGGGTAGCCAAATCCCAGTTTATGATGAAATAACAGCAGGAAGGATTTTGCGGCGATGTATGCCTTTATTGAAGGGGAAGTGTGCGAAAAAACCAGCGGTCAGCTGGTGCTTCTTGCCGCCGGAGTCGGCTGGCAGCTGAGCTGCTCCAACAACACGCTGCAGGCTGCGCCGCCTGTCGGCCAGAAGATGCGATGCTATACATCCCTTTCCGTCCGGGAGGATGCCATGGAACTTTTCGGTTTTGCCACCCGGGAAGAGAAGGAGATGTTCGGCCAGCTCACTTCCGTTTCCGGCATCGGCCCCAAGACCGCACTGGGCGTTCTCGGCGCCATGCCGCTGCGCGACCTGAATCTGGCGATTCTGCTGGGCGATGTCAATGCGCTCTCCCGTGCGCCGGGGATCGGCAAAAAAACGGCTCAGCGGATTGCGCTGGAACTGAAGGACAAAATATCCCAGGCCAGCATCTCCACCCAGGCCGACGCCGGAGATGCTGTCTTCCCCGCCGCTGCCATCCCGGGCGCGGATTATGTTTCCGAAGCCATTGAAGCGCTGGTTGCGCTGGGATATTCCTCCACGGAGGCCCGGAATGCCGTTTCCCAGGTTCACGACCAGACGGACAGGCCGGAGGAGCTGATTCGTCTTGCCCTGCGCGCCATGGCCGGAATGTAAATGGATGAGGTACTGCCTGAATGGATGAAGAAAGACTGATGAACGGATCCTTCCTCGCGGAAGACGGGGCCATGGAGCAATCTCTCCGGCCCCATACGCTGCGGGATTATGTCGGTCAGAAAGCGGTCAAGGACAGCCTGAATATCTATATTCAGGCCGCGCTGAGCCGCCACGACGCGCTGGATCATATGCTGCTTTACGGCCCGCCGGGCCTGGGGAAGACGACACTGGCCTGTATCGTTGCATCTGAAATGGGACAGAACATCCGGGTCACGAGCGGCCCCGCCATCGAGCGTCCCGGGGATCTGGCCTCCATTCTCAGCAACCTGAGCAGCGGAGATGTCCTTTTTATCGATGAAATTCACCGGCTTTCCCGCCAGGTGGAAGAAGTGCTGTATCCGGCGATGGAGGACTTTGCCATCGACATCATGATCGGCAAGGGACCGACCGCCCGGAGCATCCGGGTCGATCTGCCGAAGTTTACCCTGGTCGGAGCCACCACGCGCGCCGGGCAGCTGTCCGCTCCGCTGCGCGACCGCTTTGGAATGCTTTTCCGGCTGGAAATGTATTCGCCCGAAGAGCTGGCCAAGATCGTTGAGCGGAGCGCCGGCATTCTCGGCGTCAACGCCGATCCGGACGGCCTTCTGGAAATCGCCCGCCGGAGCCGGGGGACTCCCCGGATCGCCAACCGTATGCTCAAGCGCGTACGGGATTATGCGGAAGTGAGGGCGGGCGGACATATCAGCCGGGAGGTGGCGCGGGAGGCGCTGAACATGCTGGATGTGGACGAACTGGGGCTGGACAAGGTGGACCGGAATATGCTCGGAACGATGATGGACAAGTTTTCCGGCGGTCCGGTCGGTCTGGATACGCTGGCCGCCACCACCGGGGAAGACGCGGTGACCATCGAGGACGTCTACGAGCCCTATCTGATGCAGCTCGGCTTTATCATGCGGACGCCGCGGGGCCGTATCTGCACCCCCGCTGCCTGGGCCCACATGAAGAAAAACATGCCTGCTGCCGCATCCGCACAAATCAGGATGGAGATCTGAGCCGATGATGAAAACTTCCGATTTTGATTATGAGCTTCCGGAGGAGCTGATTGCCCAGACCCCGGTGGAACCCCGGGATCACAGCCGCCTGCTGATCTACCGGCGGAAGAGCCGTTCGATCGAGCACAGGCATTTTTATGACATCATTGATGAGCTGAATCCGGAAGACGCGCTGGTCATCAACGACACCAAGGTCATCCCCGCAAGGCTGCTGGGCGTGAAGGAAGACACGGGCATTCCGGTGGAAGTGCTGCTGCTCCGCCGTCAGAATGCCACGGACTGGGAAGCGCTGGTGCGTCCCGGACGCCGTCTGAAGCCCGGCACCCGGTGCGTTTTCGGCGACGGTCTTCTGCGCTGCGAGATTCTGGGCAACGTGGAGGAGATCGGCGGACGGATCGTCCGCTTCTCCTGTGAAGGCGTTTTCGAAGAAGTGTTGGACAGGCTGGGTGAAATGCCCCTGCCGCCCTATATACACGAGAAGCTCCAGGACAGTTCCCGCTATCAGACCGTGTACGCGAAGCAGGAAGGCTCCGCTGCCGCGCCGACGGCGGGACTGCACTTTACCCCGGAGCTTCTGGACAGAATCCGGGCCAAAGGCGTCACCATCGTCCCCGTGCTTCTGCATGTGGGGCTGGGGACCTTCCGGCCTGTCAAGGAGGAGGATGCGGAAAATCACAAGATGCACAGCGAATTCTGCCAGGTGACGGAGGAGGCGGCGAGCACGCTGAACCGGATCCGGCAGAACGGCGGACGGATCATCTGCGTCGGAACCACTTCCGTCCGGACGCTGGAAACCATGTCGACGCCGGATGGAGTGATCCATGCGGGTTCCGGCGATACGGCCATCTTTATCCGCCCCGGTGTTGCCATCAAGGCGGTTGATGCGCTGATCACCAATTTCCATCTGCCCCAAAGCACCTTGCTGATGCTGGTCAGCACCCTGATGGGCCGTGAGGAAGCCCTTCGCGTTTACCGGGAGGCCGTGGACCGGAAATACCGGTTCTTCTCCTTTGGAGACGCCATGTTCATTGAATAGTCCTAGCACAAGCACCAAGGAGGTCCCAACGTGGAAAGCACCATTATGCATGACAATCCCCTCGGAATGCCCTTCAATTGTTTTCAGTATCATTCTTCAGACAATCCCTTTCCGATTACGGAGCATCAGCACTATTTTGCGGAAATCATCCGGGTCTGCCAGGGAACCTGCAGGATCCTGCGCAACGATGAAACCTTCATCGTTCCCGCCGGCTCCGCGCTGCTGATTCACCCGCTGATGCGTCATTCCATCGATTCCGAAAACGGGGAACCCGTTGTTTACGATACAATCAAACTGGATCTCGAGCAGCTGGGCGAGCTGCCCTCCTATACGCCCGATATCCGCAGCATGCTTCTGGAAGCTGAGCAGAATCATGTCCCCATGATGATTTCCGCGGAGGATCTGCACCGCTATCATATGGATTTCATGATTGAACAGTGCGTGCAGGAATTCAACACCCGCGCCTACGGATACGATCTGACCATCCGGGCCATGCTTTACCTGCTGGTCACGAATCTTGTCCGCCTGTGGATGGAGAAAGGGTTCAAGCCTCAGGGCCAGTCCCTGCAGCTCGATCCGATCTATCGCGTTACCTCCTACATCGAGCACCATATCAGCGAGCCGCTGAAGGTGGAGGATCTGGCGCGCTACTGCGGGATGAGCTATCCCTGGTTTGCCCGGAAATTCCGCCAGATCTACGGCGTTTCCTGCAAGGAATATATTGAGCAGGTCCGAATCCAGCGGGTGGAGCACTATCTGATCTATACCGACTGCGATCTCAACCATATCAGCCGCAACACCGGCTACGCGGACTGCAGCCACCTGGTCCGCGATTTCCGGAAGCTGAACAAAACCACTCCCGGGCAGTATCGCCACTCCCAGCGCAAAATCGCCCAGGCAATTGAGAATTCGAGCATTTCCGGTACATGAGATACGGGAAAGCATAAAGTCCGCATGAATCCCGCCGCTGTTTCGCCAAAATGCTTGACATGAAAAGAAAAAGCGGATAAAATACAATTTGTTCGCAAGTCTTCAAGGGCTTGATGCGGACCATGCAGGTGTAGCTCAATGGCAGAGCTCCAGCTTCCCAAGCTGGCTACGTGGGTTCGATTCCCATCACCTGCTCCACACCGCATCAATGACTCGGAAGCAAATACACATTCGCTTTTGAGCGAGACATTTTAAGGAGGGAA
>CAMOYA010000083.1 GCA_946629635.1 uncultured Clostridia bacterium
GCCAGCTTTTCAGGGTGCTTTTTCCCTGAAACTGATCCAGCGTCCGCATTGCCTTGAAAAAGGTTTCCTGGGCGATCTCCTCAGCAATCTGTGGATTCCCGGAGAGTGAGAGCGCATAGCGGTAAACCGGTTCAAAATAGCTTTGATAGATCCGGTCAAAAGCATCGGACTGCATCAGGCTCTCAACCTCCTTTCACTTTATTAGACGCAGATTCCGAAAGAATCTTACAAATATTTTTTCGGAGTGGCTGATTCGGCGCCACCACAATGTTATACACGATTTCCGCCCCTGAGGCCATACCGATTTCTTTCATATGGCGCAATCGGATACTGAGTGCCTGACGGCAGGCGCGCTCCGCAGCGCCTGAAACAGGGCGGGATCACGGGCAGGCGCATGACACGGACGCCGGCGTGTTTTGGCTTTTATTCCGTTCGGAGCCGTGATATAATGCTGAAGAAAAAAGAATGATAAGGAGACTGTCTGCGATGAAGAGGATGCTGGTGCTGCTGCTGATCCTTTGCCTGGCCTGCCCGTACGCCATGGCTGCGGGGGTGGAAAGCGGGCTGATGCGGGTAGCGGTCAAAACGGATATTACCACCATGGACGTGGCCAGAACGTCGGATGACTACATGATCCCGATGAACGTCTTCGACCGGCTTTTTGAAACGAGGCTGGTGGACGGCGTGCCCACGGTGGTCCGGAGCCTGTGCACGGACTATACCGTCAGCGCGGACGGCCTGGTGTATGACTTCACGATCCGGGACGGCGTCGTTTTTTCCAACGGGAGCCCGCTGACCGCGTCGGATGTGCAGTATTCCTTTGAACGCCTGCTGAAGATCAACCGGATGAATACGGAGATCGCCGAGGAGGTTGCGGGAAGCGAACAGGTGAAGAGCGGAGAGGCGGATACGCTGTCCGGCTTCAGCGTGAAGGACGACACGCATTTCTCCGTCACGCTGTCTGCGGCCAACGCCGGTTTTCCCGCGGAGCTTTCCGCGCCGGCCATGTCCATCGTGGACCGGGAAACCATGACAGAGGGCTTCGGCACGGTGCCGGCGGAGACCGTTGGTTCCGGCCCCTATACCGTGACCGAGTGGCAGGCGAACGATCATTATACGCTGGTCTTTAACGAAAAATACTGGGGCGATGCGCCGACCGTGAAAAAGCTGGTCGTCAGCGTGGTGCCGGATGTCAATGTCCAGAACATGCAGTTCCTCAGCGGCGAGCTGGATCTGATTGACCTGACGAATCAGGATGCTTCCATCGTGGATGCCATGTACAAGCAGAACCCGGATCTTGCCTCCCGGATCGTCAGCACCCGCAAGGTCGGTATGTTCTTCTTCGTGCTGAACAATGCCCAGGGCGCGCTCAGGGACGCGAAGGTCCGCCGGGCCATCGCGATGGCGATCGATGTGGATGATATCATTTCGTCCCTGTACATGGGCGACGCGGTCCGGGAAACCGGCGCGATTCCCTCCGGCGTCTGGGGACACAGCGAACAGCTGCAGCCCGTTCCCTTTGACCCGGAAGGCGCAAAGGCGCTGCTGAAGGAGGCGGGCTACGGAGAAGGGCAGATCGCGCTGGAAATCGCGGTGGACAGCGCGTCCTCCGGAACGATTCAGAACGTTTGCCAGAGCATCCGCTCCCGGCTCCGGGCAGTGGGCATCAGCGCGGAAATCAAGAATTATGAGCATGCCGTCTGGCTGGAAAAACGTTCCTCCGGCGAAATGGAAAGCTTTGTGGCCCGCTGGGGCATGGATTACAACGATCCGGCCAACATTCTCTATACCTTCTTCGGCACGGCGGAAAAGACCCGTCAGCGCAGCATCAACTATCAGAATGCGGATGTGCTCTCCCGGGTGGCCAATGCCCGGTCCATCGTGGATGATGACGCGCGGCTGAAGGAGTATCAGAGCCTGGAGGAGAAGATCATCGGGGAGGATATGGCCTGGGTGCCGCTTCTGCAGGATATGCACCTGTACTGCCGCGGGGAGCGGGTGGAATCATTTACGCCGCAGTGGGCCGGGTTCTCCGATTTCTATGCGACGGATGTCGTGCTGAAATAATGGATAAGAAGCTGAAAAGATGAAGATGAAACTGCTCAGCCGGCTGGGACAGTCGGTGATCGCGCTGCTGGGTGTTGCCCTGCTGCTCTTCGTGATGCTCCGGGTCATTCCCGGGAATCCGGTGGCAGTGCTGATGGGCGAGCACGGGGATGACGCGGTCATTGCGCGCATGACGGAGGAACTGGGGCTGGATCAACCGATCCTGACCCAGTTTTTCCGGTATATCGGGGATTGCCTCCGCGGCAATTTCGGCACCAGCTATTCCCTGGGAAAGCCCGTGCTTCAGCTGATGGGGGACGCCTTTGTCAACACCCTTCAGCTGTCGCTGGCGGCGGCGGTCTTCGCCTGGGTGCTGGGCATCGTCAGCGGCGTGATCGCTGCCGTGCGGAAAAACGGAATCCTGGACCATCTGTTCATGGGCATCTCGCTCGTGGGCGTGTCCATCCCGGTGTTTATGACGGCCGTGCTTTTGCAGTATTTCATCGCCTTCCGGCTGCACTGGCTGCCGATCTCCGGCATGGCGGGATGGCAGAGCCTGATTCTTCCGGCCGTTGCGCTGGGATGGAATTCCGCCGGGAGCGTGGCGAGACTGGTCCGCTCCACGCTGCTGGACATTCTGCAGGAGGACTATATCGACACGGCCAGGGCCAAGGGACGCAGACAGATGGGCGTGCTGGTGTTCCATGCGCTGCGCAATGCCATGCTGCCGGTGGTGACCATGATGGCCCTGCAGTTTTCGAGCCTTCTGTCCGGCGCGGTGATCACGGAAACCGTCTTTTCGATCAACGGCATCGGGCGCCTGGCGGTGCAGGCGATTTCCGGGCGGGATGTGCCGCTTCTGCAGGGAACGGTGCTGTTTGCCACGGCCCTGGTGATCCTGGGCAACCTGGCGGCGGATATGCTTTATTCCGTGCTCGACCCCCGGATCCGGAAGGGGGGCTGACGCATGCGGATGAACAGACAGCGGGAGCTGGCGGATCAGCATCTGCGCAGGCTTGAAGACGGAGAAGGCATGGTGAACTCCTTCCGGGCGGATTTCTTCCGGATGTTCCGCGCGAACCGGCTGGCAGCCTTCTCCCTGCTGCTGATCCTGCTGATGATCCTCGGCGCGGCACTTGCACCCGTGCTGACGCCCTATGCCTATGACGACATGGATCTGCAGCGTCGGCTCTCTCCGCCGTCCGCGGAGCATCTGCTGGGCACGGATGAGGGCGGAAGGGATATCCTGACCCGCCTTCTGTACGGCGCGCGGGTATCCCTGATGATCGGGGTGGTTCCCACGGTGCTGAGCATCCTGATCGGCGCGCTGCTGGGAATGCTGGCAGGCTGGTACGGCGGCATCACGGATACGGTGATCATGCGCCTTGCGGATATCGTACTGGCTTTTCCGTCCATGCTGCTGGCGATGCTGATGATGTTCGCCCTGGGGGACGGAATCATCAATGTGGTGCTGACGCTGGCGATGATGAACTGGGCATCGGTGGCCCGGATCGTGCGGGCGGAAACGCTGCGGCTGAAAAACGCGGAGTATATCGATGCTGCCCGGACCATCGGCGTTTCCGGTCCGGTCATGCTGCTTCGGCATATTCTGCCGAACTGCCTGCCGACGCTGATCGTGCTGTTCACGCTGAATGTGCCCACCGCCATCCTGACGGAGAGCAGCCTCAGCTTCCTCGGTCTGGGCATTCAGGCACCGGATGCCTCCTGGGGGCTGATGGTGAACGCGGGAAAAAACTTCCTGTTCAACGCGCCATGGCTGAGCGTTATACCGGGGCTGACGATCATGGTCGCCGTGCTGGCGTTCAATTTTCTCGGAGACGGGCTTCGGGATGCGCTGGACCCTCATCTCAAGGACAGGTAGGAGCGGAGAATGGAGCAGAAAACACTGGAGATCAGCCACCTCAGCGTCAGCTTCTCCTCCTGGAGAGGGACGTTCACACCGGTCAATGACGTTTCACTGGAGGTTCGGGCGGGGGAGATCGTTGGCCTGGTGGGGGAATCCGGCTGCGGAAAGAGCATGACGGCCCGGGCGGTCATGGGCCTGATTCGCGCTCCGGGAAAGGTGACCGGCGGACGGATCACCCTGTGCGGAAAGGACCTGCTGGGTCTGTCCGAAAAGGAAATGAGCCGCCTGCGGGGAGCGGAGCTTTCCATGGTGTTTCAGGATCCGATGACGAGCCTGAACCCGGTGGTTCCCGTCGGCCGGCAGGTGGAGGAGACGATTCTTCTGCACCGGCAGGTTTCCCGGGAAGAGGCCAGGAAGCAGGCGGCGGAGATTTTTGAAGAAGTGGGCATTCCGGAGGCGGAAAAGCGGATCCGGTGCTATCCCCATGAGCTGTCCGGCGGCCTGCGCCAGCGGGTGATGATCGCCATGGCGATGGTCTGCCGTCCCCGGCTGCTGATCGCGGATGAGCCGACGACGGCGCTGGACGTGATCGTCGAGGCGCAGATCCTGCAGCTGATGCGCCGCATGCGGGATCAGGGAACCAGCATTCTTTTCATCAGTCACAACCTGGGTGCGGTCGCCCAGCTGTGCGATTACGCCTGCGTCATGTATGCGGGGCAGATCGTGGAGCAGGCGGAGATCTGTACCCTGTTTGATCACCCCGCACATCCCTATACCCGGGGGCTGCTCGGTGCGGTCGCGTCCCTGCACCGCAGGGGAGAAACGCTGGATACGATCCGCGGCTCCGTGCCGGCGCTGAACCGGTTGCCGGCAGGCTGCTCCTTTGCGCCGCGGTGCGACCTGTGCGATGAACGCTGCATGCGGGAGACTCCGGCGATGACCTCCGCCGGAGCGGGACATCCGGTCCGGTGCTTTCATGCGGGAGAGGAGGCGCCGGTGTGAGCGAAATACTGCTGGAAACCAGAAACCTGACGCGGGAATTTCCGTTCGGAAAAAAGGATACGGTTCACGCGGTGACGGACGTGTCGCTTCAGATCCGTGCGGGGGAAACCCTGGCGCTGGTCGGGGAATCCGGCTGCGGAAAATCCACTCTGGGGCGGATGATGATCCGGATGCTCCGACCCACGTCCGGCGAGGTTTTCTTCCGCGGAACGGAGATCACTTCCCTGAATGCGGGCGCATTCCGCCCCCTCCGGCGTCAGATGCAGATGATCTTTCAGGATCCGTACGCATCCCTGGATCCCCGGATGAGCGTGCGAAGCATCATTGCCGAGCCGCTGAGGACCTGGAAGCTGTGCGAAAACAGGCAGGCGGAGACCGAACGGGTGCAGGAGCTGATGGCGGCAGTCGGCGTGCCGGCGGAGATGATCAACCGGTATCCGCACCAGCTCTCCGGCGGACAGCGCCAGCGCGTCGGCATTGCCCGGGCCATTGCCGCCGACCCGGCACTGATCGTATGCGATGAACCGGTTTCCGCCCTGGATGTTTCCGTCCAGAATCAGATCCTGAACCTGCTCCGCCGGCTGCAGAAGGAACGGAACCTGACCTACCTGTTTATCAGCCATGACCTTTCCGTGGTGCGGCATATTTCGGACCGGGTGGCGGTCATGTTTCTGGGAAAGGTCTGCGAAACCGGGGAGACGGAGACCGTCTGCGGGGATCCGCGTCATCCGTATACGCGCTTTCTGCTCGATGCGGCCCCGGTTCCGGATCCGCACCGGCGAAGAAGCGGGGAGCGGCTTTTGCAGGGGGAGATGCCGAGCCCGGTGAATGTGCCTTCCGGATGCCGCTTCCACACCCGCTGCCCGTTCGCAACGGAGGAATGCGCGAAAACGGATCCGCCGATGCGGATGATCGGGGGACGGGGAGTCGCCTGTCATCATCCGGAAAAAGCCGGAACATGCGGCCGGTAAACGGATTCGGATTTCATCCGGAGCTTGCTTCCGGATCGGCTGTTCAACGGAAATGAGAAGATGCAGGACGGGAGTCCTGCATCATTTTGCGTCCGGGATTGTGACCCGGACGACCGTTCCGCCCCCCTGGCGGGAATGGATGGTCATCGTTCCGTGGCACATGATTTCAAGACGCTGCTGAATGTTTTTCAGGGCGATATGCGGCGCGCCGTCGTCCGCTGTCCCGAATCCGGCGCCGGTATCTTCCACGGTGATTTCGCTTCCTGCAGCTGTCCGGGCCGTGCGGATCATGATCCGAAGCGGTTCGGAATCCGGATCCAGGCCATGCTTGACCGCGTTTTCGACGATGGGCTGCAGCGTCAGCGGCGGCAGCCGGAAACCGACGTGCGGCGTGTCATATTCGACGGTCAGAAAGTCCTCGTGCTGTGCCTGCTCGACGGCGAGGTAAGCCCGGGTGTGCTCCAGCTCTTCGGAAAAGGGGATCAGATCCTCGCTGGCGATGGCGGTGAAGTTTTTGCGCAGATAGGTTGTGAAATCGAGCGTGACGCGCTGCGCACGGTCCGGGTCCTGCTTGCAGAGGTAGTAGATGCTCATCATGGTGTTATAGATGAAGTGCGGACGCATCTGCAGCACCATGATGCTGGCGCGCTGATGAGCGATTTCCCGCTGCTGGCGCATCATCCGGTCCACCTGGTCGAACAGCACAATCCCGAACATCGCCAGCGCGCAGATGGCGATGCTGAAGCCAAGCAGCGCGAATACGGAGACAAAAATGTGAATCAGGAGCGTGATGACCATGGGGATCATGCTCAAAATGAAGGCATAAAAATATCTTTTGGACATTCTGCTCCGCCAGCGGAAGGCAAAGATCAGGTTCAGCACCGGGATGGGGACAAACATGACCATCACCAGCGGATACAGCGGACCGCGAAAGAACTCGCCCTGCGGGGAAAGATAGTATATCTGATCCGTGAAAGGCGCGATGAAGTTCACGACAAACAGGATGATCCAGAAGATGCCCACAACGCGGAAGAGGAAACTGTTCCGCCATTTTTCGCCGCACCAGTGCAGCAGAAAAAGGGTGGTCATCAGGATCAGAATCGTGCCCAGAAGCGTCTGAAAATAGTAAGCGGCTTTCAGCACCGGTGCGGCATCCGAAGGGGGAGAAATCCACCCGTCCGCTGTGCAGAAGCCGGCATAAAGCACGACGCAGAGAAAAAAGAAGATAAAGAAACGCTTGTTCCACCGGTCGGCACCGGGCATAAATACGGCGATCGCCAGCCCCAGCAGCCCCATCATGAGCCCGGCGCCTACCAGAATCGCACTCAGAAGATCAATCGGCTCTGTCACTTGCCATCCCTCCCCAGGGAGAACGGATACCGGAGCTTTTTGAGCTGATCCCGGACGCCCTCCGGCGTGAGCGGCTTGAGCATGAATCCGCTGGCACCGGTGTTCCAGGCGTCGACGGCATAATCGCTGTAGGCGGTCAGATACACCACATTGGTCCGGGGATTGATCTCCAGCAGCGTGTGGCAAAGCTCCAGCCCGCTCGTTTTTCCCATCTCAATATCCAGAAAGGCGAGGGCGATCCGGTTGCCTTTCGCATATTCGATGGCTTCGGATGAACGGATAAAGCCCGTGACCGTTGCATTGGGCATCACGGCTTCCAGAACGGGCAGCCCGCCGTTCAGAATGATTTTGCTGTCATCCACCAGGATGACATTGGGGGAATCGTCGCTCTCGGCCGCGAGGGAAAGCAGGGTTCCGGCATCGATGCCCAGGCACCTGGACAGGCGGGCGATCATGATCGCGTCCGGCAGCCGGCTGCCGCTTTCCCATCGGGCCACCGTGGGACGGGTGACATATACCTGTTCGGCCATTTCACGCTGCGAAAGGCC
>CAMOYA010000084.1 GCA_946629635.1 uncultured Clostridia bacterium
CCCTTGTCCACGACCAGGCCCTCCATCTGATGGAACATGGGGCTGTGGGTGGCGTCGCTGTCCGAGCGGAACACGCGGCCCGGCACCAGCACCTTGATGGGCGGCTTTTCCATATCCATCACGCGGATCTGGCCGCCGCTGGTCTGCGTTCTGAGCAGATAGTCGTTGTCCAGATAGAAGGTGTCCTGCATATCGCGGGAGGGATGATCCTTCGGCACGTTCAGCCGGGTAAAGTTATGATCGTCGTCCTCGATTTCCGGGCCTTCGAACACTTCAAAGCCCATGCCGGCGAAGACGCCGATGATCTCATTCTTGATGATGGTCAGCGGATGCAGGCCCCCCAGTGAACGCCTGGTTCCGGGCAGCGTAATATCCACCTGTTCCCGGCGGTTGCGCGCAGCCAGCTCCATCTGCTCGATCTTCTCGCTCAGCGCCTGGTACTGCTCCTCCACCTGCACCTTGAACTCGTTGATGACCTTGCCCATGGCGGGACGGTCCTCCCTGGCCACAGCGCCAAGGCCCTTCATCAGCTCGGCAACGCTCCCCTTCTTGCCCAGAAACTCCTGCCAGAAGGCGCTCAGCTTCTCCTTGCTGTCCACCTTTGCGATCTGCTGCTGCATCGCTTCCCGAAGCGCCTTGATCTTCTGTTCCATTGATCCCACTCCTTCAGTAAATTAAAAAGGAACGGCTCCGCAGGGACGAAGCCGTACTCCATGGTACCACCCATATTCCGCCGGATATCCGGCGGTACTATATCACGCCGATTCCCGCTTTGTCAATCACCATCAGGCGTTTTTCACCAGCCGCTTCACATCGTCCACCACCAGGCCCATGTTCGCGTTCTCCTTGATGCCGGCCTCGACGGTCTTGCAGCTGTGCAGCACCGTCGTGTGGTCGCGCCCGCCGAACACGTTGCCGATCTGCGGCAGGCTCATCCCCGTCATCTCCCGGGTCAGGTACATGGCCACCTGCCGGGGCACCGTGATTTCCCGCTTCCGGGTCGGCCCGGTCAGATCGCTCAGCGTCACGCCGTAGTAATCGCTGACCACGTCCATGATCAGCTCCGCCGTGATCTGTTTCTGCCGGTTCTGGTCGAAGATCTCCTTCAGCGCCTGCTCGCACAGATCCATCGTGATCGGCTCCCGGACCAGCGTCGAGTACGCCACCAGGCGGGTCAGGCAGCCCTCCAGCTCCCGGATGTTGCTGTCGATCTTGCCGGCGATCAGCTGCAGCACGTCGTCCGGCACCTGGATGTTCTCCCGCTGCGTCTTCTCGCGCAGAATCGCCACACGCGTGTCCACATCCGGCCGCTGAATATCCGCCACCAGCCCCCACTCAAAGCGGGAGCAGAGCCGTTCCTCCAGGCGCTGAATATCCTTCGGCGGCTTGTCGCTGGTCAGGATGATCTGCTTGTTCTCGTTGTGCAGCTCGTTGAAGGTGTTGAAGAACTCCTGCTGGGTGCTCTCCCGGCCGGCGATAAACTGAATATCGTCCACCATCAGCACGTCCACCTTCCGGATTTTTTCCCGGAATTCGAAGGTCTTCTTCTGCTGAATGGCGCTGATCAGCTCATTGGTAAAGCTTTCGCTGGTCATGTACAGGATCTTCTTGGTCGGATCGCTCTCGTGGATAAAATGGCCGATCGCCTGCATCAGATGCGTCTTGCCCAGTCCCACGCCGCCATAGATAAACAGCGGGTTATAGGCCTCCGCCGGCGTCTCCGCCACCGCCAGCGCCGCCGCATGGGCAAAGCGGTTCCCTCCGCCCACGACAAAACGCTCGAAGGTATACTTCGGGTTCAGATGCGGATCGTTGTCATCCGGAGCGGGCGCAGCATTCTCGTTCAGGGAATCGGCGGACGCCTTGCTCATGATTTGGGCCGTCATGGGCTTTCCGGCCGCTTCGCTGAGGCATTTCTCGATCAGATTTTTATATTTTTTCAGAATCAGCGGAATCATGCCCTCCATCTTGACGCCGATGCAGAGCGTATTATCCCGCAGCTGAGTCGGGATCATATTCCCTTCCACCCAAGTCGTATAGGAGACATAATTCATTTCCTGGGCCATCAGGGCGCAGGCTTTCTCCCAAAGCGACTCAATATCCATAAGGTTGATGCCTCCGAAAACATGTTCTGAATCCCGCTCCGGACGGTTCAGGCGCTTAAAAAAGCGCACGAATCGAAATCGTGAGCTGTGGAAAACCCGGGTGTGGATAACTTGTCAGTTCCAAACCGCCTGCTCATGATAACAGAAAAAAATTGAAATTTCAAGCCGCCCGGCTTGTGGATAAAATTTATCAATTTGTAAGAATTCCTCCGGCCCCGATCTCAAGGTTTTGTATCTGACCTCCCCCGCATCCCCCAGATTTACGGTTGACCGTCCTCCCGGGCTCCGTTTTTTTTCTGTTTCCGGCCCTTTCCGTCATTTTTTACGCAAAGAATTAACATTTAATTCACAATCCTGTTCCATTATGGTATGATATGCAGGAAATGAAATGCTTCGGGGGGATCCGTATGATTGAAAACTGGCATGTACGCGAGGCGCTCCGTTCCCGTTTCGGCTCCGCGCTGGTCGACGGGGAAGGCTTCGCCGATCGGGCCGGCGACCTGCTGCGTTCCTATGCGCCATATAAGGATACATTTGCTTCCCTCGCCTCCCGCCTTGAAGACGCGCTGTTCAACACGCTGTATGACCGTCTCGGCCCGTCCATGTCCGTCCGGATGGATGACGGGTCCAGCCGCCGGGTCAGAACGGCGGAGCTGAAGGATGCGGCGGATGATGTCATGGGTCTTCTCTTTGATCAGCTGAAGGTTTATTCCGTCAACTATGACGCGCTGCATACCTATTGTATGGAGACCGGTTCCTTTGCGGCCATGCGAACGCTTCTGCAGCGGTACGGGGAGTTCCTGCCCCTGTCCGAAAGGACGCTCATCGCCCGGATTATCCGGGATTCCCGTCCCCGGAAGGACTGGGAGGACTGGCTTCCCCGCGAGGATTGACCGGTGGAAGGGAAGGGAGCGATTCATTCATGATCAGCGTGTCTCCGGAGGTATTCACCGTACTCTCTCTGGGTGCACGCTATCTTTTTGCGCTGATGGGGCTGCTCATCGTGGCCCGCGCATTTCTCTGGCTGGCTTCCGACCGCCGGGGGTACCGGGAGCGGCTGCGCAATATGCCGGGCTCCGGCCTGATCGGGGAGCTGGTCGTGATCTCCGGCGGCGGGGCGCTGGATGAAGGCACCTTTTTCCCCGTTCCCAGGGAGGGGACCCTGGGCGCCGTCCGATCCTGCGATCTGGTCATTCCCTGCCCGGGCGTTCATCGCGTCCATCTCGATTTCGCATGGCGGGACGGCGAAGGGCTCGTGATCCGGCCCCGCAGCGGCTGCACCGCTGCGGTCAACCGGACCCCGGTGCAATACGGATCATCCGAGGCCGCCCCATCGCTGGTTCACGGTTCATTCCTGCAGGTCGGCAGCGTGCTGCTGCGGCTCCGGGTTTATGCGGCGCTGGATCACTCCGCCGGTGAATTCAGCTTTGACGCCCCGTCCTCCGTGCCTCCCGAATCCTCCCGGATTCCCGTGCCGGAACAGTTCCCGCAGCCCTTCCCGGACCCCGTGTCCGGCGCGCCTGCCTTCGTTCCTGCGCCGGTTCCGTCGCAGCTGCCCGGTGCTCCCTCCTGGATTCCGGCCCCGGAGTCCGATTCCGGCATTTCCCCGATCCCGGCTCAGCATCAGGCGCCCGGTGAACCCCTCCCCGTTCCGCCCCGCGCGGAATCCCCTGGCCGGCATTCGGCCTCCTGGAAGGAGGACTGGAGCGAATGAACCGCAAAAAGTCCGCCCGGGGCGCTTCCGTGCTGATGTCCGTGCTGATCCTGCTGGGATTTCTGCTGCTATCCGTGCGCTCCGGCAGCGTGACCGGGCTGATCCTGTCCGCGTCCTTCTTCGTCCTGATCCTGTTCTCAGGCTTTCTTTCGCGGCTCCTTCGCGCGGACCGCATGGTGCTGACCCTGACGCTGTTCCTGATCTCCCTGGGCGTGATGGTCCGCATGGCCGCCGCGGAGGAGGTCACCCTTGCCTCCCTGCTGCCCGCCTCCGGCACCCTGATGCCGATGGCGGAGTCGCTCCTTCCGGCAGTCTGTCTTCCGCTCATCGCTTTCCTGCTGTCCCGCCGACAGATGCTGGCGGCCTTCGGATGCGTGGCGGTCTGCGCCGGAGGCCTGTATGCCATGGGCTGCGCCGGCAGTGCGGTCGTCTTCAGCCTGGTGGGCGTATTTCTGTTCTGGAGCGGGTCGGACAGTCCGGCGGGCATCTTCTATCCCCTGTTTGCCCTCTGTGCCCTCCTGATTCTGCTCTTCACTGCACGCCCTGACACCGAAGGAGTGCTCACCGTCTGGCGGGACCCCTGGGCCGCCCGGGAAACGGAAGCAATGCTTCCCCGGAGCCTGACAATGATTGCCTCCGGCGGTCTTTTCGGAATCGGCCCCGGGATGAATGCCTCAGTGCTGCTTTCCCCGGACTCGCCGTGGTTGACCTTCTCCGCCATGGCGCAGCAGCTGGGGCTGATCTTCGCCTGCCTGATCCTGCTGCTGTATGGCGTTCTCGGCCTTCGGGGCGCCGGAATCGCATCCGCTGCCCGCACCTCCTTCACGGCGCTTTCAGCCATGGGCGCATCCCTGATGATCACCTTCCGCTGTATTGTGAGCGCCGGAGGCGCCATGGGACTGCTCCCCTCCGCGGGGCTTCCGATGCCCTTTCTCTCCGGCGGTCTTTCCCTTTTCGGTGACCTTGTGCTGGCCTTCATCATCAGCCATGCCAGTTCCGTCAACCGCCGGACGCTGGAGGAGGATGCCGCCATCGCCATGGTGGCCCGGTAAGATGCGGATCGCTGACCGGATCCGGATATGAACAGGAGGAAAAACACGTGAAGCTTCGTCGGCACCGTTTCAGGCTGATCTCCCTGATGATCGCCGTCTGCGTCCTCCTGCTCTCTGCCGCCGGGCTGTTTTTCCGCTGGCAGGATCAGGATCGCTGGAGCTCCCGGAGCATTCTGGCCGAATCGGAGGGCAGCATTCCCTCCGGAGAGATTCTCGACCGGAAGGAAACGGTGCTGGCTTCCACCGCAGACGGAGCGCGCCTGTATCAGTCCGATGCGGATCGCCGCGCCGCCACGGTCCACCTGCTGGGCGACCGCGACGGTCTGGTCTCAGGCGGCGTGGAATCGCTTCATTCCGGGTATCTGTATCCATCCCGGCCCGGACTGATCCAGGCGATCACCGCGCTGTTCCAGCCGGCGGAAGAAAGCGTCAGTCAGATGCATCTGACGGTCAGCGCCGACCTCTGTGCCGAAATACCGGCCGCCTTCTCCGGCCGCCTGCAGGGCGATTACCGCGGCGCTGCCGTCATTGTCCAGTATCAGACGGGAGAGATTCTGGGGCTGTCCTCCCTGCCCTCCTTTGACCCGGACCATCCGGACGGAGTCAGGAACGGGCTTCCCGATCGTCCGGAGCTGAACCGCGCTGTCCTCGCCATGATTCCGCTCACCGGCACGCAGACCGGGCAGATCCTTCCGAAGGATCCGATCTCCTCGGACTATCGGGATCTGCAGCCTGACCCGTCTTCCGAAATCACCGCCAGCCCGCTGTTTCTGTCCATGGTCGCTGCGGCCGCCGGGAATGACGGCGTGATCCGGGAACCCCGGCTGATCCATGATATCCGGACTTCCGCCGGCGCCACGCTGCTGAACTGGACGCCGGGGCGGCTGCTGGGGCAGATGGATGCCGATACGCTGACCCGGCTGCAGCAGCGGATGCGGGAAGGCGTACAGGGAGACGGCTCCGCCGCGGAAGCCGCTGTTGCAACGCTCGATATCCGCGGGCTTGCCGAAAGCCTCCCCGATCCGGAGCACCCGGAGCAGTTCGTCTCCTGGTTCTTTGGATACTCCGCCCAGACGGATTTCCCCTACGCCCTGTGCGTTCTCTGGGAAAATGCGCCGGATGCGCTGTCCGGCCGCATCGGAACCGCCCGGATTGCCCGCGATCTTTTCCAGTGGATCCGGAATCATCCGGACCTGTAGCCTGTCGCTTTTTCTCTCCGCGGGAGATTGTTCCCATATGCGGAATCATCAGATTTGCAGAAAGAAGGTTGTTATCCATGAATCGACTGAAAGCCCTGTCCCTCATGATCGCAGCGCTCCTCCTGGCGCTTTCCTCCACTGCCGCTGCCGCGAAAGCCAAGCCGACGCCCACGCCTCCGCTGCCGGAAGTTCCGGAGGAGATCGTGCAGGAGGTGCCGGACACGATTCAGGCTGTGCTGGACCTGGCATACAATGAACTGGTGGAAACGGACGGCAAAGAGCTGAAAACCCTGAACAAGTATACGGAATGGCGCGGCAAGGGCGTCAAGTTCGGCTGGTGCGGCGGGTTCGTCACCTGGTGCATGCTGGAAGCCGGCATCCCGCAGGAGGATAAGAATACCACGCTGAAAATCAAGGAACCGGTGTCCGGCATCGTGCACGTGAAGGAGGCCGGCGTCGGAAAGCTGTATTCCGGATATGAGCATCTGAACCGGGTCACGGAGCAGCCTTCCAGGAAGAAGGACCGTCATGTGCAGATCCCGCAGAAGGGCTTTATCGTGGTCTACGGAAATGCGGACAGCTCCGGCAAATACGCGGGCATCACGCCGTATTATCATGTCGGACTGGTTTACGATGTGGAGAAGCTGGACAACGGCTGCTACCGTCTGACCACGATCGAGGGAAATGTCGGCGTCAACTTCACGGACGCCGCGGGCGAAAAGCACAAGGCCACCCATACGATCCGCATGTATACGCGGGACTACAATCCCCATGCGGAAAAGCTGAAGGAGGATCTCACCCTGGTACCCGAAGCGGAACGCAGCCAGGAGGAATCCGCCATCTTTTCCTATGATTATACCTACGGAAACAAAAAGATGTATATTTCAACGTTCCTGATGCCGTGGGTGCCGGGGGATCCGGCGCTGTCCGGCGACGGTGACGCTGTATAAGAATATCTGACTGATGAGGAGGGATTTCACGTGCTCTGGGTAGCCGGAACTTCTGCGCTCTGCCTGCTGATCTGCCTTCCCCTTTTCATGCTTTACAAGCGCAGGCTGCAGTATGTGCTGGCGGCGATGTACAAGGCCGCCGGCACGCTGTGCGCCATGATCCCCGCGCTGGTGGCGGCGATCCGGCTGGATCCGAGATGCTGGATCATCGCCGCCGGCATGCTGCTGCATTCCGCGGCCGATTATATCCTGGAGTTTAATCTGTATATCGGCGCGGGCGTCTTTGCCGCGGGGCATATCTGTCTGATCGCTTATTTCACCCAGCTCTATCCCATCGGCGCCGTGCAGCTGATCTGTATGCTCTGCTTTCTCGGCATCATGGCGTACGCCTTCTGGCGCTGGAAGAAAGCCATGGACAAACAGCTGCCGCTGTTTATCGTCTATGGCGTGATCCTCTGCCTGATGTGCGCGGCCGCCATGGGCGGATTCACCGCAGCATCCCTGCAGGGAATCCTGGCCGCCTGCGGCGGGGCGCTGTTCTTCGTCAGCGACTTCATGCTCTGCCGCGGAAT
>CAMOYA010000085.1 GCA_946629635.1 uncultured Clostridia bacterium
TCGGTGATCTTCTTGGCTTCCGCTTCGTCCCAGGTCGCGGTCTGCTGCACCACCTTGTTCATGGTGCCGGCGGCGAACTGCTCATCCAGCGCTCCGGTGCGGCCCAGCTGCGCATCGCTGCCCATGGCGCCCTGGATGTGGATGATGTTGTACTCGCTCAGCTTCTGGTCCAGCAGCCAGGCCACAGCGGTCTCGCCTTCCTTGGCCATGTCGGAAACGACGGCCGCGGCATACAGGCTGGGATCGCAGTCGATCATCCGGTCAAACAGGAAGACCACGATGCCGGCTTCCTTCGCGTCGTTCAGCACCTTTTCCCAGCCGGTGGTCTCCGCGGCGGAGATCAGCAGATAGTCCACACCGTCGGTGATGAACTGCTGCGCGGCGTTCAGCTGCTCGTCGTTCTTCAGGCTGTAGAAGGTCTTGGCTTCGTAGCCGTTCTCGGCGGAGAAGACATCTTCGAAGTTCTTGACGTTCGCTTCACGGTATCCGGACTCGGACGGGGGATTGTTCACAATACCTACCTTGATGCCATCCGCCATCGCCAGGGACACGGACAGGATCATCGCCAGTGCGATTACCAGAGCCAACAGTTTTTTCATTTTTCCTTCCTCCTGTTTCATTGATTCTTTTTTTGGCATTCCTGCCATCTGCCCCTATTGTAAACCAAAATCCCCCGCAATAAAATGCAGAGGATTTCGTTTCGGAGTTCGGGTTTTTCCGTTTTTTCCATATCCATATCCGAAAAAGGTAAATTATTTTTGGATTCCCTGTTCATTTTCTTTTTCATCCCGCCGGCTCTCCCGCCGGTACTCCCCGGGGGTCATGCCGACGCTGCGCTTGAACATGTAGCTGAAGTAATGCGCGTCGTTGTAGCCCACCTCCCCGGCAATCTGGAAGGAGCGCAGCTCCGTCGTCTCCAGCAGCTCCCGGGCCTTCGCGATCCGCAGGGCGGTCAGGTACTGGGTAAAGGTCATGCCCGTTTCCTGGGCAAAGATGGTCGACAGGTGGCTCTGGCTCAGGTGAACCTCCTCCGCCGCGTTCTGGAGCATCAGATTCGGGTCGGAGAAATGCTCCTCGAGATACAGCCGGGCCCGGACCACCGCGCTGTCCCCGGCGCCGCCCCGGTTGCCGGGGCTGAAGATGCCCCGGGGTGCCGGCCCGTCCGCCGTCTGCAGATGGCGCAGGTGCCGCGCGCTGCGCATGCTCCGGCGGATCTCATGAAAATCCTCCACCGTGTCGCCGATGCAGATCAGCAGGTTTTCCTCCTTTTCCATCTCCGGCAGATGCATCGCGGAATTGGCGAAGGAATACGCCCGCTCCTCCACGTCCTCCGGATGGTCCCCCATGACCAGCGCCCGGGCGCCCTTCGCGCCGGAGCAGACGAAGACCGCGCCGCCGTTCATCTCCGCCAGGGCGGCCAGGGCGGCCCGGCAGGCGCTGCGTGCCGCCCCCTCCGCCGCGAAGGCGATGTCCAGCACCGCATAGCACCCGGCCACCAGGTTCACGCCGAGGCCGCGCATCTGGCGCATCACCGCGTCGTCATCCGCCGGATCTCCCTCATCGGTGAACAGGCTTTCCAGCAGCTTCTCCCGCAGGAACGCGTTTTCGCTCCGGTTCCGGCTGCGCAGGGCGGACAGGTTTTCCCGCTCCCGGCGCTTTTCCTCAATCTGCCTGCGGGTCCGCTCCAGCACCTCGCCCAGCTCCTGGGCGGTCACCGGCTTGAGCAGGTATTCCCGCACGCCCAGGGTGATGGCCCGCCGGGCATATTCGAAATCATCGTATCCGGAGAGGATGATCCGCTCCACCCAGGGCATCGTGCGCTGGACCTCCTCACACAGCTTCATGCCGTCCATGAAGGGCATGCGGATATCCGTCAGCAGGATATCCACATTCAGGTCCCGGATCATGGGCAGCGCCATTTCCCCGTCCGGCGCCTCCCCGACCAGCTGGAAGCCCTTTTCCTCCCAGGGAAACGAATTGCGCAGGCTTTCCCGGATGGCGATCTCATCGTCCACCAGAAAGACTTTCATCATGCTTGATCTCCTCCCCTGTGCGCACCGGAATGACGAAGGACACCTCCGTGCCCTCCGGCCCGGACTGCAGCGTGAGCCCGTTCTGCTTTTCATAATACAGGCGGATCCGCATATCCACATTCCGCAGGCCGAACCCGAAATGGCCGGGCTCCAGCGCCGCCTGCGGCGTCACCTTCTCGTTCCGCAGCATTTCCCGCAGCTGACGGAGCTGCTCCGCCGTCATGCCCTTGCCGGTATCCGTCACGGAAAAGCGCAGCAGCGCGCCCTCCGTACGGACCCGGACGGTGATCCGGCCCCCGCCGCGCTTTTCCTTGATTCCGTGATACAGGGCGTTCTCCACCAGCGGCTGCAGCAGCAGCTTGAGCATATAGACGTTCTCCAGGCCCTCCGGCGATTCCACCTCATAGCGCAGGATATCCCGGTAGCGGGTCTGCTGAATGCTCAGGTAAGCGGAAACGTGCTTCAGCTCCTGCTCCACCGGAATCCAGTCCGCCCCGGAGGAAAGCGAGATCCGGAAGAAATCGCTCAGGCTCCGGGTCAGGCGCACGACCTCCTCGCCGCGCCCCGACTCCGCCTGCCAGACGATCGTATCCAGCGTGTTGTACAGAAAGTGCGGGTTGATCTGCGCCTGCAGAGTGCGCAGCTCGGCCTTCGCCAGATGCTTCTGGGTCCGTCCCGTCTCCTCGATCAGCGCCTCCAGCCGCTCCGCCATCCGGTTGATATGATCCGCCAGCTCCTGCAGCTCCTCCACGTCCAGATCCGAAATCCGCCCCTGCAGGTCGCCCTCCGTGATCCGCCGGACCGTATTCTCCAGCGTGGACAGCGCCGCACGGATATTGCCGGTCAGGCGATTCATCGCGAAGCGCGTATACAGCAGGGCAATGATCAGCAGCAGCACCTCCGCCCCGGCGGAGATGAACACCACCCGCGTCAGCCGGGAGCTGGCCTCGTTGGCTCCCTCTATTTCCCGGGTGATGAACGCGTCCACCATGTCCGCCACGAGCCGGCCCACGTCCCGGACCTCGTCCACCATCTTTTCAATCTCGTCGATGGGCGTCCCGTCCCGCATGCCGTCCCGGATCTTCAGCACATACTGTTCCATCGTATCCATCGTCCGGCGGGCCACCGTCATCTGCAGATGGCCGCCGCCGACGGTTTCATTCAGCAGCTCGTCCATCGTCTGATCCACCCGGGAGATCAGCGCCTCCGCGCCGCTCTCCGCGAAGGTGCTCCGGCCCGCCGCGACGGAGAACAGGTTTTCCGCCAGCGTCGTTTCCACCATGGGCTTCAGCTCCGCAGCCCGGTCCATCCGGCGGATCATCGCCTGATACTGATTGGAATACAAAAGGGTGGTCACCAGCCCCGCGATCACCGGCAGGAGCATCAGCAGGGCGATGGTGCGCACGGAATGGCGCACCTGGCGGACGATGCTGGTCATTCGGATCCTTGTCATGCTCAGAAGCCCTCCACCCGGGGATCGGTCAGATCATCCAGGTCGCAAAACGCGCCTTCCTCCGGATGCGTGACCCGCGGAATTTCCTTTCCGGCCTTCAGATCCCGCACCAGCCGCATGACCTCGTCTCCCAGATCCGGCGTGCACTGCACCACGCAATTGAGCCTTCCCGCCTTCAGCGCGTCCACCGCTTCCTTCTCGCCGTCCACCGAGATCAGCATGATATCCTTCGCCGGCACGATGCCTTCCCGCTCCAGCACATCCAGCGCGCCGAGCATCATCGAATCGTTATGCGAATAGACGACATCGATCCCGTCCGGACCGTATTTCCGCAGCAGGGCGGTCATGCATTCCTCGCCCTTGGAGCGCAGAAAGTCCCCGCTGATGCTGTCGATGATTTCAAACCGCGGATCCCCGGCGATCGCGTCCCGGAAGCCCCGCTGCCGGTCCCGCATCGGCGTCGAATCCGGCGTTCCGCTCATCTCCGCGATCCGCACATGCTCAAGGCCCTCCGCGTCCGCCTTCCGGATCAGGTATTCCCCCGCCCGCACGCCCTCCGCATAGAAATCCGCGCCGACGTAGGCTGTATACAGGCCTTCCTCCCCGGATTCGATCATCCGGTCCACCAGGATCACCGGAATGCCGGCCTGGGCCGCTTCCCGCAGCACATTGTCCCACCCGGTTTCCACGATCGGGGAAAACACGATCACATCCACCTGATAGGCGATGAAGGAACGGATCGCGTCGATCTGCTTTTCCTGCTTCTGATTCGCGTTCTCCATCATCAGGCCGAAGCCGTGCTTCTTCGCGGCCTCCTCCACGCTGCGGGTATTCGCAATCCGCCAGGAGCTTTCCGCCCCCAGCTGGGAAAACCCGACCACGATGGCGCGGTTCTCCCCCTCCGGATTCTTCCCGGCGCATCCGCCCAGCAGGCCCGTCAGCAGCAGAACCAGCAAAACAGCCGCAACTTTCCGCATCGTTCATCCCCCTGATATGCCTCAATGTTCTTTTCCGCTATTATACATGAAAATCCGTTTTTTGCAAAAAAAGAGATTCCCGGCCGGAAACCGGAAATCTCTGGATGATTCTTACAGGTTGACGAAGGAAACCAGTTCCTCCCGCGGCGTCTTGGCCCGCTCGGTCGAAATCTCGTTGAGCATCAGGGCCACCTCACCGTCCGGCCCTTTCACCTGTTTGCACAGGGCCGTCAGCGTGAAGTAGGTCTTGTTGTCCGGCGTCCGCTCTCCCTTGCAGACCCATCCGCAGGGAGCGATATCGTTCGAGCAGCAGGTCATGGCGTTCCGGGCAAAATAGTAGAAGCCCTTCGGGAAGTTGGACCGTTTCCACGCCTGTCCCACCAGCCGCACCTTTTTCCCGTCATACCTCTCCGGATGGTCCATGCTGTCCACATAGAAGATGCCGAACTGCTCGTCGGTGATCACCACCGTGTCCGCCTTCATGTCATAGGGCAGATCCTCGTCCGTGATCCCGTCGTCCACCGTGCCGTCCTGATTTTCAAAGAAGATGGTGGCGGCGCTGTTCATGGCCCGCAGCTGACGCCGCCAGGAGCTCTTGTTGAAGTCCGCGGCGCAGCGGTTGATGCAGATCATGTCGGCCGTCTTCATGGGGTCCGTCAGGATCTTGCGCATGTTGGCCATGTAGTTCTCAAACGTCGTGCCGTCGGCCACGGTCACCACCTGGGCCCAGTCCCACAGCTTCGGCAGCAGGATCGTATCCAGCTTCTCAATGCCCCACATGGAATTGTATTCCATGATGACGCAGGAAGGCTTGTGCTCCTTTTCCAGCGCCTCCAGCCGCTCGGTGGTCAGCTCGTCCTGGCTGTCCAGCATGACCAGCACGCCGTTGTACTGCTGCAGGGATTTCTCGTCCCATTCCGCTTCCCCGTCCTCGCAGCAGATGATCAGGCACTTGCCGCCGTTGGTGAAGCGCTCGTTGCCCAGCACCGTCAGCCCCAGGGTCGTCTTTCCGCTCTCAATAAACCCGGTGATCAGATACACCGGAACAAATCTGCGAATCATAGATGAAACAGCTCCATTAACGCTTTCTCGTTCAGGTCGGCGCCGATCACGCACAGGCGGCCGGTGTAGTCCGCGCTGCCGTCCCGCATATCGATCTCGCCGGGCACGTAGTCAAACTGGAACCACTCGCCGTTCGCATTCTGCAGGATGCCCTTGGCGCGGAGCACCTTGCCGTACTCCTCCTCGTCGCCGAGCTTCTCCAGCATGCCGCGGATCTCGTCCTGCTCGTACCGCTGCGCGGTCTCCAGGCCGATGTTGCCGAATACCTCGTCCGCATCGTGCTCATCCGCGCCGTGGTGATGATGGTGATGATGATGCTCGTGGCCTTCATGATCATGGTCGTGATGGTGATGCTCATGCTCGTGATCGTGATCATCATCGCCATCGTCGTCGTCATCCTCGTCATGATCGTGATGATGCGCATGGTCGTGATCCTCGTGATCATGGTCGTGATGGTGATGATGCTCATGCTCATCCTCATCCTCATCATCGTCATCCTCTTCATCCTCGAGCGGAGCAAAATAGATGGGCTTGCCGTTCTCGATGACATCCAGCATGAAGTCCGCTTCCATATCGTCCCACGGGGTCGTGATGATCCGGGCATCCGGATGCGCCTCCGCGATCAGCTGGCGGCTCTTTTCCACCCGGGCCGCGTCCAGCAGCTGCGTCCGGCTGAAGATCACGGTGGAGGCGCTCTTCACCTGATCCAGGAAGAATTCGCCGAAGTTCTTCATATACATCCGGCACTTGCCGGCGTCCACGACGGTGGCGCTGCCGCCCACCTCGATATCCGGATGGCGCTCCTTGGCCTTTTCCACGGCGGACAGGATCTCGCTCAGCTTGCCCACGCCGGTGGGCTCCACCAGGATCCGGTCCGGATGATACGTGTCGATCAGCTGATCCACCGCGGCCTGGAAATCTCCGGCCAGCGTGCAGCAGATGCAGCCCGCGTTCAGCTCCGTCACCGTGATGCCCGCGTCCTTCATGAAACCGCCGTCGATGCCGATTTCACCATATTCATTCTCCAGCAGCACCACCTTTTCATTCCGGAGGCTGCCTCCCAGCAGCTTCTTGATCAGCGTGGTTTTCCCGGCGCCCAGGAAGCCGGAGATTACATTGATTTTGACCATTTTCTTTTCCTTCTTTCCCTCTGTGCAATCGCCTTTCTTCCTTATAAATGGAAAAGCGCAGTCCTTATATAACTCGCTTCCGCCGACTTGTCAACCGTTTTCCGCGATTTTTTCCTGCGCTGAATATGCAATTGTATCAATCCTGACTTGACCGGGTTCCGCAGCAGCGGGATTTCATCATCATGTTACGCCATCGCGAGCAGGCGCGCCCTTTCCGCTTTGGCGACGGTTACGGACGAATCCGTTTCTTCGGTCAGTCCCCATTCGTTTTCCAGCAGGTCAACGATCCTGTCATAGGCCTTCGCGGCATGGGCATAGTCGCCCATGATCTCATAGATATCCGCGATCCCCATCAGCGCATCCTGGAATCTGGGGCAGCGGGTATCTGCGGCAAAGGCGCGCTCATAGATGTCGATGGCCTTTCTGTAGTCCGCCTTGGCGGCATAGTACTGCGCGCTCTCAAAAAGGACGGCATCGTTGTCCGGCTGCTCTGTCAGCAGTTCCTCGATGATTTGATCCCCGGCCGGCTCGTCAAAGCGCGCCAGTGCAATGTAGGCCCGATAAACCCGCTTCATGACAGGGTGCGCCTTTTCCAGGGCACAGTAGCGGTCCAGCCAGAGCTCCGCCTCGTCCGTCCGGTGGTCAGCGATGAGGTTGTCCAGCAGGTACATATACGGCAGCGCAACATCGGGATTTTTTTCCGCCAGGTCCCGATAGAAGTTGACCGCCCGGGTATGGTTCGACATATTCCAGTCCCAGACGGCGTGGTTTTCCGTCTTGCTCAGGATCCACTGGCACTCCTTTTCGCCCGGTGCGCGGGTGATCGACTCCTTCGCATAGCGCGACGCCTTCTTCGCCTCCGCGTTCATGCGGTGCCAGTAAAGATAGGCGAGCAGCCCG
>CAMOYA010000086.1 GCA_946629635.1 uncultured Clostridia bacterium
AGCTGAGCTCGGGAATCGCGTTGATCCGCTCCACCATCACATCCCGCCGCTTCTGGAACTGCTGGCGCATCTCCTCCACGCAGCTCTGATCCCCGTCCAGCGCGACAGCAGCTGCGTGCTGGGCAATGGAGTTGGCGTTGCTGGTGGCCTGGGACTGGAACGCGCTCATGGCGGCGATTTCCTGCCGCGGGGCGGCGCAGTACCCGATCCGCCATCCGGTCATGGCAAAGGATTTGCTGACGCCGTTGACGATGAAGGTGTGCGCCTTGATCTGCTCGCCGAGCTGGGCGATGGACAGATGCTTTCTTCCGTCATACAGCAGCTTTTCATAGATCTCATCGGAGACGATGTAGAAGGGATGCGTAACGGCCAGGTCGCCGACATACTGCAGCTGCTCCCGGCTCCAGACGGATCCGTTCGGGTTCGAGGGAGAGGTGATGATGATCGCCTTCGTCCGCCGGGTGACCCGGGAAGCGATATCCCGGTTGCTGGGGATGAAGCGGTTTTCCTCGTTCGTCGGAATGAATACCGGCACGCCGCCGGCCATGCGGACCAGCTCCGGATAGGAAACCCAGCAGGGGGTCGGGATCAGCACTTCATCGCCGGGATCCAGAATGGTCTGAAAGATGGTGAACAGGGAATGCTTGGCCCCGTTGGAAACGATAATCTCCTGCGGCGAATAGGTCAGCCCGTGATCCCGCTCCATCTTGCGGGTGATCGCCATGCGCAGCTCCATGGTGCCGGGGACGGGGGTATATCGGGTCATGCCCAGATCCAGCGCTTCCTTCGCGGCTTCGCAGATATGCGGCGGGGTCGGAAAATCCGGCTCGCCGGCGCCGAAACCGATGACCTTCAGGCCGGAAGCGGCCATTTCCTTGGCCCGGGTATCAATGGCCAGGGTGAGGGACGGGGCGATGTTCTGACAGCGGTGGGAAATCGACAGTGCCATGGGAAAACCCTCCTTCTTCGGGGAATGAATGTATTATAGCGGCGGGGGTACGAAAAAACAAGGCAATGGCCGATTTGAGTTACGAAGAAAAACAATCGTCGGGTATCTCCGGGCGCAGAAAACCCCCGGACGGTTGTCCGTCCGGGGGTCAGGGAACAGAGGAGAGGGGTTACTGATTCAGCGCGTTCAGGTCCTCTTTGAAGGAGGCTTCGGACACCCACTGATCCAGCTGGCTGTTGTAGGTTTCCGTTTCCTTGTTGGACTGCAGCGTGCTGCGGATGGTCTCCTTCACGTCATCCAGCGCGACCGGGCCTTCGGTCTCATCGCCTTCGTACCGGATGATGTAGTATCCGTAGGCATCGCCCCGGATCTTGCCGGAGATGTCGCCGACGGATTCCAGCGCCATGGCCGCATCCACGAAGGCGGCGTCAAAGCTGGTCATCCCGGCGGTCACGGCATAGCCCTTTTCGGCGGTCACGCCGCTCTTCATGCCGGGATCCTCGTTCTTTTCCGCCATCAGGGTGTCCCAGTCGCCGCCGTTGGCCAGCTGCTCAAGCACGGCGTCCGTGTCGGCATCGATGTTGGCGAACGCGGTTTCGCGGGCGGCGGTCACGGCTTCGTTCGCCGCGGTCAAATCCGCCTGCGCGGCTTCCAGATCGGCCTGGGCCTTGGCCTTGTCCTCTTCGGAGGCGGCTTCATCATCGATGACCTGCTGCGCCGCGGTGACCCGGCTGTTGGCTTCCGTCACCTTCGCCTGCGCATCGGAGATCGCAGTGGAATCCTCGCTCTTGAACCGGATCAGGATCTGCTTGACGCGGCGGATGCCCGCGGGCGTGTAGTACAGCGTGGTGCCGTTGTTGGCCGCGCTTGCCCAGCTGTTCGCGTCCTCGGCATACTTGCTCTGGTCTGCGGAGACGCGGGAATCATATTCCGTCTGCAGCTCTTCGTCGGTCACGGTGACATCCTTGATGACATACTGCCGGACCTTATCCCGCACCAGGGACTCGGTCGCGGAGGTCAGATAGCTGTCCATCGTCGCGCCCAGCGCATCCATCCGCTTGACCGCTTCGGCTTCCAGCGCATCGCCTTCCAGGCCGGAATCGGCCAGCTGGCTGGACTTGAGATAGTCCTTATCGCTGTTGTACTGGGTTTCGGCATTGGTCTGCGCCGTGGCCTTTTCCTCGTCCGTCAGCTGATCCAGGCCCAGCTCCTTCGCCTTGGCGGCGAGGACCAGATTGTTCTTGAAGGCATTGACCACGGAAGTCCGCGCATCGCTGATCGCGGTTTCACTGGTCGGATCATAGGCCATTCCGTAGGCGGAATAGAGGCTGGCCGTGTTGGCGAGCTGCACGTTGACCGCGCTGTCCACCTGACCCTTGGTAATGACCTGGTCGCCCAGGCGGATGATCTCCGTCGCCGCGTCCACCGCTTCGTCCTTCACGATCAGCGCGCAGGAGGACAGGATCAGGCACATCACCATCAGGATGGCCAGCAGAGCTTTCTTTTGCATGGATAATCTCTCCCATTCATACTTCAAAATTGGAACACTCCCCGTATTATATCAAACGGGGAGTGGAAGGGCAAGCATAAATGTGATGCCTTCAGGGACCTCGGCTGCGGTTCTCAGGGATTGGCGGATGCGCCGGGCATGCCCATCATCTGAAGAACCTGGTTCAGCGTTTCGGCTTCTTCCGGCATGGCCTGCTGCACCTTGTTGATGATGCCGAACAGGCCCATCATCGCTTCCATGCCCAGGGACTGCGCGGGAGTCATGCTGGAGGTTTCGTCTTCAGCGGGCTGCTTCGTCAGGTCTTCCATGGTCAGAACGGTCTTGCCTTCGTTGTCGATTTCCACCTTCAGATCCGGGACGATGTTCACGAGCACGTCAGACATGAGCAGCTCCGCATCGTTGGCGCGAACCAGGGTATGCTCTTCGATGCCGGTGTCGCTGACGCGGAATTCCACATTCGTGCAGAGGGGAACGACCTGCTCGCCGATCCGGGCATTGATGTCCAGATCCAGAACGGCATGCTTTTCGGCCTGATTGATGTTCACGCTGATCTGCGCCTGTTCCGGATAGTTGAGATTGATGATGATTTTGTCGGTGATCTGGCCGAACTGGGCGGTAATCTGCTTGTCATCCTGCTCGACTGTCAGATCGACGAAGGTGGAAGCGGGAACGCCTTCCTGCGGATCATTGCCATAGAGATACAGGGCGATCTTCGGCAGCTGATCATCCGGGGTGCCTTCCAGCTTGGCCATGGCGCTTTCCACATCCATGGGGGTCACGGAGACGTTCAGACCGGGAATGTTTTTGAGGGATTCGATCAGCGCCTTGACTTCCTCCGCTTCCTGCACGTTCTTCACGAAGGTGAGCAGCTCGGTCAGCAGCTCGCGGGTGGTCATGTCCAGGAATCTCCGCTGGGAGAAATCGCTGCCTTCGAAGGTCCACACGCCGGTTTCGGGCTCGCTGAACTTGCCCGCGATGGTGGTCATCAGCTGCTGCGCATGGGGCATAATGGCCATCAGGGCGCTGCCCAGAGACTGACCGACGCTGGCCAGGGCTTCCTGGTTGATTCCGCTGGAGGCGATGGCCTGCTGCAGGAAGCTGGGATCAACGGAGATGACCTTGGTCGGGATCAGGCTGGAGCTGACCTGAAGTCCGCTCTCGTCCATCTGGATGCCCAGATCCAGCAGGGACTGATCCTTCAGCTTGACTTCGGCCTTTGCGGCGCCGCCGGCATATTCCAGACGGGGCTGCAGGTTGCTGATCAGCGCGGCGACCAGATCCAGCATTTTTTCAGTCTGCGCGACGGCTTCTTCATTTCCCTCGCCGGCGGGCATGAACTGGCGGATCAGGGTCTTCAGGGTGTCCGGGTTGACCTGGTAGAACTGCTCCATGGTGAAGGAAGGCATCGCGACAAGCGCGCTGGCCGGAGCGGCCGCCACATCCTCCGCGGGCGCTTCCGCGGCGGTTTCCGCGAGGGCGGGGATGCTCATCATGGCCATGGCAATGACCAGCATCAGGGACAACAGTTTACGAATCGTGTTACGCATGTGTTTTCCTCCTTATCGATTCAGTTCAGCCTCAGATCAGTGAGGCCAGTAACTCATGACTTCGCCGGGCGACGATTCCGCGTGAACCCGGTTGATCTCCTCCAGCACATCCCGGCGGGGGGAGGGCTGGCAGTTCGGACATGCGGTCAGCTTCGAGAAGGACGACTCGTCCAGCTCCCCGTAGGTGAACGCGGTCAGCGGCAGAAATTTGGATTTGACGCTCGGGCAGTTGGCGACGGAATGATACATGCTTCCGCCGTTGGGATTGTAGTACACCGGGGTATCATCCGACGGGATGGTGACCTGCCGCCCCTGGTAATCCTCCCAGATGACCATCTTGACGCAGTTCTTGTCCTTGCGGTTCTTGATCAGCTTCGATATGGAAGACATTTTGTAGCCGTTCGCGTTCGTCAGCCGCTGCACGCGGATGCAGCCGTGGCTGGCCCGGGTGCCCAGCTTGCCCTCATAACCGCGGTAATTCTTTGTGCCGTCGGCATTTCTCCGGTGCGGCACCTCGTGAATGTAGTCCGCCTTGTTGAAGCGCAGGGCGTAGCTGCAGATCATGGTGGGGTTTCCGTCGTCATCGTAATCGGTCAGGGAACCGGTGTTTGTCGCGATGATCAGGAACTCGCCGGACCGGGTTTCGTTGTAGGGCTGTTTTTCGTTATACAGCCCCGTGGATACGGCCAGGGAGGTTTCCAGGTGCCCGTCCATGAAAAAGTACAGGCGCTGCGTCAGCTTATCGATGATGATGGCGTAGTTCTGGTTGACCTCGACGGTCTTCAGCTTGTCGGACTCGATATATCCGGTGACAAACTGGTTGTAGTTCTTGACTGTGCTGTCGTGAAAGCTGGTGGAGTATGTTTCCACGAGCGTCCACCCGTCCTCCCGGGTTTCCAGCACGTGCAGCGACTGGCTTTCCCCGGTGACCACGGCAATCTTTTCGCTTTCCGCGTCCGGCTCGGCATAGATGGCTGTCTGTTTCATCTGGCTCTTGTTCTTGTTCTTGTCCAGGCTGACCACGGTGATCGGCGCGGTCAGCATCCGCCAGATCGCATCCTCGTCCGAAAGATCCATGGGCGTGCACCAGTAGCAGTTCTCATGCTCCGGAAGATGATCGCTCCGGAAGGCCGGTGTGATAACCGTGGAAGCGGGCTCGACGCCCAGCAGGAAATCATCCGCCAGAACGCCACAGGGGAACAGCAGCACAGCCACCAGAACGGCTGCGAGCAATCTGCGCACGAATCCGCCTCCTTCATAATAAAGAAATTACCCTTAATTATACCATGCCCCTGATGAAATGGCAAGAATGGTCCCATTTGCGTTTTGGCATGAAAGGTTGTAGAATATTGACTGTAAGGAGGAATCGGTATGATCTGGCATATTGTTGGAGATACCAGCTGCGACCTGTTTACCCTGGACGGGGGCGAAGGGGTCTTTGATTTTGCGACAATCCCTTTCACCATCCGGATCGCGGACAAGGAATATATCGATGATGAATCCGTCTCGACGGAAGAGATCCTGAAAGCGAACGAGACCCATTCGGACATCGCGCAGACGGCATGCCCCTCGCCGGAGGCCTGGCGGGAAAAGTTTGCCGCGCCCGGTCCGGTTGTGGCATTTACGATATCCAGCGCCCTCTCCGGCAGCTATAACAGCGCCTGCGCGGCCAGGCGGATGCTGCAGGAGGAGGATCCCGGGAAGCAGATCGCGGTGATCGACAGCCGGGCCACCGGCCCGGAGGAGGCCATGCTGATCATGAAGGCCCGGGAGCTGATCCTGGCGGGCAAATCCTTCGAAGAGGTGGAAGCCGCCCTGGTGAAGGCCGCGGCGGACATTCATGAAATCTTCGCCCTGGCGTCCTACCGGAACCTGATCAAGAATGGCCGGCTCAGCCGTCTGAAGGGCTTTATCGCCGGGCACCTGGGCATCTGGGGCATCGGCATTGCCAGCGACGAGGGCGAGATTGCCATGCGCGGCATGATCCGGGGAGACAGGATCATGGTCCGCTTCATGGTCGAGGAAATCAAAAAGATCGGGCTGGCCGGGAAGGAAGTCTGGATCAGCCACTGCAAGAATCCTGAATGCGCCGCGCTGCTGAAGAAGCAGCTGGAATCCGTTTTCGAAGGAATCCGTGTCATTCTGCTGGAAACGCGGGGGCTCGACTCCTTCTATGCGGAGCGCCGCGGACTGATCGTCGGGTTCTGACGGGCGTCCGCCGCGGACGGATCCACGCAGGCATATTTCCCCGGGCCGGAGCGACCCGGGGGTTTTTCTGAAAGCGGAAGCGCCGGGAGGAAACGGGATGAGCGATGTACGGAAAGCGGCCGGGAACGATGCGGCTGTCCGGATCCTGGAGATCGGTCCGGACTGGCTGGTATGCGTCAAGCCGGTCGGGGTGGACTCGGAAACGGGGCTGCCGGAGCGGCTCAGAGGGCAGACGGGCGGGCCGGTATGGCCGGTGCACCGGCTTGACCTGAACGTGGGCGGCGTGATGGTTTACGCCCGGTCGGCCCGCGCGGCCGCCGCGTTTTCCCGGCTGATTCAGGCGGGAGAGATGATCAAGGAATACGTGCTGATCTGCCACGGAAAGCCGCCGGCGGCGGAGGGCCGCATGGAGGATCTGCTCTGGAAGGACGTGCGGAGAAACAAGGTTTTCGTCGTGGACCGGGAACGGGCGGGCGTGCGGAAGGCATCGCTGCGGTACCGGGTGATCCGGGAGGCGGGGGAGGACGCCGCCCTCGTCCGGGTCCGGCTGGAGACGGGGAGAAGCCATCAGATCCGCGTCCAGTTCGCGTCCAGGGGCTGCCCGCTCCGGGGCGATCACAAATACGGCGCCCGGGATCCGGAAAAGGCGCCGGCGCTGTTTTCCTGCGCGCTCCGGTTTCCGTGGAACGGGGAAACGAGGCAGTTTGAGGCGCTGCCGGAATGGGCGGAATGAGGACCTGGGTTTTGCCAAGGCCCCGGGTTGTTTTCATGCCCCAGAAGATGCCGACGCATTACAAGATCTCCCTGCATGTCGACGATGAGGCGGTGATCTGCTCCCTCGGCAGAATATACGGGTTCAGGGCCTATCAGCTCGACGCCCAGGATGACGAATGGAAGGAAAAGATCATCGAGCGGGCGAATCAGGTCAAAAAGCTGGAGCATTATGATCTGTAAACGCCGCTCTCCGGTTGGGCTTCATTTTGCCGTACCGGAACATGACGATAT
>CAMOYA010000087.1 GCA_946629635.1 uncultured Clostridia bacterium
CTGCTCCGGATCCGTCCGTGGAGCCGTCATCCACCAGGATAATTTCCAGTGGAGAATATGTCTGGCAAAGCAGGCTGTCCACGGCTTCCCGCAGCCAGGGAAAAACATTGTACACCGGCACGATCACGCTGACCACCATTTCCAATGCATTTCCTCCTTTTTCCGGGCATGAACAGAACATCCGACTGAATCTGAAAGTAATACTATCACTTTGTTCTGTGTCTGGCAATCGCCAAACATTTTCTGTACATTCCGGGCCGTCCGGAGGAAAAAAGTATTCCGGTGTTCCGGAACAATGCAGGAAAAAAACGGCCTTCTGCTTCATTGCAGAAAGCCGCAGTGCGATTTGATGCTTTTCCGGAAATGGAACGTTCCGAAACGGTCAGCCTTATCTTTTTCCGCGCCGGTCATGCAGCATGTAATACCGGCTTTTCGCCTCATACATCCGCCGGTCGCTGAGCCGGAGCATGTTTTCCAGCGAAGCGTCCGCGTCCGTCAGCTGGGATGCCAGGCCGTATGATACGGACAGGCCCTCCCCGCGGATTTCCTTCACCAGGTCCTTGAGCATACTCTCCGCCCGCTGCTCCTCGCCGCGCAGGAACAGCAGCATAAACTCATCCCCGCCGATGCGGTACCCGAACACTTTCCGACCGGCCCGGCTGCGGATCGCCCGGCCGATCGACATCAGCGCCCTGTCGCCCGCTTCATGGCCCATCGCATCGTTGATTCTCTTCAGCCCGTTCATATCGATGGACGCCACGGCCGTCACCGTCTTTTTCAGCTTGCGGCAGTCCTCATAGAACGTCATCCGGTTCCACAGCCGGGTCAGCGTATCGTGATCCATATCCTGCGCGCGGAGAAACAGATAGAAGGTCAGGCTGCTGATCAGAATCGCGGGGATGGTCACCGCTCCGCCCAGCGCTGACACATCCCAGACGGTCGCGCCCAGGCATCCGATCACGCACACATAGATCACGACCAGATCGCCGACCCGCCTGTCCCTGAACCGGCGGTGAATCATCAGCAGGATCAGGATCAGATATACCATGCAGACGATGAACATGGTCGGCCACAGAGGGCCACGCATAAACTGATAGGATTCATTGAAGCTGAAGGTCATCGGGCTGAATGTCGCGGTGCAGTAGACCGCCGCGCTGACTCCGGCCGGAATCCAGAGATACCACCGGGACAGGGACGGCGGCCAGATGACCAGCAGAAATCCCAGCACTGCCACCGGCCGCAGCACATATCCGATGGTCGTCGTGATCATGCGCAGAGTCCGCCTGTCGGGATCCAGCTGCGCATACCGCTCCAGTATGTCCTGAAAAACCAGAAGCATGCACACCACCAGCGTGACCCAGAACTGTTTCTGATGAACGCGCTCCGACAGCACGCTCCGGCTCATCAGCGTAAAGCCCAGCACCAGGATGATCATCATGGAAAGAAAGTGCTCGCCGTTCAGAATCGTTTCAATTTCGTTGAGCATCGCTTTTCCTCCTTCTCATCCCGGCCGGTATCCCTGCTCCGCCCGCCTTCCGCCGCAGAAGGGCAGAGGCTGCATACAGGATACATACGATTCGTATGCCTGATCAGCGTCCGACTTCATCGCAGAATATCATCCGGAAGACAAACAAGACAACCGGCCCGATGGCCGGTTCTGTTGATTATCGCATTTCTTCCGCCAGTTTTTCGATCTCCGCCCGGTTTTCATCCGTCATGGCGGAGAGGATTCTCACCGTTGTTTCCGCGAAGGTCGTATCCTTGCAGCCTTCCAGCATGCCCTTCATCACCTTCGCCGCCGTCGGCGCCCAGCTGCCGTTCTCGATCAGGCCGATCTTCCGGCCGCGGAAGCCGCGCTCCGTCAGCTGGTCAATGAACTGCTTCATGAAGGGGAAGATCTCCGCGTTGTACGTCGTGGTTGCCAGCACCAGCTTCCCGTACCGGAACGCGTCCTCCACAGCCTCAGCCATGTCGCAGCGGGCCAGATCGTTGACCGCCACCTTCGGGCATCCCTTCGCCTCCAGCTTTTCCGCCAGCAGCTGCACGGCCTTCTTCGTGTTCCCGTAGACGGAGGTGTAGCAGATCACGACGCCTTCGCTCTCCACCCCGTAGGATGACCAGGTCTGATACAGATCCAGGTACTGCTTCAGGTTTTCGCTGAGGATCGGCCCGTGCAGCGGGCAGATCGTCCGGATATCCAGCGCGGCAGCCTTCTTCAGCACGGCCTGCACCTGCATCCCGTACTTTCCGACGATGCCGAAATAATACCGTCTGGCTTCGCAGGCCCAGTCCTCCTCCGCGTCCCTGGCGCCGAACTTGCCGAACGCGTCCGCCGAGAAGAGCACCCGGTCCTTCATGTCATAGGTCATGATCACTTCCGGCCAGTGCACCATGGGTGCGGTGATGAACCGCAGCGTATGCTCGCCGAGGTTCAGCTCGTCCCCTTCTCCGACCGTGATCCGCCGCTGGGCGTAATCATCCCCGTAGAAATTTTTCATCATGGTAAACGCCTTCGCGGAAGCGACGATCTTCGCCTCCGGATAGGCCGCCGCAAAGGTGGCGATGTTCGCGGAATGATCCGGCTCCATGTGCTGAACCACCAGATAGTCCGGCTTCCGGCCCTCCAGCGCCTCCTCCAGCTTTTCCATCCACTCGGTGCCGAAATGCCGGTCCACGGTGTCCATCACGGCAATCTGCCCGTCCATGATCACATAGGAGTTGTACGCCATGCCTTCCGGCACATCGTACTGGCCTTCGAACAGATCGATCTCGTAATCATTCACGCCGATGTAGCGGATGCTCTCAGTAATGTTTTCCATGCGTTTCTCCTTGTTTCGCTTCTTTTGCCCGGCGGGCAGCTTATTCAGCTGACGCTAACTTGTTTATTTTATCATATCCGGGCATCTTCACGCAACCGGATATTATTTCTCAAACTGCGGCGGAACCGGCTTCTTCACTTCCTGCAGCCGCTTCTTCCGGCGGGTTTTGATCTCCTGCGGAATCGCCTGGATGTCGCCGGCCTTCGTCAGCGCCATCTTCGTCAGGCTCGGGCCGATCAGCTCATACACCAGCACGGAGAACAGGATGATGTTCCGCACCAGCGTGCCCTCGACGCCGCCGAGTACCCGGTACGCCGTGGCGCACATTCCCAGCGCAACGCCCGCCTGGGGCAGCAGCGTGATTCCCAGGTACTTCCGGACCGTCGCCGGGCTCTTCGCCAGGTCGGAAGAGAAGCGGGCACCGATATACTTACCGAAGGAGCGGGCAAAGATATAGATCACACCGATCAGAATCACGTTCGCATCCGCGAAGACGTCAAACTGCAGCGCGGAGCCGCTCAGCACGAAGAACAGCGTGATCGCCGGGCCGCTCCACCGGTCCGCCTGCAGCATCAGATCCTCGCTCAGGGGACACAGGTTGCAGAACACCGTACCCAGCATCATGCACACCAGCAGGGAGGAGAATCCAAAGGTGAAGCTGCCGACGCTGAACTTCAGCTGGCTGACCGCCACCGTCAGGATCACGCTGCCGACGATCAGGGCATTCCGGTTCCGGTGGGAATGGAAGTACCGTTCCAGAATCGTCAGCAGATACCCGACCAGCCCGCCGAAGGCCAGGGAGAGCACCACCTCCGCCAGCGGCTCAACGATCAGTGCAGCGATATGCGCCGTACCGTTCTTCATCGCCTGGGCGATACCGAAGGAGATGGCAAAGACGACCAGGCCGACCGCGTCATCCAGCGCGACCACGGGCAGCAGCACATCCGTCACCGGGCCCTTCGCCTTATACTGGCGAACGACCATCAGCGTTGCCGCCGGCGCAGTCGCCGCGGCAATGGCGCCCAGGGTAATGGCCACAGGCAGATCCACCAGCCCCGGATTGATGAAGTGCAGGCCGATCATCATCACGTCCACCACGACAGTCGTGATCACCGCCTGCAGAATGCCGATGATCGTGGCCTGTTTTCCGGTCTGCTTCAGCGCGGAAAGCCGGAATTCATGCCCGATGGCGAAGGCGATGAAGCCCAGGGCCACATCGCTGATCACCGCCAGATTGTCCACCTGCTCAAAGGAGGTGAACCCGATCCCGAGCCGACCCAGCACGCACGGCCCGATCAGCACACCGGATACCAGATAGGCGGTCACGTCCGGCAGATGAAACTTGACGAAAAGCCGGGTCATCAGCAGCCCCGCGAAAAGGGCAAAGGCAATCAGCAGCAGTTCCTGCATAAAGATTTTTCGCTTCCTTCCACAATCATAAAAGACAACAAAAAATGCGAAAGAACCGCTTCCGCGTTTCTTTCGCAGGGCATTGTATCACGCTTCCGGAAATAATACAAGCAAATTGATTCAGGACTTTTCAAAGGGCCTGGCCAGGATGTCTCCCGCGTTCACCTCCAGCGCCTTTGTCGGACATACCTGGAAGCAGTATCCGCAGCCGATGCACTTGTCCGTCTTGACGGCCTTCCTGTCCCGGATCTCGATGCCCTCCTGCCAGCAGACATCCACGCACCGGCCGCAGCCGATGCACTTTTCCGGATCCGCCTGCGCCTGCTGATAGGCATCTCCCAGGGCATTCTGCCGGGCCCTGGCGAAATCCGCCGGCATATTGAACAGCTGCAGCGCGTCGCCCTTCAGGCTTTCCATATCCGGGTATCCCGCCTCGTCCATCCATTTGCTCAGGTCGCTGATCACCTTTCTGCAGGCCATCGTGCCGCCGGAGCATGCCAGTGCGCCCAGCTGCACGCAGTCGCTGCCCGCCATGATGAACCGCGCCGCCTGGTCGAAGGAGAATACCCCGCCGCCCGCGTACATGGGCAGCGTGATGCCGTTGTTCCGGCCCTCGGCCACCGCGTAGCAGACGATCGGGTTCGCCTGGGTTCCGCCGTATCCGGATCCCGGGCGGGGCTGCGTCCGCCGCCAGTCCAGATCCATATAGAAGGCCTTCCAGCGGGCGGTGGGCCCGACGGCGTCCGCGCCGCTGGCCTGAGCGATGCGCATGGATGTCAGCACGTCGCAGCCCTCGACCGCCAGCTTGACCATGACTTTTACCTTTTCCGGCGCCGCCTGGCGGATCATGGCCGTGCAGTGGCGCACCAGCTCATAGTAATCGAAAATCCGGTCCTTCGCCACCGCGACGCCGGGGGTGTTGAAATGCAGTTCCAGCGCGTCCGCACCGGCCAGGGAAAGCTCCTTCGCCTGACGGATCCAGTCCTTTTCCCAGTCTCCGCCCCTGACGATATCGCTGTAGTGCCCGACGGATACCCACAGCTTGATGTCGCTGTCCAGCGCCTCCCGGGCGGTCTTCACTTCCTCGCAGTACTGCTCCAGGGTCGACACGGTATCCGGGATCTGGCGGCCGACCGCGTGGCTGTGGAAGCACGGCTGGCCCCTGTATGCCGCCGCCGCGTCCGGGGAGAAGAAGCTGCCGCCGCCGCTTCCGTGGCCGAAATTGCGCATGGTGATCGCGCCGGGGCGCATCTTCGCGCTTTTGAGCACATTTCTGGCCCCCTGGGTTGCCGGGGAGGAAGCCACCACGAAGGGATTGATCATATCCAGGGATTTCACATACAGATCAGCCATTGAAGCCACCACCTTTCAGAAGGTTCAGCAATGTCTGCGCGTCGGCGCGGAACTGATCCGGACTGTCATCCCGGACGAATTCCAGCAGCGCGCAGCGCGGTCCGCCGGTGCCGCCGGCGGCCTCGAAATAGTATTGCCACTCCGCCGCGTTCAGCGGTCCCCGCTTCCCGTCCGGCCAGGAGTAGACATGAAAGTTCAGGAGTCTCCCGCCCATCCGGCGGATGCCCTCCGTCCGCTCCCGCGGAGTCAGGGCCACCGTCGGCTGCCACAGGCAGTACAGGTTCGGATGCCCGGCTTCGCGCAGCAGCCGCTCCGCCGATTCATTCGTGTCCGTCAGCGTGTTTTTGTGCCACTCAAAGGCAACCTTGATGCCGTCCCGGGCGGCCAGCTCCGCCACCCCGGCCGCTTCCGCCGCGAGACGGGCGAACTCCGCGTCCCCGACCTCCGCGGAGGCGTGCCCTCCCGCCCAGATGCGGATCAGCGGCGCGCCGAGCGCCCGGGCGGACGCAAGGGACGCGGCAAATACCGCCTCCGGCGATTCGTGTTCGCCCAGCCGGAAATAGGACCCGTATGCCGCCACCCGAAGGCCGGCCGCTTCCGTCTTCCGACGGAGCGCCTCCGCTCCCTGGGGATCGTCCGGCAGCACATGCACGTTCTCCGACCATTCGATGGCCTGCAGACCGCAATCCGCCACGAGACAGATCACCTCATCCGCCGTCATCGGCATCTTTTTGAATGTGGCGGAAACAGCGCCGGGGATCCAGCGGACATTCACAGCTTCAGCACCGTTTCCCATACGCTTTCCTCCACCGGAACGCCTTTTTCCATATTTTCCGCCCGGGTTCTCATCATGTTCTTTCCGGGATAATAGACCGGCTTCTCCGGATCCACCGGCATCGACGTCTGCAGATCCGCCAGGGTATCCCGCACGCGTTTGGCAAAGGCCTCGCAGTCCGGCAGCCGGTTCAGGTCGATGGCGATGAACACCTGGCTCAGCTCCGTCTCCGTCGGCAGCTCTCCCACCTCCCGGGCGGTTCTGCCGCCGCTGAGGGCGGCCACCACCAGATCCAGCGCCAGGGAGAGGCCGCTTCCCTTCCAGTATCCGATAGGCAGTACCTGGTGCGTCGCGAGGATGTCCGCCGCATTCCGGGTGATCTGCTGGTCCGGGTTGAAGCCGCCGTCCACGGGCAGCTCTCTTCCCGCCCGGGCATAGCTTTCCAGCTTGCCGTAGGAGAACATGGAAACGGCCACGTCCAGCAGCACCGGGGCTTCGTCTCCGTTCGGAACGGCGAAGACCACCGGATTGTTTCCCAGCCGCGCTTCCCGGCCGCCCCACGGGGGCATGTTGGGCAC
>CAMOYA010000088.1 GCA_946629635.1 uncultured Clostridia bacterium
CTCCCGCGAAGGAAGTGGGCGGGGATTTCTATGACTTTTTCATGGTGGATTCGGAGCATCTGGCGCTGGTCGTGGCGGATGTTTCCGGCAAGGGCGTTCCCGCTGCGCTGTTCATGGTCATCGCCAAGACGCTGATCAAGAACTGGCTGCAGACGGGGATCAGCCCGGCCGAGGCCCTGATGAAGGTCAACGAACAGCTGTGCGAGGGCAATGAATCCGGCATGTTTGTCACGGTATGGGCCGCGGTGGTGAACCTGAAGACCGGGGAAGCCGTGGAAGTGAACGCCGGCCACGAGTACCCGGTGATCCGCGGCGCCGACGGAAAATACGAAATGATCAAGACCAAGCATGCCCCGGCGGTCGCCGTGATGGAGGGCATGCGGTTCAGACAGCGGGAATTCACGCTGGAGCCCGGCAATATGCTGTTTATGTATACGGACGGGGTGACGGAAGCCACCAACGCCCACAATGAGCTGTTCGGGGAGGAACGGCTGGTGGAATCCCTGAACAGAAACGCGGACCTGGAGCCGCTGGAGCTGCTCACGGCGGTCCGGCGGGACGTGGATGCCTTTGTGGGCGATGCGCCCCAGTTTGACGATCTGACGATGCTGGCGGTTCTCTACCGCGGCATGGACGGAGGAAAAGAGAATTGAACACGCTGGATCAGATGTCCCTTTTCTGCGCGGAGCGGAACGGAACCTTCAGCCGGTGGATGAAACGGGAAGGGGATACGCTGGACGACCTGATCCGGGAGCAGGCGGAGAAGATCCGCCGGAACCGGGAGATCGCCCCCCTGCTGTCCCCGGAGGATTTCTTCGACCGGGTGCGGGAACACGTCGCGGAGCGGCTGGGAGAGGCGGACGCGCGGCGCGCGGAGCAGGCGGCCCGGCTCGGCGCCGTCTGCACGGCGGATCATCACGGAGGGCTCTATTGTGCGCAGACCTTTCAGGGAAACCTGCTCTTTGGCGAGATCCTGAAGGAGCTGGGGAACCGGGACGATATCATCCCCATCATGCCCGGCGGCCAGGTGGAGCTGGACAGCTCCACGTTCGCCCGGGGAATCTGCACCTATTCTGATCGGGAAAAGAAAGGGCGGCTGCCCATCTTTCCCGAAAAACCGTGCGCCCGGATTGCCTGCTGCACGCCGGCCATTACGCCGGAGCAGCTTGCCCGTTTCCGGAACCGCTTTGTCCGGACGAAGCAGCCGGGAAAGCTGGAGGAAACGCTGGATGATCTCCTGCGCAGCGTATATGAAACGGAAGAAGTGCTGGGAAGCCGACGGTTCGAGGATCAGACGACCCGGATCGGGGCTGCGCTGAGCCGGAAGCTTTTCCGGGACAGGGGGCCGCTCCTGGTTTATATGGAGATGGAAACCCTGACGCTGCCGCTTCTGATCCGGGAGATCCGGGAGGGCACATCGCCGCTGGCCCGGATGCTGCTGGATCCGGGGGTGCGCCGGCGCATGAATGAAATCCCGCTGCCGGACGGAAGCTTTCTGAGCCAGTTCCTGTTCCGCACGGCGGACGCGCACGGCCACAAGATTCTTTTGACGCTGACGGGGGACGGACGGCTGACCGGGAAGGACTGGCACGGGGATGCTGTGGCTCTGGACGCGGATCCGGAAGCGCTGATCGACATGCTGCAGACCGGGAAACTGATCCCAGGCATCCTCACCATCGCCATGATGACATTCTTCGAGCGCGGCATCACCTGGCTGGGCGGCGTTTTTCAGACGCAGTATCTGCCCGGATGGCAGCAGGGGCTGACGGCGCTGATGAAGATGACGGGGCAGGAGGATGCGGCGGAGACGATCGCCCGATTTGACTGCACGGGATATGTCTGCGGCCCGATGAGCGCGCTTTTCCAGGGAAACGGGTTTGCCACCTGCGCCGGTCCCGTGGAATTCCTGATGGGAAGAGCCGATTATCCGTCGTTTGTCCGTGCCCTGCGCAGCACCGGCATTCCGGACGCGCACCGGATCGGCATCACGGAGATGTTTGACGATCTGGCCGGAAGGGATGACCGATGGGACGGATGGTACCGTTCGGCCACGGAAGCACTTGATCAAAGATATCCGGAGAATGTGATTGCACATGGATAAAAAACGAATGGCCTGGGCGGAAATCGACTGCGGCCGCATCCGGGAAAACATCCGGACCATCCGGAATGCCATCGGGCCAAAGCCCGGGATCTGCGCGGTGCTCAAGGCCAATGCCTACGGGCACGGGCTGCGGGAGATGGCGGCCTTTCTGAGCCGGAACGCACTCGTGGAGATGCTGGCAGTCGGCACGCTGTATGAAGCGAAGGAAGCGGAGCAGGTTCTCCGCAGGACCGGCGCGGACACGCCGATTTTGATTCTCTGTCCGATCGGGGCGGAGGAGGCGGAGGAAGCGCTTCGGGACGGAAGCATCCGAAGGGATCGGACGATCTTTTCCGTCTACAGCGAGTCGCATTTTCAGCAGCTGAATCAGCTGGGGCAGCGGCTCGGGAAGAAGCTCCGGGTGCATCTGCGCCTGGATGAATGGGACAGCGGAATGGGCATTGAATACCGCGCATTTCTCCGGACACAGCAGCAGTATTTTGCGGGAGACGGCACGGAAGTCTGTGGGGTGTACGGCCATATGTACACCTCCTACGGGGAAAACCGGGAGGCGACCCGCAGGGAGCTGGAGGCCTTTGACCGGGTGATTCAGAAAATTGAGCCGGCGGTCCGTTCGGGACTGACGGTGCATGTGCTGAACTCCCCGCTGTCGTTCATGTTTCCGGAATACGCGTATGACATGGTCCGGAGCGGGACTGCGATCTACGGGCTCAACGGCAGGGACAGCGAAAGGCTTCAGCCGATCATGCGGGTCTGCGGAAGGATTTTTGCGGTCCGGGAAGTGAACTCGGAGGCGCCGCTGAGCTATGAAAGCAGCGGAAGGCCGGGGGAAAGGCGCAGGATCGCCCGGGTGATGCTGGGCTTCGGTGACTGCCCGCATCTGCTGACGCAGCCATGCCTCCGGGCGGAGATCCGGGGCAGGACATGGCCGCTGGCGGATGAACCATGCATGGATCAGCTGTGCGTGGACATCACCGGCTCGGAGGACATCCGGGAAGGGGACACGGCGGTGCTCCTGGGCGGAAAGGGAACCGCGATTCAGGATGTCCTGGAATGGAACGGTGTCAACTATGTACATGGTGACTGGATGCCGGTGACGACTGAAAGAATGGAAAAGGTGCTGACAGAGGATGCGTGAGGGACGGATGAAAAGAATCGCAGCTGTCATGCTGGCTGTGGTGCTGCTTCTGGGGCTCCTGCCGATGGGCGGTACGGCGGAGAATGACGCGAAGACGGAAATCGGGACAGCTCCGGCGAACCGCCCGGACGGCGGCCCCTTCCGGCTGGCCTTCATCGATTATGATGAATACCTTCCTTCCAGCCGGCAGCTTTTTTATGTCCTTCACGGGCTCGAGGAGTACGGATGGATCCGGGAAGGCAGCATCCCCTTTACCGTTGAGGAGATCGATGCGGAAGGTCTGACGACGGACCGGCTGTACGAGCGGCTGCAGGCGGCGGATCTGGGACCGTATCTCACCTTTGTGGAGGGCGGCTTCCATTATCTGGGCTACGAGGATCCGGAACAGGTGGCGGAGGAGCTGCGGAAACGGGCCGGAGCAGAGATCGACCTGGTGCTGACCTTCGGCACCAGTGCGGGCGTTTTCGTCAGTCAGCTGGGCCTTCCGATTCCGATGGTGGACTATTCCGCAACGGACCCGGTGGCCTCCGGCATCATTGCCTCGTCCACGGAGGGAAGCGGCAATCCGAACGTATGGGCGCAGGTGGAGCCGTCGCTTCCGCTGCGCCAGCTGAAGTATTATCATTCCATCCAGCCGTTCTCCCGGCTGGGTATCATCGTTTATGGCGACGAGAACGTCTCTGGCGTGCCCGATATCATCCGCTGCGCGGAGGAGATCGGCTTTGAACTGGTGAAATACAATCTGGATGTGGTGTCCCGGGAAACGGATGAGCAGCGGGAAAACTATTATGCGACCGTCCGGCAGGAAATCGGAAAAATGGTCGGGGAAAACATCGATGCGTTCTTTCTGACGGCGGACCTGATCAATGATCCCCAGCGCCTGGCGGGGCTGCTGGAGCCGTTCTATGAAAAGAAGATTCCCGTGTATCTGATGGATGACGCGACGTATGTGGAGAACGGCGTGCTGATGCTGATCTCCGCCTACGACAACGAAAATGTCGGCCGCTTTGTGGCGGAGGCGGTGTGCAGAATCCTGAACGGGGCCGAGGCGGGAAGCCTGCCGTGCGTCTATACCAGCGCCCCGAGCATCTGCTTCAATTACGATGTCGCCCGGCGGATCGGCTATCCCATTTCCTTCGAATTCCTTTCCGCATGTGACACGATTTACACAGAGGGCAGAAAAGATGAATGAGAATCGAAAAATGATCCGGCTCACGCTGATTTTTCTGATCCTGATGTGCTGCGTGTCCGTGCTCTTCGTCTCGGTCATGGGATTCCTGAACTATCGGAACTCCGGCATCGAGCTGGAGGAGAGCCTGATTGCCCAGGGAGAGGCGCAGGTGGTCGCCCGGATGGAGGCTGCCATCCGGTTCGGCAAGAGCCTGGAGAACTACTTCGGCGTCGAGGAGATCTTCGATTCCTTCCATCAGCAGTTTCCCGGCCCCCAGCCTTTTATCATCACCCGCGACGGCCGGCTGCTGTACGGGATGGCGGGCGAATGGAGCCATTCGGTGACACCGGAGGCGTATCTCGCATCCGATACCTTCCGGCTCGCGCTGCCGACGCTGCAGCAGGAAAACGGCGGCAGCACAAATGCGCGCGGCCTGCGCGCGGTCTTTTCGCCGATCCTTGAGGACGGTGAAACGGTTGGCTTCTTCGGCAGCCTCTTTACGGAAAACATATTTCAGGAAAGCTTTGACGCCCTGAAGGGCCGTCTGGCAGTCTTTGCCGTTCTGCTTACCGCGGTGCTGATCGTGGCCATGGTGCTCTGGATGAACAGCCTCCGGAAATACCGGGAACGGCAGAAAATCCAGTTTACATCCCGCCAGATGAAAACCCAGGGAGCGATCCTGATGACGGTCGGCATCCTGGCGATCTCGGGCGTTTCCCTGTATATCTATCAGGCGGACTATGTCAGCCGGATCCACGGTTCGGTGCAGAACTCCCTGAACTATATCGGGCAGCAGATCGAACGGGTCGGCGATCAGGGCGTCGATCTGCGGGAAATTCCGGATCTGAACGACTATCTTCAGCATCAGCTGGAAAACCAGAAGAACATCCGTTCCCTGAACCTCTCGGAAAAGCTGTTCGATGTGCAGCATTCCGGGGAGAACACGAATCTGGTCAGCTATTCATTCCTGCCGAAGAAGGGGAGCTCCGCGCCGATCGTGCTGGAGGCGGAGATCTCCCAGAACGCGATCCAGCGGCAGATCCGGGATATTCTGCTTGTGCTGCTGTCGTCCATGGCGATCCTGCTCCTCTTCCTCTTTGAATTCAACACGCTGATGGATCTGCTGATTCTCCGCCAGGAGGCGCGGAAGGAGCAGACCGTTGAGCGCTATGAGCGTCGGATGGGCCTGACCCTTCGCTTTACCAGCTTTCTCTATGCGACGGCGGAATACATGTGCGTTCCCTATGCCGCCATGATGATCCGGGCCAGGGGAGAAAGCCTGTTCGGCCTGTCGGTCGGCATGACGGCGGCGCTGCCGCTGACGGTGGAGGGGATCACGCAGATCCTGGCGATGGTTTTCCTGCCCCGGCTGGTCCGGAAATGGAAGATCCGCCCGGTGCTGTACGCATCCGCCGCCCTGATGATCGCCTGCAACGTGACGTCCTTCGCGGTCAGCGGGGCGATGACGATCATTATCTGCCGGGCGCTGGCAGGCATCGCCTACGCGGGCTTCAAGCAGGTTGCCAATGGCATCCTCGTCAACGGATATGAGACGGAAGCCGGACGGAGCCGGAACATCGTTCAGGAGAACGCCGGCATCATGGCGGGCTCCATCTGCGGTGCGGGTCTGGGCGCAATTCTTTCCGGCAGCGCCGGTTATGAAATGACCTTCCTGATTTCCGCCTTCCTGTTCATCCTTTATCTGGTGCTGACGGTGCTGCTGGTGCCGTGGAAGCAGCTGACGGAAAGAAGCGCGGAGAAGCCGGCACGGAAGTTCGGCTTCCGGAACGTGGTCCGCCTGTTCCGCAGCCCGGAGATGCTCCTGTATATCCTGGTCATCAGCCTTCCGCTGAATATCGGCGTCATGCTGTACATGACCCTGATTCCCGCGGTTGTTCAGACCCAGGGCGTCCCCTTCATGATGCTGAGCTACTGCTATATCGTCAATGGCCTGGCGGGCGTGTATATCGGCCCGGCGCTGGTTTCTGTCGCCCGGAAACGCCTGGGCATCGGTCCGAGCATCGCTCTGGCCTTCGGCCTGACGGCGGCTGCGGTATTCCTGCTGAATGTGCCGCCCATCATCCTGACGATCCTGGTGGCCAGCCTGATTCTGGGCTTCCTGGACGGATTCACCACTCCGCTGACCACCGATCTGTTCCTGCACCTGAAGGTCGTCCGGAGGGAGGTCGATGAGGGCTCCGCCCTGCTCATCTCCGCGGAGCTGTCCTACGTGCTGCTGACCTTCGCCCCGATCGTGGCGGAGCAGATGCTGCTGCCCGGAGCGCTGCCGATCGGCGCCATGGCCTATGCCGCCGTCGCGGCCCTGGCCCTCGTCTTCGGCCTCCGATACAGGACCAGGAAGACACTCAAAGATTCAAATCATTAAGGAAAGCAAGCCCACATGAACTGAAAGGAGACCCACATGAAAGCCTATTCATCCGAATACCGGCTCCTGAGCGGACTCTTTTTCAAGCTTCTCCCATATCAGATCCTTCTTCTGATCGTCAATGCCGCCAACAGCATT
>CAMOYA010000089.1 GCA_946629635.1 uncultured Clostridia bacterium
TCGCCGGCGATCTTGTACATATTGGGGATCATCAGCAGCAGGCCCTGAGAGGCGGTGAACGTGGTGGTCAGCGCGCCGGCGGAAAGGGATCCGTGAACAGCACCGGCAGCGCCGGCTTCGCTCTGCATCTCAGCGATGCGAACGGTCTGCCCGAACAGATTCTTCCGGTCATGAGCGGCCCACTCGTCCGCCACTTCCGCCATGGGGGAAGAAGGGGTGATGGGATAGATCGCGGCCACATCGCTGAACGCGTACGCAACGTGGCTGACGGCGGTGTTGCCGTCGATTGTCAGTTTGATGGACATGACTTTACCTCCTGATTTGATTGGCCGGGCGGAAACCGCCCCTGAGAAGTCCTTCCCTTCAGCGCGGAAAAGCGCGCGAAAAAAAGCAATTAGCCTCAGTTACATCATTATATTCTCTCGCTTCCCGGATGTCAATGAATCCATTTGCCTTTTTTCGATATAATATGATATGATATCGATGATTTATCGCAATGAATTCCACGGATTCGAAAGGAAAGGACGTAACGAATGGATACCATGACGCAGATTGCCGCCCTGGCGGCAGATTGTATGCATACCCTGTGGCCTGATGTGGAGGGTCTGCCTGAGGCGGCGGAGCTGAAAGGTCTGCTGGCCGTTCCTCCGGATCCTGCGCTGGGGGACTATGCCTTTCCCTGCTTCCGGCTGGCAAAGCCGCTGCGGATGGCTCCTCCGAAGATCGCTGAATCCCTGTGCCAGGCATGGAGCCATGACGAGGTGGCTTCTGTCCGCGCCGTCAATGGATATCTGAATTTCTTTCTGAACCGGGCCAATTTTGCCGCCACCACGATGGCCGCCCTCCGGTCCGCCGGTGACAGGTATGGCGCTTCGGACATCGGAAAGGGAAAGACCATCTGTCTGGATTATTCGTCCATCAATATCGCCAAGCGCTTCCATATCGGCCATCTTTCCACCACCATGATCGGTCACAGCCTGAAGCGGATCTTCGATTTTCTCGGATATACAACCGTGGGCATCAACCACCTCGGCGACTGGGGAACCCAGTTCGGAAAGATGATCTGCGCCTATCAGAAGTGGGGATCGAAGGAGGAGGTCGAGCAGGGCGGCGTTGCCGCGCTCGAAGCGCTCTATGTCCGTTTCCATGCCGAGGCGGAAAAAGACCCTTCCCTGGAGGATGAAGGCCGGGCCTGGTTCAAAAAGATCGAGGACGGCGACGAGGAGGCCCTGGCGATCTTCTCCTGGTTCAAGGATATTACCCTGCGGGACGCTGCCCGGGTATATGATATCCTGGGCGTTTCCTTCGACAGCTATGCCGGTGAGAGCTTCTATATCGACAAAATGGCACCCGTCATTCAGGAGCTGCGGGACAAGGGCCTCCTCGTCGAAAGCGAAGGCGCCCAGGTCGTGGATCTGGAGGAGGACAACATGCCGCCCTGCCTGATCATCAAGAAGGACGGAGCGACCATCTATGCTACCCGCGACATCACCGCGGCCATTTACCGTCAGAACACCTATCATTTTGACAAATGCCTCTATGTCGTTGCCTATCAGCAGGATCTGCATTTCCGTCAGGTCTTCCGCGTGCTGGAGAAGATGGGATATCCATGGGCGAAGGACTGCGTTCACGTGGCCTTCGGCATGGTCAGCTTCGAGGGCGAAGCGCTGTCCACCCGAAAGGGAAAAACCGTTCATCTGGAAGACCTGCTGAACCAGGCGGTTGAAAAGGCGCTCGCCATCATGGAGGAGAAATCTCCGAACCTGGAAAACAAGGAGACCATCGCCCGCCAGGTCGGCGTCGGCGCCGTGATCTATACGGACCTGTCCAACAACCGGATCAAGGATATCGATTTCCGCTGGGACCGTGCGCTGAACTTTGACGGGGAAAGCGGCCCCTATGTCCAGTATACCCATGCCCGCTGCTGCAGCCTGCTGCGCCGGGCCGCGGAACTCCCCGGCGCGGAGCCGGACTGGTCCGCCCTCACGGACGACGAGGCGCAGTCCCTGCTCCGTCTTCTTTCCCGCTTCCCGGATGTGATTCTCGATGCCGCGGACAAATATGAGCCCAGTATGATCACCCGCGCCGTAACGGATATCGCGCAGGCTTTCAACAAGTACTATTACGAGCATCGGATTCTCGACGGAGAACCGGCGCAGGCCGCCGCCCGCATCGCGCTGACCGACGCCACGCGTCAGGTCATCCGGACCGGGCTGTACCTGATCGGCATCGAAGCGCCCGAAAGAATGTAAAAATTTGAACAGATTGCAGGATTCTTAATATTGTGTGACGAAATTATGTAGGAAATGCTTTTGTAAACTGAAACAAACCTTTGTCGAAGCATGTTTTTAAGGCAGGTGTTTGAAGGATGAGCAGGAACAGGAAAAAAAGCAAGGCCGTACCGATTGTGCTGGTGCTGGCGCTGATCATCGCGGCGCTGGCGGCAGGCTGTTTTCTGTACCGCCCGATGGTGACCGATCCGATCCGCAAGGCTGCAACAACGGATCTGCAGAAGCGTCAGGCTGAAGTCGCCCAGCGGAATCAGGAAACGGAGGCCGCCTACCGTGCCGCGATCCTGGAGCTGGAGAATCAGGCCGCCCAGCCGGCGAACCCTTCCTGGCCGGAGCACAAAAGCGAGGGCTGGGATCTCATCGATCTGACCAATTATCCTCTGGAGAATCCGACCGCTGAAACCAAAACCCGTCAGGACGTGATGTATAACGGCATGCTCCTGATCAATCAGTGGCATTCCCGTCCGGAGGATTTCAGCGATACCGCCATCGTCAGCGTTGGCCGGTATCTGGGCGGCAATGATAAGGTGCAGGTCAAGGATTACAATGTCAAGCTTTTCCCCGTCGCGGCAGACGCGCTGCTGGAAGCGGTGAACGCAGCCAAGGCGGAGAACATGCTTCACTATATTATCGACGAGGGTTACCGTTCCTGGGACGACCAGAACGCGCTGTTCCAGAAGCGGGTGACCAGCCTTTCCGGCAAATACTCCGGCGAGGCGCTGATTGAAGCCGCCCGGAAGGAAGTCAATTATCCCGGCACCAGTGAGTATAACTCCGGTCTTTCCTTCACGCTCCGGCTCTATGACAAGAATGACGCCGAAGTCGGCGCGCCGAAATACTCCACCACGCCGCAGGCCGCCTGGATGAATGAAAACTGCTGGAAGTACGGTCTGGTTTTCCGTTTCCCGGAATCCGAATGGCCGCTTCCTACCACGCAGGACAAGAGCTTCAAGACGGGTGTCTCCCTGAAGATGAGCCTTTACCGCTACGTCGGCAAGGGGAACGCCGCCCTGATGCGCCATCTGGATATGTGCATGGAAGAATATGTTGAGTATCTGCAGGAGCATCCGCATGTCGCGCTGTTTGTGGACGGTGTGCTGAAATATGAGGTATACCGTCAGTATGTCGGCGATGCACCGTCCTTCGATATCCAGCTGACCCGCAATGCCCGTTCCCATGTTTCCTCTCTGGATAATATGGGCGGAGTGATTACCGTATTTGAATACTGATGCGTACCATTCTGATCACCGGAGCATCCTCGGGGGTCGGCCGGGCCATCGCCCTCGCCTGCGCCCGCTCCGGAAAATTCAATAAGATCATTCTCAACGGCGGCCATGATGCCGCCGCGCTGGAAGAGACCTCCCGCCGGGTATCCGCGGCGGGGGATCTTCTTTGTTTTTCTTCCCTCGGCGACGTGGGGGATCTCAGTTATGTCCGCACCCTGCGGAAGGCCTTTGGCCCGGTCGATGTGCTGGTCAACAACGCGGCCGTTTCCCGGATCGGCCTGCTGACGGATATGCCCCCGGAGGAATGGGATCTGGTGATCCGCACCAATCTGACCTCCCTCTATAACACCTGCCACACCTTCGTTCCGGATATGGTCAGCCGGGGGGGCGGAACCATCCTGAACATTTCCTCCGTCTGGGGCCTCAAAGGTGCATCATGCGAAGTGGCCTACAGCGCAGCCAAGGGCGGAGTCAATGCGTTCACCCAGGCGCTTGCCCGTGAACTGGCTCCGTCCCATATCCGGGTCAACGCCCTGGCGCTGGGAATCGTCAGCACCCGGATGAACAGTCATCTTTCCGAAAAAGAAACCGCGGAAATCATCAGTGAGATTCCCGCGGGATATATCGTTTCACCGGAAGAAGCGGCGGATGCCGCCCTGCGGATTCTGGAAATGCCGGAGTATCTGAACGGTGAAATCATTCGCTTTGACGGCTGCTGGACCTGAGAGATCATTTCATCCATCCGGAAGCTTTTACTGTTCTTTCACCCGAATCGCATAAGGATTGCCGATGGTTCCTTCTCCGCCATCGATCATAATCCGGTCCATCTCCAGTATGATCATGGGTCTCGCCCCCATATCATCGCCTGTTGCGCCAAGTTTTCCGATGCTTCCGTCCTTCTTGATGGACCGCGCGTGCGTTTTCTGATTCTCAGACTGTTCCCGAAGCCAGTACGGCGTATGGTTTCCGTTGAATGGCTGGTAAACGTATGCGCCGGTCACGCGGATGGCATATTCCGTTGCCCAGGCCAGGCGCGACTTGTTGGTCCCAAACCCAAGCGTCTTGTCTTTCAGGATTTTTGAGTCCGGAATAAAAACCTTTCCAAACGTCTCAAGCGGAACCATACAGTTCAGTTCCTTCTCAGAAAAAGCCGTTTCCGCGAACTCTCCGTTCAGTTTCGCGCTCAGACCGGTGGCGCCGAAGTCGGCCCCCACCTTTCTGTATTCTCCGGTGCTTGGATGCATGGTCGACGCGAAAAGAATATACTCGCTCATCAGGAGCGCCTGTCCGTTTTCCGCCGAGATCACCCGCCAGAGAATGGGAGTAGGCGTCACCTCGCCCGGGTCATATTCCGTTCCCGTTTTTTTCTTTTCCTTTTCGGCGGCCTGATGGGCAGCTCTCCATGTCCATGTCTGGTTTCCGTCCAGGGGATCTCCGCCTTCAATCACCTGCGGATAGCTGCCAAAGGCGACGTAAACATATCCTTCCTTTGCATCATATCCGCGCAGCAGCTCCCCCTCGCCCATCGCATATGAAAAGAGCATCCATACGGCCAACAATATGGCCATTACCCTTCTGATCATACCCGTTTCCTTCCTGCATTCCCTCAGTTTGATTTCTGCCTGAACTGATTCTTGTCATAGATATATGGATCTCCGCCCGGCTCCGGAAGCTCCATCCCGAAAAGCTCGCTGACCGTCACAGGCTCGTATCCTTCCTCCAGCAGCTTCGGCAGCATGGCCTCGATGCAGAGATAATCCCGTTTTCTCGCATGAAACAGCAGGATGCTGCCGTTCTGCACCTTGCGGAGCGCCTTCTCCGGATCCGTTTCGCTGACGTCCCACAGGATCACATGGTCATATCCGCACTTGCGGATGGCGGTCGTATGTTCCCGGGTATTTCCGTCAGCGTCCGCGATGTTCCCAAATGGGGGCCGATACCACCGGACCGGATAATGAAAGCCCAGCGCAGCATCCAGATTTTCCTGAAACATCATCAGCGTCCACACCACGTTCCACGCGGTGAAATTCTTCATGTTCTGGTGCGTCTGGCCATGGCTGGCGATTTCGCATCCGGCATCGATCACATCGAGCCAGCCTTCCCGGTCCTCCTCATGCATGTTGTATCCGTTCGGAAAGAACGTCATGGTGACTCCATATTCCCTGCAGAGCTCCACCGCTTTCCAGACCCATTCCCGTTCGTTCACATCATCCATGGTAATGGCGATCTTCCGGCTTTCCCGGCTGCCGTTCCGAACCGAAAATTTTTCCAGTCCCGTTGCCGTCTGCTCCGCACTGGCGCAGCCCAGACAGCAGATCATCACCATCAGCAGTATCGCACTGATCACTCGCTTCATTTCTTTTTCTCCCCGTTTCCATGATTGTCGCCGGTCCGCATTTCCTGTCCGTCGGACATATAGGATACCGTCTGTCCGGCCGGGATGGAATGCGTCAGCCACGTGTTTCCGCCGATCACGCATCCGTCGCCGATGGTCGTCCGTCCTCCGAGAATTGTCGCATTGGCATAAATCACCACATGGTTACCGATGTTCGGATGACGTTTGATACCCTTGACCGGATTGCCTTCTTCATCCAGTTCAAAGCTCTTTGCGCCAAGCGTCACACCCTGATACAATTTGACATGCTCGCCGATCACCGTGGTTTCCCCGATGACGATGCCGGTTCCATGATCAATAAAAAAGTATTCACCGATCTTCGCGCCGGGATGGATATCGATTCCTGTTTTTTCATGCGCAAATTCCGTCATGATACGCGGAATCAGCGGGGCATTCAGCTGAAACAGCTCATGCGCCAGCCGATAGATGGATATGGCGTAGAACCCGGGATAAGCGATCATGACTTCTTCCCGGCTTCTCGCTGCCGGATCCCCCTCGTACAGTGCCTCCACATCCTTGATCAGCATCCCCTTGATGCCGGCCAACCGCTCCATAAACGTCCCGCAGATCCGCCCGGCTTCCTTCTCGGCGTCCTCCGGGCAGGCCGACTGAAAGCACAGCGCGACAATCAGCTGGTTCTTCAGCCGCCCAATCCCACGTTCCAGCAGCTCCCTGTCCTCCATTTCCGGATTTTCCCGACGAAAGCACATTGGAAACAGCAGCGCCTGAAAATCCTTGATCACTCGAACGACCTCCCGCCGATCCGGAGGAGGACATGCAGGAGACCGCCGGTTCATCTGATCTTTTGATAAGCAATCCAGAGAAATGTTGTTCAGGGCTTCCAGGGTTCTTCCGATCTCTTCTCTCATACTCTGCTCCCACTGTCTTTCTGGGTGAACATGAAATATTGTATTCTGATGCGCTGTATGCTGTCAAGGCCGTCATAAAAATACACTTGACCAACCCCCGTATGCTGTGATATACTATCTTTTGTTCCGGTGGCATGGCTCAGTCGGTAG
>CAMOYA010000090.1 GCA_946629635.1 uncultured Clostridia bacterium
TTTTCCAGCTCGCCCAGCACGTAGCCGATGTCCATCTGCTTCCGGTAAACGCGGTTGGCGGTCATGGCGTCAAAGGCATCCGCGACGCCGATGATCCGGGCGAACAGCGGAATTTCCTCGCCCTTCAGCCCCTTCGGATAGCCGCGTCCGTCCACCCGCTCATGGTGGAACTCCGCGCCCTCGATCACGTGATCCAGCAGCGTGAAGTCCTTCAGAATCTCCGCGCCCTTGGTCGTATGGGACTTCATGATGGCGTATTCCTCGTCCGTCAGCCGGGAGTCCTTGTTCAGAATGTTGTCCGGAATACCGATCTTGCCGATATCATGCAGGCTTGCAGCCCATTCGATCTCCTGACAGGCCTTCTCATCCATGCCGCATGCCTTGGCAATCTGTCGGGAATACTGGGCGACGCGCTGGCTGTGGCCGCCGGTTCTGGGATCCTTGGCGTCCACCGCGCGGGCGACAGCGATCACGGTCTGCCGGCCCATCTCGACCTGCCGGTTCGCTTCTTCCAGTTCCCGCTGAATCCGCTGCTCCCGCCGGTTGACCAGCAGCCAGGTTACCCAGCCGACCGTCAGCATCGGAATCAGCAGCATGTAAACCACGAACCACGGACTGTCCTGCAGCTCCCGCTCCTTGATGATGGAATAGCCGCGCTCCGCCAGAACATACTCCTGGCTGTTGTCGAACACACCCAGCCGGAAGGTATACTCTCCCGTCGGCAGGTTGGTGTAGGTAATGGTGCCCAGCTCCGACTGGGGCAGGATGATCCAGTCCGGATCAAACCCTTCCAGCTTGTACCCGACATAGGGCTCCTGAATCGTATAGTTGACGATTTCCGGGAACAGCTCCAGCTTGCTGCTGCCCCGGGCGATCCGGATGGGCGTGTTCCGCTCCACCCGGTGCACCTGCCCGTCCAGCCGGGCGCTCGGTACGCTCATCCGGTAGGTCTGCTTGCCGGATTCCACCTTGTCCGTATCGATCACGAAAACGCCCGTATCACAGGCCAGGAAAAGCTCCCGCGTCTGCCCGTTGAACCAGGTCCAGGAATTGGCGGTCAGCGAACTGTTCAGACCCATGCGGGTATTCAGCAGCTCGTATCCCAGATCGCTCTTCCCGCTCAGCAGCTCCGCCCGGTCCACCACATAGATGCCCGCGCTGGACATGACATAGAGCGTATCCGTTCCCTGAATCCAGATGTCATAGTTGTTGAAATACGGGAAATTGCTCAGCGGGCGGACCGTTTCGTCCTTCTCCATGTAGCAAAGCCCGTTGCTGGTCACCACAAAAACGCCGCCGCCCTTGGGGTCCGGAACGGTTCGGAGAATCACCTCGGAGCTCAGTCCGTCCTCCCTTGTCAGCATCCGGGCTACCTGTTCGTTTTCCAGCACGGCGATGCCGTTTCCGTCCGTGCCGGCCAGCAGCCGTCCATCCTCCATCTCCGTCAGCGTCAGGATCATGGAGCTGATCTGGCCCTCCGTGTACTGAACCGTCCCCTCGACCTGATGATTCCGGATGAAGACGAGATCCGTATCCCCCGCCGCCACGATCGTTCCGTCCGAAAGCTGACGCACGACCCTGGCGCGGTTGCCGAATCCGCCGTTCTGGGCGTCATACACGTGCTGCGTTCCGTCCGCTTCCACCTCCAGCAGCCCGCTTCCATAGGTGCAGATCCACAGGTGATCCTCGCTGTCCGTGATCATGCAGCGGATGCGCGTGCCCTCCAGCTGCTCCGTCAGCGCGTTGGTCACCTCATAGCACCCGGTCGAATCCACCGCGTCCAGACCCTTGTCCGTGCCGATATAGTATATGTTCTGCCACTGCGTGATCGTGTTGACCACCCGGTTTTCCATCCCGGCGGTGCTGTAGATATCCCGGAAATCCGATGGCGCCATCCGCAAAAGGCCCAGCCGGGAGGACGTGAACCACATGTTCCCCTGGTAGTCCACCAGCACGCTGTCAATGGAATTGTTGAATTCGTTCGTGTTGATCAGCACGAACTGCCCGTCGTCGCCGATATAGCCGACCCCGTTGTCCGCGGTGATCAGCAGCTCGCCGGTTTCCATTTCCAGCATGTCCTTGATGGAGCTCAGCACCCCGGTGGACAGCACGTCCACTTCCTCGAACCAGCCCTGGCTGATGTCATATACGTGGATCGCGTTGCCCGTGGTCGCCGCCAGCAGCTGACCCTTCTTGTTGAAATAGCAGCTCTTGAAGACGGTTTTCCCGTCCGTCATCTGCCGGGATGCCAGCACCCGTCCCTTTTCCAGCAGGAACAGCACGCCGGCGTTCGTCACCGTGGCCACGTGCCCGTCGCTGTCCGCCGCGGAGCGGTCGGCATAATAGATTTCACCCAGCGTGTTGACCCGCTTCAGTCCGCTGTTGAGCGTCAGCACCTGCATGCTGCTCGTGGTACCGATATAGTAATAACCGTCCGAGCTGCGGATGATGGACCGAACCGAGTTGCTGGGCAGGCCGCCCGCCTGGTCGATCACGTTGGCAATCTGCTCGTTGATCACGATGGACAGGCCGTTGTCGTTCGTGCCGATCCACAGGCGGCCTTCCTCGTCCACATACAGGCAGTTCACGTTCCGGACGGAATCATAGCTGTCCATCCATTTGAAGTCCCGCCCGTTATAGCGGTAAAGCCCGGCATACGTGCCGATCCACAGGATACCGTCCGTCGTCTGGGCAATATCGTTGGCTTCGCCGCATGGCAGCCCGTTCTGGCTGGAATAGATCGTCTGGACATAGTCCGTGTAGCGCGTCGCGTCCTCCGCCCGGGCCGGCGCAGCCAGCTCTCCACCCAGGCACAGCCCGGCCGCCAGCAGCACGGCCAGCGCCTTTGCCGCGCCGGTACCGCTCTCCGCGCTGCTCTCCGGGTTGAAGCTCGGAACCTCGCTTTCCTTCTCCGCTTCCCTGGCCGCGGCTTCCCGCTCCCGTTCCTTCCTGTCCTGCCTCCGGATAAATACCAGCGCCACCAGATATACCAGCAGCGTGATGGCCACCTTGTCCAGCAGCTCCACATACAGCTGCCCGATCACCAGCGACGGCATTCTGGAAAAACCGCTTTCCTGCAGGAAGCTGATCACCGCGTCCCCCCATGGATTGCCGGTGCTTCCCTGATTGATATGGATGCTGAGCGGCACGGCGAGCACCGTACATCCCACGGCCACCGCGCCGCTGAGGGTCATGGCTTCAAACAGCGTCATCCTCCGGTGCTTCTTCACGGACGTGAACCCGACAGCCAGGCCGATCCAGAGGCTGACCACCGCGTAGATCCAGCTGTCCCCGCTGATGACATACAGGAGCAGATTGGTGGTCACGCCGACCGCCGCGCCGATGAACGGCCCGCCCATGTAGGCGGCCGCAACCGTCCCGATGCTGTCCAGCCACACCGGCAGCCCCCATTGATATGCCAGGCTGCTCATCAGATAGTTGATTCCCAGACACAGCAGCACCAGTATGCAGAATACCGGCAGGCTCCATTTCTTCACGCCGCGTACCCCCTTCGGTCTTTTCCCGTTTTCCGTTCGTCCTGTATCTGCGGTTTGGCCCGCTTCTACAGTCCCAGTTCATTCGCCCGGGCACGGGCCTTCTCGATCCATTCGGTATACAGATTCTTTTCCAGCACCTCGTCGATCACGCCGTTGACGAAATACATCAGCTGCAGCTCGTCCTTTTTGGCAGCGATCCGGTCTCCCCGGTACTGATCATCCAGCGCGAACTCGATCCCCTCCGCCAGCGTCAGTCCGCACTGCGGATTCCGGGAGATATATTCGAGCGCGGTATCCCTGTCGACCGCCCCGGCGTCCGCCTCGCCCTTTTCAATGGCAGTATAGATCATCCGGGTCGTCGATACCCGGCGAAATTCCTGGTAGTGCATGATGTTGCCGATCATCATCGTTTCCTGTACGGATCCCTGCTGGGCGATGAGGATCTTCTGGGCCAGGCTGTCAATCGAATTGATCTCTCCGGCATCGGCCTCGCGGATCAGGATCGAGCACCGGGGTACGTCTGCGAAATAGTATCCCTTGGACATCTCGTTGGACGCCGCCCGTCCCGGCGTGAATGACAGCGCGGAGATCGCCAGATCGCACTGATCCTCCGCCACCGCCGTCAGCACGTCCGCAAAGCCCATCGGCACGATCGAAAGCTCCACGCCCATCCTTTCCGCAATCAGGCGGGCCAGCTCCATGTCTGCCCCCTGGTATTGGTCCTGCCCGTCCAGCGCGGGATCAATAAACTCCTGCGGCGCGAAGTACGGCTCCGTCGCGACCCGCAAAACGCCGTTTCTCCGGATCCGCAGCAGCACCCCGATGGCGTTGTCCGGAATGCCCTGGCTCACGTCCATCGAGTTTTCCACATAGTTCAGCGCATTCTCCGTATACTCCGGAGCCTCCTCCGCCATGCTCCCCATGATGCAGAGGCAGGCCAGAATCAGCGCCATCATCCCGACAGAATAAAGCCGCCTGCGCGTTTTTCTGATGCTGTTCATTTCCCGCTTCAGACCTCCTGTCCGTCATGTCATCCGGGAACGCAAACAAATCACAGCCCACCGGATTCCGTTCTGAAACAGATTACCTATATTCCCTTCTATCATACCAGATTCCCCATTGAAAAGCTATCCTGTTTTTTCATTTTCGTGCTTTCATGAACATCATGAAAACAATCATTTCCCGTCCTTCGTACCCTCCTGCCCCAAAAAACTGTTTCAGAAAAATCCTGTTTTTCCGGAACAGAATCATTCCCTGCCTCGTTGTATGGTTGGATCGGAACATTCACCCGTTCCGTTTCCGCTTTGTGTCAAATGATGATCCGGAGGTAAAGCTCATGATCAAACGGATTTCTGCGATTCTTCTCCTGCTCCTGCTCCCCGTCTTCGCCTCCGCCCAGACGGTTTCCTGTCCGGAAGCGGGCATGACCCTGGAGGTGCCGGACAGCTATCTGCTGCTCCCCGGCTCGCCGGATGAACCGGAGCTGGTGCTGCACATGGCGGACCAGAGCATGGACCTCGCCGTCTATGTTTCCTTCGTCGGTCGGAACGCCGGAAACGATCTGTTCCAGATTCTGACCGGGGATGAGCTGGATTATGGCAGCGTGCAGATCGGCGGCGTGGATATGCTCTATGTCCGTGGCCGGGATGACGACGGGGATTACCAGATGTACTCCTGGCTGATGGATTCGGACAATGTGTCCGTCTACTTTCTCTGGCGCGGGGATGAAAAAAAGGCGCTCCGTGCGGTGGACGCCATCATGAATTCCATCGTCTTTGACTGAGCAGGCGCAAAAAAAGAAGGCCGGAGCCTTCTTTTTTATTTGCCGTCGTATACGATCAGGGATTCAACGTTCTTCCCGGCCAGCTTCTCCCGGCCCTTCAGCCCGGCCAGTTCCATCACAAACACCATCTTGACGACCTCGCCCCCCAGCATCTCCGCCAGCTTGACGGCAGCCTCCGCCGATCCGCCGGTGGCGATCAGGTCATCCACAACGACCACCTTCTGTCCCGGCTTGATGGCATCCTTATGGATTTCGACCTCTGCCTGCCCGTATTCCAGGTCATACTTCATGCTCACCGTTTCCCGCGGCAGCTTGCCCTTTTTCCGGACAGGCACGAAGCCCTTGCCCATCGCATAGGCCACCGGCACGCCGAAGATGAACCCGCGGGACTCCGGCCCCAGCACCAGGTCATAATCCACATCCTTCAGCGCGTCCACCAGCCCGTCAATCGCCAGCTTCAGCCCGTCCGGATCCTGAATCACGGAGGTAATATCCCGGAACATGATCCCCGGTTCCGGAAAATCAGGAATGGTCACTACATAATCTTCCAGCTTCTTTGCCATGGTGCGCCGCTCCTTTTTGGTTTACTTCTGTACCCGAATCATATCATTTTCCGGCGTTTTCCGTCAAGCGTTTCAGCGCAATTCGTCAATCCTGTCCCGAACATCGTCCATCAGGGAATCCAGGTCCTCCATCTGCTCCAGCCATTCCTCGTACTCGTCGCTTTCCTCGTCCTCCGGCTCCATCCCGTTCAGCTCGTCATAGAGCACTTCCAGCCGTTCCAGCAGCGATTCCAGCTCCTCCGCGTCCTCCATCTCCTCCGGATCGATCTCATCCAGATCGTCCAGCTCCAGCGGTTCATCCTTCATTGTTCTTCCGCTCCTTCCTCCGAATCATCCCGTCCGATTATATCCGAAACGTTCCGGATTTAAAACCCATTTTCCGGATTTACCCCAATAATATGATATTTAACTTGAAGCCCTCTTCAGTTTTTGGTATGATAATAGAAGTACAGCAATCGGGCAGCGCGATAAGTTGGGGGGAGTTCCGGTGAGGATTGAAGCCAGAAAGGAAAAGCTTGTGGAGGTGCTGGCCTTCGTCGATGCGGAGCTGGAGAAGGCTGAAGTATCCGTCAGGGCGCAGACGCAGCTGGATATTGCGGTGGAGGAGATCTTCATCAATATCGCCAGCTATGCCTATCCGGACAGCGAAGGCTTCGCGGATATCCTGCTGGCCATCGATCCGTCCGCCCGCGCAGTCGAAATCACCTTCATTGACAGCGGTATCCCCTATAACCCCCTGGCCAAGGAGGATCCGGATGTCACCCTCGCCGCCAAGGATCGCCAGATCGGCGGTCTCGGTATCTTCATGGTCAAAAAGAGCATGGACGACGTCCGCTATGAATACAAAGATGGTCAGAACATTCTGACCATCGTCAAAAAA
>CAMOYA010000091.1 GCA_946629635.1 uncultured Clostridia bacterium
TTTGACGAGGCGACCAGCGCGCTGGACAACAAGACCCAGAAGCAGGTGTCCGATGCGCTGGACCGGCTCAAGTGCACCCGGATCGTGATCGCGCACCGGCTGTCCACCATCCGGAACTGCGACCGGATTCTGGTCATGGACCAGGGGGCCATCGTGGAGGAAGGCACCTATGACGAACTGATTGAACGAAAGGGCTATTTTGCGGATCTGGTGGCGCGGCAGCGCCTGGATACGCCGGCGTAATACATTCTCAGGTTTTCATGAAGGGAGAGATCTTTTTGCTGCAGACGCAAGTGGCGGAAGAAGTGCTGGCCCGGGCGACAGCGACGGGTGCGGACTTTGGCGAAATCTATCTGGAGGATCAGACAGCCCAGAACATCGTGCTGAAATCCGGGAAAATAGAAACGGTGAATTCCGGCCGGACCCACGGGGCGGGCATCCGCGTTTTCGTGGGGAACCAGGCGGTGTATGTCTATACGAACGATACGAGCCGGGAAGGCCTGCTCGCCTGCGCGGAGAAGGCCGCGGCGGCAGTCAATCAGGGAAAGGGCTGCACGGTGGCTCCCTTTGCCGTGACACACGCGGAAAAGCCGGAGGAGATCCGGCTGCTGCCGACGGATGTTCCCGCTGCCAGAAAGGCGGAAAAGCTGCGCGAGGCGGACGCCGCGGCACGGAAGTATTCCGATGAGATTGCCCAGGTGCAGGTCCGATATATGGACCGGGTGCAGGATGTGCTGATCTGCAACACGGAGGGCACCTTCGTCACGGACCGGCGGGTTTACACGCGCATGGCGGTCAACGCCGTGGCGACGGACGGAAAGGAAAACCAGTCCGGCAGCATGAGCCCCGGCGGCCTGATGGGCTTTGAGGCTTTTGACGGCCGGATCGACGCGGCGTATTGTGGCAGGGAGGCCGCGCGCCAGGCGGTGACCATGCTGCATGCGCCGGTGTGCCCCGCGGGCGTCTTCCCGGTGGTGATTGACAACGGGTTCGGCGGCGTAATCTTCCATGAGGCCTGCGGGCACAGCCTGGAGGCGACGAGCGTCGCCTACGGCATCAGCGAGTTTTCCGGAAGGCTGGGGGAAATGATTGCAGCTCCCTGCGTGACGGCGATTGACGACGGCACGATCGTCAACGAGTGGGGCAGCACCCATGTCGACGACGAAGGCATGCCGACGGGCAGGCTGGTTCTGATCGATCACGGCCGGCTGGTCAACTATATGATCGACAGGCTGGGCAGCCGGCGGATGAACATGCCGCCGACGGGCTCCGGCCGGCGGGAGAGCTATGCCTGGGCGCCGACATCCCGGATGCGCAATACCTATATCGCCGCCGGCGAGGATGACGAGCAGGCGATGATCGCCGAAATGAAGGAAGGCCTGTACGCGAAATACATGGGCGGCGGATCCGTGAATCCGGCGACCGGTGAGTTCAATTTCGCGGTGAACGAAGGGTACTGGGTAAAGGACGGAAAGATCGTTCATCCGGTGCGCGGCGCTTCCCTGATCGGCCGCGGCAGCGACGTGATTATGAAGATCGACCGGGTCGGCCGGAACTGCACACAGGCCCAGGGCATGTGCGGGTCGATGAGCGGAAGCATTCCGGTCAACGTGGGTCAGCCGATGATCCGGGTATCCAGCCTGACCGTTGGCGGACGTTAAGGAGGACAGGACAGATGGAAGTCAGTAAGTTTATGGATCTGCTGCTGGAGTCCGCAGGGAAGAACGGGATCGGGCCGGCTGAAATCTATTATGAAGACAATGACAGCTTCAGCGCGAAAGCCCAGCGGGGCGTGATCGACAGCTATGAGGTTTCATCCACCTGCAGCCTGTCCATGCGGGGCAGCGTGGACGGAAAGATGGGCTTTGCCTCAACGGAAGCGTTCGACGAGGACTCGGCCGAATACATGATCCGCGCCGTCAGGGAATCCGCCCTTCTCAACGAGGCGGAGGAGCAGGATGAGATCTTTGCCGGAGATGAGCATTATCCGGAGGTGGAGGCGGAGGAAGACGATCTGGATTCCGTTTCCGCGGAGGAGAAGCTGCAGCTGGCGCTGAAGGCGGAGGCAGCCGCGAAGGATGCGGATCCGCGCATCGCGCAGACCGAGGGCGCATCCGTCAGCACGCAGGTCAGCCATTCCATGATCCGGAATACCTACGGGCTGAACCTGTCCAGCACCCGCAAGCTGTTCGTCGCCTATGCGCTGCCGATCGCGAAGGACGGTGAGAGCACCGCGACGGGCTTCAAAATGAAATACGGCCGGAAGCTGCGGGAGCTGGATCCGGAGGAGCTGGGCAGGGAAGCAGCGGCTGACACAGTCGCCCAGCTGCACGCTGAGCCGGTGACCTCCGGAGAATACCGGATCATCTTCCGGCACGACGCGATGCAGAGCCTTCTGCAGACCTTCTCCGGCATTTTCTCCGCGGAGAACGCCCAGCAGAAGATGTCCCTGCTGGCCGGGCGGGAAGGGGAAGAGATCGCATCTCCCCTTGTATCCATTACGGACGATCCGCTCCGCCGGGGCGGGCTGGCGACTTCCGCCTTTGACGGCGAAGGCAGCGCAACCTTCCGCAAGGCCGTTGTGGAGAAGGGCGTGCTGAAAACGCTGCTGCACAACCGGAAAACCGCCAGGAAGCAGGGCGTGAAAACAACGGGCAACGCCCGCCGCGCAGGCGGCATGCACGTCGCCCCGAGCAATTTCTATATCGAGCCCGGAACGCAGACGCTTGCGGAGCTCATGCAGGAGATGGGAGACGGGCTGCTGATTACGGATGTATCCGGCCTGCATGCCGGCGCCAATCCGATCAGCGGCGATTTCTCGCTCCTGTCCAAGGGCTTTGTCGTCCGTGGCGGGAAGCAGGCGGAACCGGTGGAGCGCATCACCGTAGCAGGGAATTTCTATCAGCTGCTGAAGTCCGTCCGGGCCGTGGGCAGCGATCTGGATTTTCCTGGCAGCTCGATCGGCTGCCCCTCCGTGGACGTCGGCGTGATGCCTGTTTCCGGGAAGTAACTGCTGTTTCAAAACCGACCCGGCGGAGTGATACGGAAAGAAAACAGATACAAGAAAAGGAGCGAACCGTTATCGGAACGCTCCTTTTTCTTTGCTCTTTGCGGCTTATTCCTCTCCGCCCGCGGGCTGAGAGAACAGGGCAGGATCCATCTTCCAGGGCTCGCCCGCTTCGGTGTAGGTGATTTCCGCCTCGGCCACCCACTGCTCGACCAGCTTGGAGTAGGCATCGTTCTGCATGGTGGACAGCACCTCCGCGCGCAGCTCATCCTTCAGCGCGTCAGTCAGCTCCACGGGGCCGCCGGGAACATCCTTCAGATAGTGCAGAATGTGGACGCCGAACTGGGAAACGATCGGATCGCTGATATCGCCGACGCTGGCCAGGGCCGCGGCGCCATTGGTGAAATCGGTGTCGAAGAGGATGCTTTCGGGATGCACATGATAGCCTTCCGCCCGGGTCGCATCGTCCTGCATGCCCGGATCGGTGCCGTATTCCAGGATCAGATCCTCAAAGGAGGCGCCGGAGGCCAGCTTGTCCTGAATTTCCTTCACCACATCGGCCACGCTGTCCAGAATCGCCTGACGGGCCGCGTCGACCATTTCCTGGGTCACAGGTTCGGGCGTGGCCGTCGGTTCGGGAGTCGCGGTGGCATCGGGATCGGCGGTCGCTTCCTCCGTGGCTTCGGGTTCAGCCACGGTCTCGGAAGAATCGGCTTCGCTCTGCTCCTCGAAGCGGGCCTTCAGATCCTGCCACTCCTTCAGCAGCGCCTCATCCACCGGGAGAAGGATTTGGGTGATGCCCCGGTATCCCTCCGGCATGTACATGGAGGTCTGGCCGTAATACTGCGTATAGAACTCATAGGTCGCGATGTCCTGATAGGTCTCCTTGTCCTGGTTAACGAGGGCATCAAAGTGGCTCTGGACATCCGCATCGGTCACTTCGATACCTTCGGAAGCCATTTCCATGGCCCGGGTAAAGAGCAGATTCATCCGGGCATACTTCAGGCTCTCCTCCATGAAGCTCTCTTCCGTGTAATCAAAATTCGTTTCGATATAGTTCAGCGCATCGGCGCGGGCGGCGGTCTTTTCCTCTTCCGTCGAATCCGCGGTGATGCTGAATTCCTGCGCCATGACGCCTTCGACGGCGGCATCCCAGTCGGCCTGGATATTCGCCTTTTCTGCTTCCAGATCCGCATCGGTGACGCCCTTGCCGGCCTCGGTCAGCTTCTGGTCGATCAGGACGAAACGGATCGCGTTCGCCATCGCGTACTGGCGGACCATCAGGAGATCCGATTCATCCTCGACGGTGACCTGGGACAGAATATTGTCAAGCCACAGCTGCAGCACATCGGCATTTTCGGCAATTTCCTGGCCGTTCACCGTGACCAGCACGGTATCGGACGGGGTGGCGTCGATGGCCACGGGCTCGGCCGCCGGGGCTTCCTCCGCGGCGGTTTCCGCCAGGGAAAGGGCGGCGCTCAGCAGCATGGCCAGCGCCAGCAGCACAGATAAAATACGCTTCATTTTCTTATATCCTCCGCAAAAAAGATATCCGTCGGATGTACCAACGGATATCATTATACATGAACCCAGGGGGAAGTTCAACGAGACGCTTGTGAACAATCTGTAAATTATGACCGGCGGTCAGGAGAGGCGGCGGAGTCCGTCGTCCACGCGGCGGAGGGTCTCCTCCTTGCCCAGCAGCCAGGCGATTTCGATGGCTCCGCCGGGGGTGCTGGCCAGGCCGGAAATCGCAATCCGGAGCGGCCAGAGCACGGCGCCGTTCTTCAGCCCGGCGGCGGCGATCGCGGGGATCACCGTATCATGGATGTTCTGCTCCGTCCAGTCCCCGATGCCCTCGAGCACCGGGCGGATCATTTCCAGATTGGCTTTGGAGATGGCCGCGTCGGTCTTCATCTTCTTATGGGTATACAGGGAGATGTCATAATCCGGCAGCTCGCCCAGGAAGGCGACCATGGCGGGAACCTGGTTGAACACCTCGGTCCGCTCCTGCATGAGCTCGGCCAGGCGCGGATAGTTGATGCCCTTGCCGGCCAGCACCTGGTCGAACCAGGGCGTCACCATTTCCAGATACCTGGCGGGATCCATCCGGCGGATGTATTCCGCGTTGAACCAGGTGAGCTTGTTGACATCGAAGATGCCCGGGGACTTGTTGATCCGGGTGACGTCGAAGGCCTCGATCAGCTCGTCCATGGAGAAGAACTCCTGCTCCGTGCCGGGATTCCAGCCGACCAGCGCCAGGTAATTGATGATCGCCTCGGAAAGGTAGCCCTTGGCAATGAAGTCGGAATAGTAGGCGTCGCCGTCCCGCTTGGACAGCTTGTGATGCTCATCCCGCATGACCGGGGGCATATGGATATACTGGGGAATCTCCCAGCCGAAGGCTTGATAGAGCAGGTTGTACTTCGGCGTGGAGGAAAGGTACTCCATGCCGCGCATGACATGGGTGATGCCCATGAGGTGATCGTCGATCACGTTGGCAAAGTTATAGGTCGGCATGCCGTCCTGCTTGATGAGCACCATATCGTCGAGGGAATCGTTCGGGAAGGTCATGTCGCCGAAAACGATGTCGTGATAGCTGGTTTCGCCTTCGGTCGGCGCGTTCTGACGGATGACGTAGGGAACGCCGGCATCGAGCTTCCGCTGCACTTCCTCCTTGCTCAGATGGAGACAGTGCTTGTCATATTTGAACACCTCGCCCCGGGCCTCGGCGGCCTGGCGGCGCTCCTCCAGCTCCTCCTTCGTGCAGAAGCAGTAGTAGGCATGACCGCTTTCGACCAGCTGCCGGGCATAGGGAAGATAGAGATCCTTGCGCTCGCTCTGGATATAGGGACCGTATTCACCGCCGACATCCGGGCCCTCGTCCCAGTTCATGCCGCAGTCGCGCAGGGTGTCGTAGATCACCTGGGTCGCGCCTTCGACATAGCGCTCCTGATCCGTATCCTCGATCCGGAGGATAAAGGAACCGTTGTTTTTCCGGGCAAAGAGATAACCGTAAAGCGCGCTGCGCAGCCCGCCCAGATGCAGAAAGCCGGTGGGGCTGGGGGCAAAACGGGTTCTGACTTTCATGGGGGTGAACCTCCTGTCAACTGATTTGTATTATTTCATGGCCTTGGCAAAGGTGTCCTTCAGGCCGACGGTGCGGTTATAGACGGGAAGCTCCGCGGTCGAATCCGGATCCTTGCAGAAATAGCCGCTGCGCAGGAACTGGAAGGACGCGCCGGTTTCGGCATCGGCGATGACCTTTTCCGCGTATCCGCGGCAGACCTGCAGGCTGTTCGGATTCAGGCGGGAGATGAAATCCTTCTTGTCAGCGGATTCCTCCTCGTCCTCCGGCAGTTCATCCACCAGCAGCGGCTCATAGAGCCGGGCCTCGAAGGGAATGCAGGAGGAGGCGGGCACCCAGTGCAGGGTCTTGCCCTTGATCTTCCGGTCCGCCCCGGCGCTGCCGGAGAAGGAATC
>CAMOYA010000092.1 GCA_946629635.1 uncultured Clostridia bacterium
GTTGAATTCACCTCTGACGAAATATCCGCCACTGGCGGTCGTCAGAGGTTCATCCTTTGACTGCCCCGGCGGTCATGCCGGAAACGATGTATTTCTGGCCGAGCAGGTAGATGATGATGACCGGCAGGCTGGTCAGCACGATGTCCGCGCAGACCAGGTTCCAGTCCTTGAAATACATCCCGAAGAAATTATACACCGCCAGGGTCATGGGCCATTTGTCTGTGCTGCCGAGGAAATACAGCGGCATCACAAACTCGCTCCAGGTATTCAGAAAGGTGAGCACCATCACGGTGACCAGTACCGGCTTCATCAGCGGCATCACGATCCGGAAGAAAAGGGAAAGGGGCGACGCACCGTCAATGACGGCAGCCTCGTCAATCTCCGGGGAGATCTTACTGACGAAACTGTGGATCAGGAAAACGTTGAAAGGGATCTGGGTGGCGGTATAGAGCAGAATGATCCCTGCCCGGGTGTTCATCAGCTTCAGGGTCTGCATGACCTTGATCAGCGGAATGTAATTGATCGGAATGGCGATGCCCAGGACCACGAAGAGATACAGGAAATTGTGCAGTTTCCGGCGGTTCCGGGACAGCACATAGGCGGCCATGGTACACAGCAGGGTACACAGGAGCACGCTGCAGACCGAATAGAGCATACTGTTCAGGAAAGCGGTCCCCAATTTGCCTTTCTCGATGACAAGGGTATAGTTGGACCATTCCAGGGAGGCGGGGAGCGTCAGACTCATATCCGCTGCGGCCTTGCCGGTCTTGAAGCTGTTGAACAGGATCAGCAGAAGGGGTGCCAGCAGGATCAGGGAAAGCACCCAGGCCAGGACGTTGATTCCGACTGCGGCGAACAGTTTTCTGCGTTTCATATTTCCTGTCCATCTCCCTTCACCATGTGCTTGATCATGAAGTAACCGGCGACCAGCATGACCAGGGTCATGACGGTGGAGAGCGTCGTACCCACGGCGTAGCGCCCCAGGCCAAACTCTTTGTAAACGCCTGTATACATGACTTCCGTGGCGAATCCGGGGCCGCCGTTGGTCAGGGAGTAAACCATATCGAACACCTTCAGACCGTAGATCACGTTGAGCACGGTGGTCACGGTCAGCGTCGGCACAAGCAGCGGCAGCGTGATATGCCGGAAACATTGCCAGGCGTTTCCGCCGTCGATGGAGGCGGCCTCATAATACGTCTGGGGGATGGACATAATGCCGGCAATCAGGATGGTCATAATATACCCCATGCCCTTCCAGATGTCCACCGCCATGACGGAACGGAAGGCGATCTTTGAGTCCGTGAGCCAGTTGCTGGCCAGGAAACCCAGGCCGATCCGGCGCAGGAAGGTGTTCAGCAGGCCGATTTTCGGATTCAGGACGGACTTAAAGATCATGCCGACGATCAGCGCGGAGAGTACGCAGGGCAGGTACATCACCGCCCGGTGGAAATTCAGCAGTTTCACTTTCTTGGTCAGCAGAACCGCCAGCGCCAGGCCTACCGCATTTTTCACCACCGTGGTGACCAGGGTGAACCGGATCGTGTTGGCCAGCATCCGGGTGTAGTTGTAATCCGACGAAAACACGGTGGCGAAGTTTTCCAGGCCGATAAAATGGATTTCATCGGAATAAACGGACCAGTCGGTGAAAGAGTATCCGAGACCTGTCAGGGACGGCAGCACAAACAGCACGGTATACAGCAGCAGCGCGCCGAAGACGAAATAGGTCGGATAGATCCGGTTCTTATTCATGGTTATCCTCCAGGGGGGGTTCTTTCCGCCATCGGAAAAGACGGCCTTTTGAAAAGCGGAGGAAACCGGGATACCGGTTTCCTCCGCCTGTGGTCCGGGAATCAGGTCAGTTCCAGGCAGGATCCTGGGCAGCTTTCGCCTGGTTCTCACGGTTGAGGTCAATATTCTTCAGCATGCCCTCGGCGGTGGAGTCGCCCTGGAGCACTTCAACCAGGAATTTGCCGATTTCCATCCACTGGGGATTGACATAGTTGACAGCGGTCTGGTAGACGGTGCCATGCTCCGGATAGGCCGCATAGAAGGCGGAGATTTCATCGGAATAAGCATCCTTGGCGGTGGTGAAGGGCAGGGTATTGAACTTGCCGACCTTCTCGATCTGGTACTGGATGTTTTCCGGCTCAGCAAGGAAGGCCAGGTACTGCTTCGCGGCGTCGATGTTCTTGGAACCGGAGTAGATAAAGCGGGTCGGACCGACGGGATTCATGTTCAGTACCTGGTTGTCGCACAGAGGCATGACGAAGAATCCGATGTCCTCGGCCGGGAATTCGGGATAGGCGGCGTTCAGGTCCGTCGGGAAGCCCTGGTTCGCAACAGTCATGGCGCACTCGCCTTCGGCGATGGCTCTGGCGGCGTCAGCATATTCGTTGGCCATGTAGTTGTCTCCCCAGTAACCAAGGTCCACCATTTCCTTGATCTGCTCGATCAGCTTTTTCGCGGTGGCGCTGTCGGCAAACTTCATGGCGTTGCTGTTCAGCTTATCGGCGGTGCCGGGCTCATCATGCTCAATGGCGACGCCCAGTTCGCAGAACCACAGCTGATGATGCCAGCCATCGGCAACCGCTTCGTAGATCGGGATCATGCCGTCCGCCTTGATGGCTTCGCACACGGCTTTGAACTCTTCATAATTGGTGGGGACCTTCAGGTTCAGCTTCTCAAAAACCTTCTTGTTGTAAGCAATGGCCCAGACAGCGGAAACGTCCTGAGCGGGCTGGCCGTACAGCTTGCCGTTCACGGAGGTCTCAGCGGCGGCCAGGGGATCCACGGTGGCAGCCCAGGCTTCACCGCTCAGATCCACGGCATTCTTTTCCACGTTCAGCAGCGTCACGATGTCGGTTTTGCCGGCCTGGGAACCGAACAGGTCCGGGCACTCCCCGCTGTTCAGCTTGCTGTTCAGCAGGTTCGTATACTGATCGGAAGGGATGATCTGGAAATCAACCTTGATACCGGTCTGCTCAGTGAACTTTTCAGCCAGTTCCATTTCAGCGTCCTGGACCCAGTCCTGGCTGGCCATGTAGGTGATCGTTACGCCTTCATCGGCATGGGCGACGGCGGCGGCACCCAGCAGCATCATCAGCGCCAGGGCGAGGGCAAGCATTTTCTTCATTGTGGAATCCTCCTTCTGTATCCTGTCTTTTTTTCGGGTGCCGGTATGCTCCGGCTTCTCTGTGACACTATTATAGTAACGTATCCGTTCAAAAGGAATGGAACTTTTTGTCGGTTTCCATGGATATTTTTAACCGAAAACAGACCAGATGGGATAAAGAAAACGTGTCCCGCCTTGACAAAAAACGCCTGCTTTCCTATACTGAAAAACAGTAAAAACGAAACGTTACACAATATCGGGATCCGGAAAGGGAGCGGCGGCAGATGCGAAAGCGGCAAAGGCGCGGAAGAACAGTGCGCGGGACCCTGCTGGGCACCTATGCCGTCCTGATCCTGCTGGCTTTTGCGGCGCTGGCTACCGTTTTTTCGCTGATCCACGGGAACCGGGTGCGCAGCGAAGTGCTGAACACGCTCAGCCAGCAGGCACAGTCCATGGCCGCGGCAGCGGACCGGGAGATCGACCAGATGCGGACCATGGCGATGAACATCATCTATTCCACAAGCCTGCAGGACCGGCTGTATCTGCGCCCGGGCAACTCCCGGGGGCTGTCCGAGGAAGCGGACAAGCTATACATGATTCTTTCCCTGATCGTTTTCCCGAACCGGCCAATCGACCAGATCAACCTGTATACCAGGGACGGGGTCCGGGTTTCCACCGGGCTGGATAACGAGGTCTCGGCGGACAACGCGGAAACAAAACCCTGGTACGACCGGCTTTCCGGGGAGGAGACGCGCCAGCTTCTTTTCTTTTCCGGCCGGGACGAAAAACTGTCCAAGTACATGACAGATTCCTACGGCAAGGAGTTCGTCACCCTGGTGATGGAAAACTACGACAACCTTGGGATTCCCTGCGGATATATTGAGATCCGGCAGCGGGTCAGCAGGATCCTTTCCGCCATGATGTCGTACCGGTCCGCTTTCGGGGAAAGCGTATCCTTTTATGACCAGGAAGGAAAACGGATTTTTCCCAGGGACGCGGAGGACCGGGCTGCTTTCACAGGCGCGGAGAAGCTTGGCTTTCCGGACCGTTTCACCGCCGCGGGGGACGGGAACCTGCTCTGCTGCGTGCCTGCCGGCAGGGGGCGGTTTTACGCCGTGATGAGCATCCGGGAAACGGACCTGTTCCGATCGGTCCGGGACCAGATCGTGACGATCCTGCTGATTACCCTGGGAGCGCTGGTGCTGACAGTGCTTGCCTCCGGGCTGGTTTCCCGGAGGATTACCCGCCCGCTGGCGGATATCTGTGACCAGGTCGGGCAGATCGAGCTGGAGCATCCGGAACCGCTGCCGGCCGTGGATTCGGACATCCGGGAGATCCAGACGCTGCACACCTCCTTCTCGCGGATGCAGGAGACGCTGTCCGGGCATGTGGCGAAACTGCTGGAACTGCAGAACCAGGAGATGCAGTCCCGCATGCTGGCGCTGCAGGCACAGATGAACCCGCACTTCCTGTTCAACAGCCTCCAGGCGATCCAGGCAATGGCGGACGAGGGCATGGACGCGGAGATCGCGGAGATGTGCCAGTCCATGGCCGGGATCCTGCGCTATATCTCATCGGATTCGGCCCAGCTGGTGCCGCTGGAAAAGGAGATCAGGCACACAAAGGACTACCTGCGGTGCATGGAGATCCGTTACCAGGGAGACCTGGCCTGCGAGGTCGTCCTGCCGCCGGAGATGGATCCGGTGCCGGTGCCCAAGCTGTGCGTGCAGCTGCTGGCGGAAAATGCGATCAAGTTCACCACGACGCGGCGGCCGCCTTACCGGATCCGGATCGAAGGCGCCGTGTCCGGGGACAGCTATGAGCTGAGGATCCGGGACAACGGTCCGGGCTTTGATCCGGAGACCCGGGCGGCGCTGACAGCGCAGATGGAGGAGATCCGGAGGACCGCCACCCTGCCTTCCCTGAAGATCCAGGGGATGGGGATCCTGCATGTATATATCCGCTTTTTCCTGCTGTACGGGGAGGGCTTTGTCTTCAGGCTGGAGAACAATCCGGAGGGCGGAGCCTGCGTGGTGATCGGAGGGGAATGGCATGGCCAGGCAGTTTAAGGTGATCGTCGCGGACGATGAGAAACTGATCGCGAACAATATCGCACGGCGGATCGAGGAAAGCAATGGCGCCTTCCGGGTGGTCTCCCGTGCCGGGACAGGGACGGAAGCGCTGGAGCAGGTCAGGGAGCTGCTGCCGGATGTGGTGTTCAGCGATATCAAGATGCCGGAGATGGACGGGATCGAACTGATCTCGCGGCTCCGGAAGGAGTATCCCGGCGTATGCTGCGTGATCGTCAGCGGATACAGCGATTTTGAATATATGAAGGCAGCCATACAGAACAGCGCGGTGGATTACCTGCTCAAGCCGGTCAACACGGAGGAGCTGGGCAGGCTGCTGCAGCGGCTGGAGGCAGCGCTGCTGGCCCGGGAGCAGCAGATGGCGCCCAGGCGGGAATCGGACGCCGCATCGCTGGCCGAGAGCGTCCGGGTATACCTGCAGGAAAACTATGACAGGCAGGTGGATCTTTCGGCACTGGCTGAATCGCTGGGTGTGTCGGCACCCTATTTAAGCAAATTGTTCCATGAACAGACGGGCACAAGCCCGATGAGATATCTGACTGACCTGCGGATGAGCCGGGCCAGGAAGCTCCTGGCAGACAGCGGCCTGACGGTACGGGAGATCGCTGTCCGCGTGGGTTATCCGGATCCGTTCCATTTCAGCCGGAGCTTCAAGAACGCGGTCGGGGTCAGCCCGGCACAGTTCAGGGAGCAGAGCCGCGGGGAAGGAACCTGATGACCGGCTTCAGGCATTGCTGCGCTGCCCGGTGATGATCCTGGAGGAAACGGAGGCCCGGACCAGGTCTTCGGACGCGGCCAGGCCGAAATAAGGTGTTCCGTAACACCGGCTTCGAACAGCCCGTCGACGGAATCGGCTTCCCGGACATAGAGACCGATATCATCCAGGTTGTCATTGGTGGAGATGTAATACCATCTGCCTTCCCACCGGAAGAGCCTACTCGTTCCAGACGCGGCAGAAAACCGAAGAATAAAGACTGACACAAAAGCCCTCCGATCTGCGGATGATGGATCCACAGCGGAGGGCTGAATCATACAAATCTGTAGTTTTTTCTGATTCCGTTTTCCGTTATCAGTCTCTCAACCCCACAACCACCGGACATGGGGACGATGTGACCTTTTTCCGGAAAACTTTATCATTTCTTTATCAGA
>CAMOYA010000093.1 GCA_946629635.1 uncultured Clostridia bacterium
TCTCCGCCTCTGCAGCCTTCTGTTCCGCCTCTTCCGCCTTCTTTTCCGCCGCAGCGGCGTTCTCCTCTGCTGTCACGGCTCTCTGTTCCGATTCCCCCGCTGCTGTCTCCGCCTCAGATGCTTTTCTCTCCGCATCGGCATATTTCTTCTCCGAAGCAAAGGCCTGCCGGTCTGCTTCGTCCCTTTCCTTCTCCGCCTGCGCTTTCGCGTTTTCCGCCCCGGCCAACTGTTCCTGCATTCCGGAAAGCTGCGTCTGAAGTTCTGCATTCGCTTTCTCCAGATCCGAAACCTGCGCTTCTGCCGCCTCCATGGCCGCTTCTGCTTCCACGCACCGTTTCTGCGCCGCCTCTGCGGCCGCTTCCGCTACCGCAATCCGCGTCTCCGCTTCCGATGCCGCAAGGGCTTCCGCCTCTGTCACCCGCTGCCGAAGCTGTTCGTTCTCCCGCTGCAGACGCGCCTGAAGCCTGCCCTTGTCCAGATGGACATTCACAAAAAGGACGGCAAATACCACCGCTGCTGCAGCCAGCAGCGCCATGATCAACGGAATGGCCTTCTTCATATCCGTTTTCCTCCTCCAGGTTCAAAGCGATCCGGCAGTTTACCCTTCCGGAATGCGGTAAATCACTGCCTCCGGGTTTTCAAATACACGGATATAGTTCCGCTCCAGCGCATCAGTGTCCACGTCATAGCTGCTGCGCTCATAGGATGAAACATAGATATAGCTGACGCCGTATTTCTGCGGAATCTCCGGATGGTTTTCCGGATCCTCAAAGAACTGCTGAATCTCATATTGCCGGTTCCGGGTATTGAACCCATGCCAGTACAGCCACAGATCCGGTCCGCAGACGATCGTCTTTCCGCCAATGGAAAGAACCGGATTCAAATGCTGAGTGCCTGTCAGATACACCGCGTCCTCCTCCGTCTGATCGCGGGCAAACTCTCCGGCCTCCACGGACCACGCGCTGAACGCCACGTAATCCGATACGCATTCCCGCCAGACGGACAGTCCGGCGCTGAGAAAGGTCACGACCGCTGCCAGCACAGCCAGTGCCGTCCGTCCGCGGAGCCCCTTCATCCGGTCCCAGACATCGCTGCACCAGTCCGCCACAATCATGCAGCCCATCAGCCAGGCAAGATAGAGCAGCTTGTTGTTGTCATATTCGTTCGGCTGAAACCGGATGAATTCCGCCGCAAGGATCACCGGCAGCATCATGGCAAAGATCCTGCGGTTCCGCGGTTTTTTCTCGATCAGCGCCAGTATCAGAAGAATAAATGGCAGACCGATATTCTTGATATAGAACCAGAGATACAGATCCCGCATGCCCTCACCGTTCGGATTGTTCACCCAGTTAAACTGGAATTGCAGAAATGCGTGCGCATTCTCCTGCCCCAGCGCCTGGGAGAAGGTAAAGGCAATCAGCTGCGGCAGCGAGAGTGCCGCGGCGATTCCGCCGTAGACCGCATATCGAAGCAGAATACTCCACCGGGAGCGTCGTTCCCGGTTCACCAGCGCGGGAGGATCCCCGTGGATCAGATCGTAACACATCGCACCGATCGACATGAGGCCCAGCGCCAGAAAGCTGTGGGTATGAATCAGCGGCAGCGCGCCGCCCCAGACCGCCAGCAGGCCCAGCGCTCTGCCCCGGTCCTGCGGGTCGATCTTCCTCGGGCGCAATGCCGCATCCATCAGGCTGAAGCACGGAAGCACCATACACCATCCGCCCAGCAGCGTCCGCTGGGGAATCATCAGATCGCAGATCACGTTGCTCCAGCGCAGATTGTTGGGATCCGGCTGATTGGTCGGCGTCTTGTACCACCCGGTCAGGATGAAATCCAGCCGGTTTCCGACTTCCTCAAACCAATTGGAAAAGAAGGAGCCGATCCGGCCAAAGAAACCCAGTCCCTGATCCGTTGCAGCTTTTCCGCCGGCAAGGTCAAAATCATAAAGGAAGCCCAACCCGCCGTTGAGAAAAAACAGAAGGGTTGCCATCACGACTGCGCGTTTTCCGCCGGTCATCTCCCGCGAAAGCACCATCATGCCCATAAAACACAGGGCCATCATCAGCGTCCCCGGGACGATAATCGCCGCCTGCAGGCTCGCTCCCAGCAAACAGAAGGTGGAGCTGAGCGAATCCGTCAGGAAGGGGTAGCTCAGCCGGTTGCCCGGATAAAATGGATAATCGGCCGGAAACTTCCGGTTGACCAGATTGGTGATGAAGCTCATGTGCATGGGCAGATCGCCGTATGTACTCTGGCCCACATGCCATGCGCCGGAAGCATCCACCCGCATCACATGCGTGTACTGCAGAAATGCGCTCAGAACCGTCAGCGGGATCCCGACCCACAGGATCTGCTTCAGGAGAATGCTTTCCTCCCGGTCCCAGGAAGCCGCCTCTCTCCTGTCCCGGAGGACATAACAGCCCAGCGTAATCAGCACGAGCAGGCCCACCGCGGCCGCATGCGCCGCAGCGGTAAACCCAAGCACAAATGCAAGCAGAGCGGGCAGCCACATCTCCTCCAGGATGCCGAGGCACAGTCCCAGCCAGATCCGGTTCAGCGGACGGAGCCTGGGCAGCAGCAGCTGAACGGAAATCACTCCGCAGCAGAGGTACATCAGCATATACGCAACCGATGCGATCATCCGATGATTCCTCCTTCCCGGGCAATTTCCATCAGTCGTCTCATCCGGTGATTGACGCCGCTTTTTCCCACCGGCTTTTCCATCATTTCTCCCAGTTCCTTCAGGCTCAGCTCCGGGTTTTCCAGCCGAAGCCTCGCCACCTCACGCAGCGCCGGAGGAAGTGTAAACAATCCCTGCTTCAGCGACAGCTTCCGAATCACTTCCGCCTGTTTCTGGGCGGCATCCAGCATTTTTTCGCCGTTGTATTCATCACAGTTGGCCGCCCGGACCGCAGCTGCCCGAACCTGTTTCTGCACCCGCGTTTCCTCAAAGTCCAGCACGCTCTGTCCGGCGCCCATCAGCGCCAGAATATCCGCGATCTGCTGTGCGCCTTTCAGATAGATCACCTGCTGTCCCTTCCTCACATACGAATGGAATGGCAGATCACACTTTCCCAGCAGCCTTTCCATTGTCCGGGGAAGCGTTTCGTCCTCCGCCTTCCACTCGAGATGATACCCTTTCTCCGGATTGCTGACCGTGCCCGCGCCGAGGAATGCGCCCCGCAGAAATGCGCGCCGGCAGCACTGGCGCGTCATGGGATGCCGCGGCACGGTCCGTTTCAGATGCATCATGCCGCTGTCATCCGTCTCCGCCATGTGCAGCGCGCTGAGCAGTTTGCGGGTATCCTCTCCGCCAAGGGTCAGCACACAGGTGCGTCTGCCTCCCAGCCGGGAGGTCTGGGTAAAATGCAGGGAAGGATTGACGCCCAGCCGCTTTTTCAGCAGCAGGAACAGTCTCCGCGCGGCCCCGGTATCCTCCAGCCGGTAGCTGACGGCCACCGTGCCGCCTCCCCGAAATGCCAGATGGCCGGATGTCTGGGTCATCGCGGAAATCTCGCTGAGCATGCAGCAGCTTTTGCCGACCGGCAGGCGGATCAGCTCTTCCCGCACACGGGCGGAAAAGGACTGCTTCCCGTCGGTTCTCATGACTGACCGTCCTCAACCGGCGTAGTCCAGCGTGCCTGCTCCAGCAGCAGATCCCGATGATTGATCTCCGTCGGCAGTCCCATCTCCCGCAGAAACGCGCCGATGGCTTCCGCGATCGCGACGCTTCTGTGCGCCCCGCCGGTGCAGCCCACAGCAATCACGAGCCGATGCTTGCCCTCTTCCTTGTAGTGCGGAATCAGAAAGCGCAGCATTTCCTTCCAGCGGGTCATGAATTCCTCCGTTACCGGATGCCCCATAACAAACTGCCGGACATCTTCGTCCAGCCCGCTGTGCCGGCAGAGGGAATCGATATAGAACGGATTCGGCAGGAAACGCACATCCACGACCAGGTCCGCCTGGCGCGGCAGACCCCGTTTGAAGCCGAAGCTCATGACCTCCGCCCGGATCGGCGGCTCTCCGCCGGTGATCTTTCCCAGGTTCTTCTCCAGCAGCTTTTTCATGGCTCTGGAGGATACACCGGTCGTGTCGATCACATAGTTTGCCGTCTCCCGCAGGGGCTGAAGCCGCGTTCTTTCCTCCACGATGGCCTGCGTCAGGGACAGTCCTTCCTGCATCAGGGGATGTTCCCGCCGCGTCTCCTTATATCGGTCCAGGATCGTTTCGTCGCTGGCCTCCATAAAGATGGTTTCGATGGGGTTTCCCAGCCGGTCCAGCTCCCGGATCATTTCGGAAACCGCCCGGGCGTCAAAGAATTCCCCGCTGCGCACATCCACGGCGAAGGTTACCATCTGATACCGGGTCGGCGTGGTATTGAACGCCTCGATCAGCTTGGGCAGCATCATCGGCGGAATATTGTCCATGCAGAAGCTGCCCTTATCCTCCAGATATCGGACGCAAGCGGTTTTCCCTGCGCCGCTCTGGCCGGTCACAATCAGGTATTTCATTCTTCTTCACTCCCCAGCACGCGGATTTCCGGTTCCAGATGCACGTTCGCCCGTTCCAGGACAATTGACTGAACTTTCCGCATCAGCGCCAGATAGTCAGCGCTGCTCGTCCCCTGATTGATCAGGAAGCCGGCGTGCTTCATGCTGACCATCGCTCCGCCGACACTGTACCCTTTCAGCCCGCACTGGTCAATCAGGGCTGCGGCGAAGTACCCTTCCGGCCGCTTGAAGGTGCTTCCGGCGCTGGGAACATCCAGCGGCTGCTTTTCCGCCCGGCGCGCATTCAGATCGCTCATCCGGGCAAAGATCTCCTCCCGGTTCCCTTCCGTCAGCTCAAAAGTCACTTCCGTGACCACAAAATTTCTGTCCTTTACCGCCGATGTCCGATATCCGAACGCCATCTCGCCGTTGCTCAGGGAAACCGGAGTCCCGTCCGGCTCCACGCCGTCCACCCGGGTGACCACCTGCGCCATTTCCCCGTCATAGGCCCCGGCATTCATCGTCACGCCTCCGCCCACGGTTCCGGGAATGCCGGAAGCAAACTCCAGGCCTGCCAGCCCCGCCTCCGCAGCCATCCTGGCCACTGTGCCAAGCATTGCGCCGGCCTGCGCGATGATCCGGTTTCCTTCCACCCGGATCTCCCGCATGTTCTTTTCCACGCGGATCACCAGTCCGCGGATTCCTCCGTCCAGCACCAGCAGATTGCTTCCGTGGCCGATGATGGTCACGGGGATTCCTGCATCTCCGGCTTCCGCATACATGGCGGCAATCTCCTCCCGGCTCCGGGGGAATGCCAGCCAGTCCGCCGGACCGCCAAGCCTCAGCGTTGTATACTGACTCATTTCCGCATTGCGGATCACATCAAACGATTCAAACATCCCGTCTTTTCAGGTCTCTCGGTCTGCAGGGAGACCACTCCTCCCACCATAAAAGTATGATCAGATTTGAAGCCTTTGTCAATATCCGATTCCTCCGGCAGCATTGCGTTTTTCCTATTCCATATGGTATGATTTCCGCATCCTTTACCCAACTTCGCCGTGAGTGAAAAACGCCGGGAGGAAAATGGAGATGCGCCTGACAACCCTTTGTTATGTCGAGCACGAAGGCCGCTGGCTGATGCTGCACCGAACCCGGAAGCAGGAAGATGAGAACGCGGGCAAGTGGATCGGCCTGGGCGGCCACATGCAGGAGGACGAATCCCCGGAGGAATGCATTCGCCGGGAGGTTCAGGAGGAGTCCGGTCTTCAGCTGTCGGATCTTCAGCTTCGGGGAATCCTGACGTTCATTCTCCCCGACTGGGGAAATGAGCTGACATTTCTGTATACCGCCCGAAGCGAAACGGATGCCTTCTCGCCATGTGACGAAGGGGAGCTTCGCTGGATTCCGGTCGGCGACGTGCTTTCCCTCTCCCTCTGGGAAGGAGACCGACTGTTCCTCCCCCTGCTGCTGGAGAAGCGGAATGTCTTCTCGATGAAGCTGGTCTATGCTCCGGGCGGAAAGCTGATCGGTCATGAAGTCCGGTTTGGATAAATGCAAGGTGGAAGGAAATGCTCCTGTGCAGGTCAACAGCTTGCACTGGGGCATTCAATTACGGTACTTTTCCCACATTATGGCAAAGCAAAACCCTAGGATTTTCCCAGGGTCTTGATCGCGGAGCGGGGCGAAGAACCGATGACCGCCAGTGGCGGAATTCTCATCGGTTCTGAGGTCAGCCGAAACAAGCGGTCTCCCCTGTGGGGAGCCGCGCCGATTGAGGCTGCGGAGGGATCC
>CAMOYA010000094.1 GCA_946629635.1 uncultured Clostridia bacterium
ACGCAGTCATGCTCCTTGTTGTCCAGGGAGATCAGCTTCGTGTCCCAGTTGACGGGAACGATCTCGAGCGTCCAGCCGTTCAGTTCGCAGACCGCCTTGCACATTTCCACATCGTATCCGGCATATTCCCCGTTGTCATCCAGATAGCTGAAGGGCGGATATTCCGCGTCAATTCCCATTTTGAAAACAAAGCCTTCCGCGCCGGCGGCTCCGCAGAGCATCATCGCAGCCAGAAGAGTCACCAGCATCCGTGTCATCCACTTTTTCATCGCTTTCTTCCTTCTTTCTGTTCTTTACCGCCCGCGCACCCTCCGGTTTCTCCGGCGCGCTCAGCGTTCTGCATTACTTTATCAGTTTATCTTGATAAAGTCAAGCCGTGATCTGCGTCTGAATTCCCTTTCTCTGCCCGAACCGCCTGTTTTCCGGGTTTTCACAGCCGAAAGAACAGGAGAAAAACACGGAAATGGATTCAGCTCTTCGTCTCAGCAAACAGGGCTGCCGTTTTTTTCCGGCAGCCCTGTTTGCTGAGGATGGTCCGTTTTTCTTATTGCCCCAGATAGGTGAAGCCCAGCATCGTGATATCGTCGAACTGCTCCGCCTTTCCGGCGAAGGCTTCGACATCCAGGAGCACATCGCGGAGCGTAGCCTCCTCGGAGGCCTGCGTCAGCGTGTTCAGCGTGTTCACCAGTCTCTCCGTTCCGTAGGCTTCCTCTTTTTCATTGATGGCCTCGGGCACGCCGTCCGTGTAGACGAACAGACGGTCTCCCGGATGCAGATCCAGCTCATATTCCTTCATGGGAACGCCTTCCATGGCCGCCAGCACCATGCCGTGCTTGTCCTTCACCAGCTCATATTCGCCGCCGGCGCGCATCAGCACCGGATACTCGTGGCCGGCATTGGCGCAGGTCATCTTTCCCGTCTTCAGGTCGATGATGCCCAGCCAGACGGTCACGAACATCTCCGCGTCGTTTCCCTCGCACAGCGTGTTGTTCACGTTGGCCAGCAGCTCCGCGGGGCCATTGCTGGAGCGGGCAAAGTTCTTGATCGCCGTCTTGGCCCGCATCATGAAAAGGGCCGCCGGCACGCTCTTTCCGGACACGTCCGCGATCACCAGCACCATCGTGTCGTTATCCGTGAAGAAGAAATCATAGAAATCCCCGCCGACCTCTTTGGCGGGATCCATCAGGGCAAAGATCCTGAAGTCGTCCCGCTTGAAGGTGAAATCCTTCGGCAGGGCAGCCTCCTGGATCGCCGCCGCCAGCTTCAGATCCTTCTCCATTCTCCGCTTTGCTTCCTCAATATAGCCCTTCAGGGTGTCCACCGTCTGGTTGATATCATCCGACAGCTCCGAGAACTCCAGCGAGCTGCGGACATACACGACCTCATCCAGCTGACCCGCCGTAATTTTCTTCAGCGAACGGTTCACCCTGCCCAGATTCCGGACCACGATGTTTTCCACCAGCACGGAAACCAGCAGATAGATGGAGCTGAAGATCAGAATATTCGAAAACAGCGTTTCATACGTCTGCACCTCGCTGCTTCTGCGAAGGTTGCCGGACATGCAGAAGACCGACGCCAGATACCGCTCATCCAGGCTCATGACAGTACCGTAAATTTCGCTGCCCAGCACGATGTCCAGTTTGGCAAAGAAAGGCATCTGATCGACGTGCTCCTCAAACGTCTTCTCATCCGCCTCGCCCAGCTGTTCCACATTCGCCGTTCCTTCTTCCGCACTGATCCCCCAGATGCACTTCTTCTCCACCCGGTCGATCAGAATCGTTGAATAGTTGTCGGAAATATTATACTTGGCGTGCATCCAATCCTGAAGCGCCTCAAAATCCCCATCCGATTCCTCCAGCGCTGTTTTCAGCTCATACTCCCGGATCGCCAGCTCATTGGACGCATCCGCCTGAGAAATCTGGAACTGAATCGTATACCCGACCCACGTACTGAACGTAAACAGCAGCAGAATGACAACCACCAGGCCCCGCTGGAAGTGGACAAACACCGGCGTTTTTTCCGGCCCGTCGAACCGCCTTTTCTGCCGGTATTCATGGGAAAGACGAAATACCACCATTGAGCAGAGCGCCAGCCCCACTGCCGTAAAGATGATCATCGGAATGGAGCATCTCTGAACAACGAAAAACGCGCCATAGATGTCCCGCCCGTTGGAAACCAGCACCGCATACATGTGGAATACTTCCATGACGGCGCCGACCATGAAGGAATGAATAATGCTCGGCCTTTTCCCTTCATACACCCATTTGTACAGCATCGCGGCCAGAAAGCCTGCCAGACCGGTGGACAGACCGCAGGCCACCCGCGTATAGGCGCCGATCGACAGATATTCGCCGATCAGAAACCGCTCAATTCCGCCGATCAGCCCGCTGATGATGCCGGAGATCGGGCTGAAAAAAAGCCCGGCGGCCAGCGGCCCGATATCCCGGACATTCAGCAGCATCACTTCATATTGAACGCCCAGATGGTTGGATGCGACGCAGCAGAGGCCATAGAAGATGCCGATGGCCACCTTCAGCGCCATCGTCTTCTCCCGTTTCTGCCAGAAGCGCCAGACCAGCGCCGTTGCCAGCACATAAAGCACCGTGGCCAGGCTCATCCTCAGAATCATGATCAGCGTTTCGTTCATCGGTTCCGCTCCTTCCTCCGGCAGGAAAGAAATATTCCATGAAATCAGTTTCCTTGTTTGCAGTCCGCATGGATTATAGCATGGCTTGGATAACCGGGCAATCGCATTTCCGCATCATTCTCCGCAAAGATGACATCATTTGAACGTATTATCCATATTTTTTTCGTAAAGAACTCTTTACAATTTCGTCATATTTTGTTATAGTATCACCATGCTCAGCATGGGGAAGCCGCATCCATGTGCTTTTCCCCGCGCCGGCAGCGAAAAGGCGAAAAAAAATTTTCCTCATCGCTGCCAGGTCTGCATCGGGCACGTATCAACAGTTGCAGGCCGCAATGAGCCGCCTGCTGAAAAAGAACGATCATGAAATTAAAGGAGGAAAGCCACAATGAATGAACAGGAACTGAATCTGAACGAAATGGAAGAGATCGCCGGCGGAAAGGGAAAGTTTGACAATGAAAAGGGCGGTTCGTCCAACCCGCTGCCCCCCAAGGCAGGCTGCATCGTTTACAAAGTACAGCCCAACGATAACCTGACCCGGATTGCTTCCGCCTACAAGACCACGGTTGACAAGATCATGGCCGTGAACCATGGCATCATCACCAACAAGAATTTCATCCGCTCCGGATTCTACATCTACGTTCCGGTCGCCTGATCCATCGGAGGATCATTGACGAAGGGGAACCGGGCCTCATCGGCCGGTTCCCCTTCGTTTTTTCAGTTTTCGCCGGAATTGTCCCCGTAATACAGGTTATAGACCGCCGACTCCGGAATCCATGCCCGGTGTTCCCCGTCGTACTCGTCATCCTCGTACCAGTACACCACGTCCACGTATCCGTTTTCGCTCTGGTATATATCCCCGTAGGCGTACCGGCTGATCGTCTCCCCGGCCTTCGCGTAGCCTGTGCCGGGACCGTAACGGGTATCGGTGGTCGGCATGATGTCACACCCGCAGATTCTTTTTTCCTCCTGAAGCTGTTCCAGCCTCACGTCCACCCGCTTGAGCCCCGTCCAGACGCGGTACCGGCCGTAGCTGCCGTAATCAAAGTCCACCTGGACCCACCAGACGCCGCCGCTGTCGCATGCCTTCTTCAGCACCTTCACGCTGGCCGTCTGCCAGTTGGATCCGAAGAATGTGCCCGGTTCCGCAAACTCCGTGCCGGGGCCGGAGCGGGTCGCCAGCTTCATCAGGAGCCCGGCGCCGCTCACCTCCGGACGGCTTTCATAGACGACCGCCTCGCCGTACTGCTGCGGCGGCATGGCAATGGCCGCCGGCGCTTCCTGCACGAGCATCACCTCGGACAGGCAGACGTCATTCTTGTAATGGCTGCCCTGATACGTGCTGATGACCTCGATCCGGACCGCCACCACATTGTCGTGCCGGCCGACGGGAACGCGCTGCCACCCGTTCCGGCTCTCATCCAGCAGCGTCGCCGCCACCGGATCCCGGTAGGCATCCCCTCCGTCGTACAGGAAGGAAATCCGGATGCCCTTCAGCCTGGCATTGATCACATACTGGTCATTTCCCTTGCTGTTCACCGCCCAGAAGCCGTTCTTGAACCAGACCTCATCCACCGTCTTCGCGCCGCCGATAAACAGATCCAGCCACGACTTTCCATTCAGCCCCTTCGTGGCGGAAAACTGCCAGCAGGTGGTCTCATTCCCGTCTGCCGCATTGGCCGGCTCCCACAGGGAGGGGTTCTGTTTGTTCACGATATAGCTGGAAGCGTCCACAAACTCCGTGGTGATCTTCACCCGGTCCGTCTCCCCCGGAATCTGTTCCAGATCTCCCTGCACCTCCCAGGTCATATCCGGCTCCAGCGCCGGGCGCGCCCTGCCGCAGTTGGTGCAGAAGTTTCCGGTGTTCCCGGCCTGCCCGCAATCCGGACAGATCCAGTCCATCGATGGTCTGGGGGTGGCGCACCCGGGACAGAAATTGCCCGTGTTGCCCGTCTGTCCGCAGTTCGGACAGGTCCAGACGATTCCTTCCGCCAGCACCCCGAGCGGCATCGCCAGCATGATCGCCAGCAGAAGCGCCATGATTCTTCTTTTCATCGGTTTCTCCGCCTTTCGTCGTGTTGTCACCGTGTCGCACACTATTCGTTTGTTCAACTTCCCGTCAGAAATGATTATACAGAAGGGCGGGCAGTTTTTCAAGTTTCTTCTTCAGGGAAGCCGGCGCATCGCTGCTGAAAAAGTGACATTCCGGAACCTCCCTTGACGAAAACCGCCGAAAGGATGACAATAAGCAGGGAAAGGCCCGGGGCGGCAGAATGTCGCGCCTGGTTTTTCGTGCTTTCCGGCAGATGCCAATATGCAGCATTTTTGCCCGATGGGACAAGGAGGCTGAATCAGCCATGATGGGATATATTCACAAGCTTCTGATGCTGTTTCTCTACGCCGGCGTGGAAAAAGAGGCGTATCACAGGGTGCTGCCCGCAATTCGTGAAGAGAACCGGACGCTGCTGAAGGTATTCTCCCGGCTCGGTGCCGTGATCTTTGTCCTGCTGTTTGTTGCCAGCCTGCTGGCCGGAGGCTTTGCCTCGTCAAACAGCACGACCTATCTGGCATGCGCGGGCGGAATGGTGATCATTCTGCTCTGCTCTCAGTTTGTTCTGCCAAAGCATCCTTCCCTCGTCACTGTTTTCATCCATCTGTTCGAAATTCTGCTGTACGCCTTCGGCATCTACATTTCGCTTCTGCATGCGGACAAGGCCGCCGTTTCGGCGATCGCTTTCCTTCTGGTCAGCCCTCTTCTGTTCATGGATCGTCCGATCCGGCTCTCCGCCCTGATCGCGGCCGTCGTCGCCATATTCTGCGTGATCGTTTCCAACCTGAAGAAACCCGATGTCGCTGAAACCGATATATGGAACATGATCACCTTCGGCATTGTGGCCATCGCTTCGACCGTATTCATCATGAGCATCAAGATGCGAACGCTTCAGCAGTCCGAACAGATCGAATACCTGAGCCAGACCGATCTGCTGACAGGGGCCAAGAACAGAAATCATTACGAAAAGCAGCTGCATACATACCCGGAAATGTGCAAATCCAACCTCATCTGCGTATATGCCGATGTGAACGGTCTGCACGAGATGAACAACAGTGAAGGGCATCTGGCCGGGGACAGGATGCTGCGTGAAGTGTCCTCCGCGCTGCAGCAGTGTTTCGGCCCGGAGCACACCTACCGCATCGGCGGGGACGAGTTTGTCGCTTTCCGGGCTGATACGCAGCCGGAAAGCCTCGCCGGGGAGATTGCCCGCCTGAAGCAGGACCTCGAAAAGAAGGGCTACCATGTTTCCGTCGGAATCACCGTGCGCGAGAAGGCGACGGACCGGATGGACATGCATGAAATCGTCAGCGAGGCGGAGAGCAGCATGTATGCCGATAAGCGGGATTTCTACCGCCAGTCAGGCCGGGACCGCAGACGCAGATAATATCGATCAGGAGCGCACCACCACATGAGCATGCTCTTTGCAGAAACCCTGAAAAAGCTGAGGACGGAAAAAGGCCTTTCGCAGCGTGAAATGGCCGAACAGGTATATGTCACCCGTCCCACGGTGG
>CAMOYA010000095.1 GCA_946629635.1 uncultured Clostridia bacterium
GTTGTTAAACTGAAAAGAGCAGTTTGAAACTTTGCGGAATGCCTGACAAGTTTGATAAAAAAGGGGGTTCCGCCGGAGATGTCAGATCTCCGCTCTGTCCGGCGTGCTCATTTCGCCGCGGATGCTCCGCATCATCCGGATGCGGATTTCATCCCTGCTCAGGCCCCGGCTGAAAAGATAATACAGCTTGGCGACGGCGGCTTCCGTTGTGATGTCATATCCGCTGATCGCACCGGCTTCCTTTAGGGCGGAGGAGGTTTCATATGCACCGAGAGCGACCGTGCCATGAGGGCATTGGGAGCAAACGATGATGAAGGTACCGTTTTCACTGGCTTTTCGAATGATGGGCAGAAGAGCGTCCGCGTATCCGGGAATATTTCCGGCGCCGAAGGTTTCAATCACGATGCCCTTCAGCTTTTCCGTCATGATGGACTGGAAAAGATCGAACTGGATGCCGGGGAAAACCTTGATGACGCCGATCGGTATATTCTGAAGCAGCTGGAGAGCGAATTCTCCCTCCACCGGGGGAAGGAGCATTTTGTGATGATACCGGATGTGAATGCCCGCTTCTGCAAGCGGAGGATAGTTCGGAGAGTCGAAAGCGACAAGATCGTCCGCGGAGTACTTCAGCGTGCGGTTGCCCCGGAGCAGCTTTCCGCCGAAGTACAGACACACTTCGTGCACAGCATCGTTCGCAGCGATCAGAAGCGCAGTCACCAGATTGTCTCTTGCATCATTTCGAAGCTCACACAGGGGGATCTGTGAGCCGGTCAGAATGACAGGCTTCCTGTTTTTCCGAAGCATGAATGAGAGCGCGGATGCGGTATAGGCCATGGTGTCCGTACCGTGAAGAATGACAAAACCGTCATATTGCGAATAATGATCGGCGATCATCTGACCGATCGTGTTCCATTCACGGACGGTAATGTTGGAAGAATCCAGAAGGGGGTCCATATCCACCATATCCCATGAGGGCATGGCAGGATCCTGCAGCTCGGGGAGCATGTTCAGCAGGTCGTGAAAGGTCTTGCCCTGGGGAGCATAGCCGGAGGAGGTTTTGGCCATCCCGATGGTTCCGCCGGTGTAGATGATGAGTACGTGCTTTTTCATGACGCTGGCCTCCGTTTGCTGTCTGTGCTTTGCCTCTTCCGGGAGAAAAGACGCGGGATTTACGGAAAAACGGGAAGGTGAACCAAGCTCATTGTACAGAGCGTGGAAATGTTTGTAAACACTTCCCGGATTGCGTGACAACCGACAATGAAAAAAAGACGTGTTTGCTTTTTTGCGTTAGAGCAATAAAGCGGCGGGGCTTGAAGGTTTTGCGGGTTTGTGATATCCTTTATAAAGAAAATCAGTGCAATAGTCTTTGGGGTTTCGCGAAGGGGGATTGTATATGCGTAAGCTGATTTCCTTTTTTCTGGTGCTTGTAATGGCGCTGGCGGCGGTTCCCGGTGCGCTGGCGGCCAGAACGTATACGCTGGATATCTACTGGGTGGGAAACGGGGATGCTCCGGAGATCCGCGCAGGCGTGGAAGAAGCGATCAATACATATATCGAGCCGAAGATCGGCGCGAAGGTCGTTTTTCATATCGTTCCGTGGGACAACTGGAAGACGGACGCCGTGGACGCGCTGACAGAACGGTATGAGAAGATGGATCTGATTTTTACGGCGGACTGGGAGTATTACAGCGACCTGGTAGCTGCCAATATGCTTTATCCGCTGGGGGATCTGATCGATCAGCACGGGAAGGATATGAATCTCTCCGATTCGTTCTGGAACGGCGTGAAGATCCATAATCAGATCTATGGGGTGCCGACCAATAAGGAACTTTGCGTTCCCATGGGGTTCCTGGTGAACAAAACGGCGGCGGAAGCCATCGGCTGGGATCCGGAGAAGGAACCGGTCACGAAGACGGAGGACCTGGAGCCGTGGCTGGCCAGATACAAGGAACAGAATCCGGACGGATATCCCTTCCTGTTCGACGCGGATCCGGTCGGCCGCTGGGTGGATGAACCGTGGATCAACGACTGGTCTGGGCTGGAGAACAATGCGGTGGCCATGCGGATGGCCCAGCTGGAGGACGGGAGTTTCGACGAAACGGTGTACAGCATCTTTGAAACCCCGGAGCAGGAAGCGCATATCCGCCTGATGTATGACTGGGTGCAGAAGGGATATATCGATCCGGAAACCATCCATTATACGGACAAGGGGCTGGGCCGTTTCGGCCGGGGGGACTTCCTGGTCTATACCCAGGCGCTCAAGGGCAATAACATCAAGGCCGTTGAAATGTATACGGCGAACTACGATGCCTCCTCGGAGCCGTGGGAATGCACGGAGATCATCATGCAGCCGAAGTATATCGTTACTGCGCATACGGCCGGCGCCATGTTCTCCATCCCGATCACGTCCAACAATCCGGACAAGGCCATGCAGTATCTGAATCTGATGCACAGCGATCCGACGCTCGTGAATCTGATGCTGTTTGGCCAGGAGGGCGTGAATTATACGAAGGTGAACGATACCCAGGTGGAGGTCAACCCGGATGCGGCGTGGTACAATGTGCACGCCGGCGCCTGGACCGTGGGGGATGTGTCGCTTCAGTATGTGCTGACGAACGAGGATCCGGAGAAGAATCAGAAGCTGATTGAATTTGCCAACGGCGTTCCGGAAACGGTGTGCCTGGGCTTCCGCTTCAACAAGAAGAAGCTGAATGTGGACGCGGTGAACGCGGTGATCCGGGAATATGGCAATCCCCTGATGGTCGGCATTGTGGATCCGGATGATCCGGAAAAGGGGATCGAAGCGATGAAAGAGAAGCTGAAGGAAGCCGGGATTGACGATATTGTGGCGGCCGCGCAGAAGCAGTATGAAGACTGGAAAGCGGCGCAGAAGTAACGGCGGATGAAACGGCGTTCCGGACGGAGGCCCTGCAGGGGCTTCCGTCCCTTGCGTTTTGGCCTTCTTCAGGGTCCTTTGCGCCGGGCTTCCTCCGGGCGCTTGAAAAGTATCCCTGTCATGGGTACAATATAGCAAAGTCATGAAACATGCGGGAGGATCGGATGGCGCTGACTGCTTATTGCAAAAAATGTGGCAGGGAGGTGGAGGCGGGGGAAATCTGCCCCGTCTGCGGAACGCGCCTGGGCAAAACCGCGGCACATGCCGCCTGGTGCGTGGAGCGCGTTCCGGTCAGGGACTGGATGTACTGGAACAGCGTGATGCGCCTGCTTCTGCCGGCCGCGCTGGTGATTCTGGTGCTGGTGATCCTGCTGGAAGGGATCGCGGGAGGACCGGAGAGCGTGGAGCGTATGCTGTCCACAGGCTTTCCGGTGGTCCTGGGCGCGATTTTGGGCGGCGTGCTGCTGCTCGTGCTGGTCATTTTTCTTCTTCAGGGAAAGGAACTGTCTGATTTTGTGGTGGACAGCCGGGGAATTCACGAAACGCGCTATCTGCCGAATCCGACGCCGCTGAAGCTGATTGCCCGGCTGAAATCCCCCGCGCTTGGGAGCAATGCTGCGGCGGTCGTCAGACTGGGAGAACGGGATCTGGCATGGAAAAATGTGGCAAGGGTTCAGCTCTGGCCGGAAAAAACCATGATCCTGTATTATTCGCCGGCGTGGCTGCTGCGGATTCCGGTGGTCTGCACGCCATATACATGGGAGGATGTGATGGGGCTGACCCGGGACAGGATCGGGCGGAAAAAGAAGATCCAGCTTCCGCCTTCCCTGGTGGTCACGGCTCCTGCGGCCAGCCGCCGCCGGCGTGCGCAGCCGGTTCGGCCGGAGCCGCCAACGTTTGTTCCTGAAGAGCCGATGGCGGCGGAGGAGCTGGCCGGATTCCCCGGGACGGAGGGCATCGAGCCGGATGCGGAACAGAAGACGGCGCCCGAGCGCCCGGTTCCGGCCGGGACGGCGGAATTCTCTGCGGATGTTGCCGATGGGGAAACTTGACATCGCCATGGTTAGACGATAGAATAATATAGATATCCTGTGTCCGTATATATAAGGGCATCCCGCCGGTTTTTTCGCTGGCGGAGGAAGGAGGGAGGAGCCCCGGGCTCCGATGGAAAGATGAAAAGCAAACGGCTGTGGCTTGCTCTTGCGCTGGGCCTGATTCTGGCGCTGCTTTGCGGTTCTGTGGCGCTGGCGGCGGAGGATTCGCTGAAGTTTGACATGGAACTGAGCGACAATCGGTTTACGGAGCCGAAAACCATTACCGTTTCCATCACAGTGACCAATGCCGGGGAGGGGGATCTGCCCGGCCCGGTGACGCTGTATTATCCCAGCGGCAAGCAGGTGGAGGAGTTCGGTTCTCCGACGCTGACGGTCGGGGCCAGCCGGAACTGGAGCGGGCCGTGGACGCCGACCCGGGAAGACCTGGAAACCGGGTACATCTCCTTCACCGTCCGGTATTCGACGTATGATGACAGCGGCGAGCTGAAAAACTACGCCAAGCGGATCAAGAAGCGCATTCAGTATTCCGGTGCCGAGCCGGAACTGAGCGTTGAGCGGACGATTACGCCCGGAACCGCCCGGAAGGGCCAGGAAGTCAGCGTGATCTACGAGATCACGAACACGGGCGACACGGACGTGACCGGCGTGACGATCAAGGAGAATACGGCGGTTTCCGCTGCCTCCGGAATGATCGACAGCATCCCCGCCGGGCAGACGGAGCGGTATGTCTTCACGGTGAAGATGGGTACGAAGGACATCACCAGCGCGGCGACGCTGTCCTACAAGGCCGGCGGCAAGACATACACCAGCAAGGTGGATGCGGCGACAGTCAAATACGGCGAGGTCAAGCTCAGCGCAACGCTGACGGCGGACAAGAAGGGCGGAGCCCCCGGGGATACGGTGAAGCTCAGCCTGGCGCTGAAGAATACGGACAAGGCGGATTATAAGAACGTCACGGTGACGGACGAGACGCTGGGCGTTGTTTTTGAAGGGGAAACGGTGCCGGCAGGCAGCACAAAGACCCTCGAAAAAGATCTGACGATTACGGAAAGCCAGGATCTGCTTTTCACCGTTCAGGCGGAAGACGGCAACGGCAACAAGGTCGAAACGGCCACTGGCCAGGTCAAAATCATTGCCACGGATCCGACGCAGCAGGTCATCCTGAGCGTTGAAGCAACGGCGGACCGGACGCAGGTTTACCGGATTCCCGGAGGCGTGGTGCGGTTCACGATTACGGTGAATAACGACAGCGCGGTCGAGGTAAAGAATATTTCCGTCAAGGCCGTGGATGTGACGCTGTATACCTTTGCGAGCATTCCGGCAGGAGAATCCCGCTCCGTGACCCGGGATACCGAGATCAGCATGCCGGGCAATTTCCAGTTCACGGCCAATGCCCAGGATCAGCTGGGGCAGACGGTCACCTTTGTCAGCAACACGATTCCGATCGCTTACGCGGCTCCGACGCCCGTTCCGACGGAGGCTCCGCTGGTGACGCCGCCGGCCCCGGCGACGGAACCCATGCCGGAGGCGACGGCAGCGCCGACCTGGATCCGGGAAACGGAAACCCTCGCGGAGAATGCGAAGTGGATCCTCGCGGGCGTGGCGGGTGTGCTCTGCGTGCTGCTGCTGATCGGCGCCGTTCGGAGAGGCCGGAGCAAGGCACAGTCCAACAAGGCCATGGATCACCTCGAAGGCGCTACCTATCGGGATTACAGCGCGGCACCGCGGGGTCGCCGCCGCAGCGAGATTACGAGCGGCGCCGAAGAACCCCGGGATGAAAAGACGGCCGCAGCCCCTGGCGCAAAGGATGAAAACACGGTGCAGAACAGCGAGCTGATGGCGGAAACCCTGCGCCGGCTCTATAACGATCCCGACCAGGGCGAATCGGCGGAGGAAAAAAGCGACGCGACCGGGGAAACGGTAACCCCTGAGACTGCAGAGGAAGCTGCGGATCGTCCTGAAACGAAGACGGAAGCTGAA
>CAMOYA010000096.1 GCA_946629635.1 uncultured Clostridia bacterium
CACGGCAAGGCCTTCGCCGGTCTGCTGAAGCGGTATTTCGGAAAATAAGCACTCCGTCCGGAAGGAGGCATAGCATCATGCGCAAACACTGGAAAAGAATCGTCGGAATCATCCTCGTTCTCGTTTCCGTCGCGCTGCTTGTTTTCACCATCCAGTCCGTGGCGGACAACCTGGCGAAGGATGGGCCGGTCGCCGGCAAGATCAACAGCTTCAAGCCGGCTTATCAGAACCAGGGCGTTGTCATCATTATGACCGGTATCGCCTCGGCCATCTCCTTCCTGGCCGGAATCTGCTTCCTGGCGCTCGGAAGGAAGAAAGAAGTATAACATCCCGGAACGCAGGAAGCGGAACGGCATCACGCTGTTCCGCTTCCTTTTTTATCTGCTTTGGCGCAGCCCTCCACCCCAGCCCGTCATCAAACTTTTCCATCTGAAACATTTGCCTCGAGTGCATCTTTCAGGACAGGACGATCTTCCCTGATGGTCTTCCGGACATCATCAAAATGAATGTATCAGAAGCTGCAGAAGCCTGGCGGGAAATGGGGCGTTTTCAGCTTTTTCCCGGTCGTCGGAAACGTCTGTCTGATGGCATTCTATACGGTGGTAGCCGGCTGGATGATCCATTACTTCTTTCGTTTTCTGACCGGCCGGTATGACGACATATCATTCGCTTCCATGATTGCCAGTCCCGGAATCAACGTGACCTTTCTCGCGGTGACCGTGGTCCTCGTATTTGCCGTGCTGAGCTTTGGATGGGGTTGGGATCATTTTGTTCAGGAAGCAAACACCGGAAGCGGGTGGAAAATCAGGCCCTGGATGAGACCCGTTTTTCAATACGCGCTTCCGGTGATTATTGCCTTTGTGTATGTGTATGGGCTGGCGACCTTCAAATGGAGATAAGCCCGCCGGGGAAACTCAGCCCTGACCGACGATCTTTCTGGCAAAGGCCGCGGCGTCCTTCAGATCCGATTCATCCGGCTTGCCCTTATGGATGCCCTTGAACTCGCCCTTGCAGTGGAACTCCCGCTCATCCATGGGAATCCCCACGCGGTCCGCTTCCGCCTTGACCTTCTTATAGGTTGAATTCAGCATGGCCGCGGATCCGAAATTGACGATCTTCCCGACCATTTCCTTTTTCAGGCCCTTCACAAAATCCCGGACGGCGGGATCGATCGAGAACGCATAATAGCTGTTCCCCAGGAAAAGGACATCCACCTTTTCCGTGAGCGGCTGGTCAATCGGCAAAGCCCTGACGCCGACCGCGCCGGCGACGGCCTCCGCCAGCCGCTTCGTGTTCCCCGTCTTCGTGTAATAACGCACTGCAACCTTCATTCTTCATGTCCCTCTCACAAAATATATTAAAGCCCGCTGGCTGTATTCGCCTCTCCGGCGGGAAGGGCTTCCGCCTGTTCCCCCTTCAGGATCTTCATGAACTCTTCCCCGGTGATCGTCTCTTTGCTGAGCAGGTAAGATGCCAGTTCGTGCAGCTTGCCCTCGTTTTCCCTCAGGATGCCGTCCGCCTTCTTCCTGGCGCTTTCCACCAGCCGGACCACCTGATCGTCAATCTTCTCGGCGTAGGCCGGGCTGCAGGCCAGGGACGTATCCTGACCCAGATACTGGCTGTTCAGCGTTTCCATCGCCACCATGCCAAAGTCGCCCATGCCGTAGCGGGTCACCATGCTCCGGGCCATCCGGGTCGCCTTTTCGATATCGTTGCTGGCGCCGGTCGTGATCGATCCGAAGATCAGCTGCTCCGCCGCCTGGCCGCCGGTCAGTGTCACAATCTTGTTGTACAGCTCATCCCGGCTCATCAGGAAATGCTCATCCTCGTCCACCTGCATGGTATATCCCAGGGCGCCGGAGGTTCTGGGGATGATCGTGATCTTGGTCACCGGCGCGGAATGCGTCTGCATGGCCGCCACCAGCGCGTGACCGATCTCATGATAGGAGACGATCTTCTTTTCGTTTTCGGACATGACCGCGTTCTTCCGCTGATATCCGGCGATGACCGTTTCCACGCTTTCCATCAGGTCTTCCTGGCATACCTTCTCCCGGCCCATCCGGACCGCCCGCAGCGCTGCTTCGTTGACGATGTTGGCCAGCTCCGCGCCGCTGGCGCCGCTTGTGGCCCGGGCAATCTCCTTCAGATCGATCCGGTCTTCCTGTTTGATGCCCTTCATATGCACCTGAAGGATCGCTTCCCGCCCGGCCATATCCGGCAGCTCCACCGGAATCCGCCGGTCAAAGCGGCCGGGGCGCAGCAGCGCGGGATCCAGGGATTCCGGCCGGTTCGTCGCCGCCAGGATCACGACGCCCTTCTTGCCGTCAAAACCGTCCATCTCCGTCAGCAGCTGGTTCAGGGTCTGCTCCCGCTCATCGTTGCCGCCGATGCCGGCGCCGGTATCCCGCTTCTTGCCGATCGTGTCAATTTCATCGATAAAGACGATACACGGCGCCTTCTCATTGGCCTGTTTGAACAGGTCCCGCACCTTGGCGGCGCCCATGCCCACAAACATTTCCACAAATTCAGAGCCGGAGATCGAGAAAAACGGAACCTTGGCTTCCCCGGCCACGGCCTTGGCCAGCAGCGTTTTGCCCGTACCAGGCGGGCCGACCAGCAGCGCGCCCTTGGGCAGCTTCGCGCCGATGGACGCATACTTTCCCGGATGCTCCAGGAAATCCACGATCTCCTTCAGGGCATCCTTCGCTTCCTCTTCGCCCGCCACATCGGCAAAGGTCACGCCCGTTTCCTCCGAGGCAACAATCTTGGCGTTGGACTTGCCGAAGCTCATGGCATTCATGGCGCTGCCCATCCGCTTGGACAGCAGCCGTCCCATGATCCAGAACAGCAGGATCGGGATGACCCAGCTGATCACAAAGTTCACCAGGGGGCTGTTCGATGTCGGGATCTGGGCGGCAAAGTTGATCCCGGCCTTCTCCAGCCGCTCGCGCAGGCTGTCATCCGGGAACACGGCCGTCTTGAAGATTCCCTGATCCTCCCCCTCCTTTGCGAGGAAAATCAGCTGCGCATTGTTCTGATCCAGCGAGACGTCCGTCACCTTGCCGGCGTCCACCATCTTCAGGAATTCACTGTAGCTCACTTCCTGCACCTGCCGCTGCAGCAGGGCCGGAAACACAAACGCGTTCAGCAGAAGGATCACCGCCGCCGCGATGGCCACATAGAACATCAGCGGCTTTCTGTTCTGATCATTGTCCTTCAGCATTCTGTTCCACCTCCGAATCCGGATATCCATCCGGGCGACATTATAGCGCAGGAATATGACAGGAATGTGAATTTTCAATGATCAGTCAGAAAAAAAGGATGGCTGATCAGGCATTGTTCGCGCGGAACTGAAGCTGATACAGATCATAATACTGCCCGTGGCGCGCCATCAGCTCCTCATGGGTTCCCTGCTCCACGATCTGCCCGCCGGCGACCACCGCGATCTCGTCCGCGTTCTTGATCGTGCTCAGCCGATGGGCCACGACCAGCGTGGTCCGCCCTTCGCACAGCTCGTCCAGCGCCTGCTGGATCAGGATTTCCGTCGTGTTGTCCAGCGCGCTGGTCGCCTCGTCCAGGATCAGGATCGGCGGGTTCTTCAGGAAGACCCGGGCGATGCTCAGCCGCTGCTTCTGCCCGCCGCTGAGGCGCACGCCGCGCTCGCCGATCTGGGTATCGTACCCATGCGGCAGGCTCATGATATAGTCGTGAATGTTCGCCCGCTTCGCCGCGAGAATGATTTCCTCCTCCGTCGCGTCCAGCTTGCCGTAACGGATGTTTTCCCGCATCGTGTCATTGAACAGATAGATATCCTGCTGCACGATGCCGATATTCCTGCGCACGCTGGCAAGGGTCAGGTCGTGGATTTCCTGTCCGTCCAGCAGGATTTCCCCGCTTTCCACATCATAGAAATGCGGAATCAGATGGCAGATCGTGGTCTTGCCGCCGCCGGACGGGCCGACGAGGGCGAACTTCTTTCCCCGCGGAATATCGAGATTGACATGGCGCAGCACATCCTTCTCCTCATCGTAGGCATAGCTGACGTCCCGGAACTCGATATGTCCCTGAAGCTGGCCCGCATCCCGGGCATCCGGCGCATCCGTTTCCGGCTCCGCGTCCATGATCTCGCAGAAGCGTTCGAAGCCGGTGACGCCGTTCTCGAACTGCTCCATGAAATTGATCAGCGTCATGACGGGAGAGATGAACATGTTGACCGAAACGATGAAGGCGCTGTAGTCACCGAACTGAATGTCCCCCCGATAGAGGAAGAACCCGCCGGCGATCAGCACGACCACGTTGAAGATGTCCGTGATAAAGGTATTGCCGGAATGGAACCGGCCCATCGCATCGTAGGACTCCTTCCGGGCCAGGCGGAAGCGGCCGTTCCCCTCCTCGAACTTCTCCTGTTCCTTTTCCGCGTTGGTGAATGCCTTGGTGACCCGGATCCCGCTGATGGAGCTTTCCAGGCTGGCATTGATATCCGCCATGGCGGACCGGGTGTCCCGGAAGGCCTTGCGCATCTTCCGCCGGAGCGTATAGGAAATGATCATCAGGAAGGGCACGCAGGCAAAGATGATCAGCGTCAGGAAGATATTGATCGTGCTCAGATAGGTGAAGGCGATCACGATGCTCAGCACGGAAATGATGATGTTTTCCGGGCCGTGATGCGCCAGCTCGCTGACATCGAAAAGGTCATTGGTCATCCGGCTCATGATCTTGCCGGTCTCATGGGTGTCGTAGAACCCGTAGGGCAGCGTCTCCAGATGGGCAAACATATCCGACCGCATCTGCGCCTGCATGTAAACGCCCATCATATGCCCCTGATACTGAATAAAGTAGTTCAGCAGCATCTTGACCAGGTAAAGCACCAGCAGGGTGACGCCGAAAATGACCACCATCCGGTAGTTCCGGTTGGGGATCAGATCGTTGAGCATCACCCGGGTGATCATCGGGTATACCACGCCGATCACCGCCACCAGCAGCGCAGCGGTCATATCCATGGCAAAGAGCTTTTTGTGCGGCGCATAATACGCCATGAACCGCCGCAGCAGTCCGCGGGTTTCCTGCCGGCTCCGCTTTCCGCCGGCAACCAGGCTCTGTTTTTTCTGTTCCTTTTCCGCCATGTTTCCTCCTGATGCTCCACCGGCAGCCCCGGACTGAACCCGTCCGGAGTTCATTCCCTTCGGCAGCCGCCGCTTTTCCGCCGCGATTTTCATCGAATTATACCATAACTCCGGAAAAGAAAAAACCGGAGAATTCCCTGTTCCCCGGCTCTTTCCGCCGGTTCACTTCCGGAAAAGCGGCGGAAGCCGATCACGGGCCGGCGGACTTTCACGGCGGAATTGCAAGGATGCGGAATAAATGGTAGAATACGGAGGAAACAAAAGGGGGCTATATTTCATGAATGAAACACTGAAAAGACTTCTGCGGAGCAAATTTGTTCCGGCTCTGATGAGCGTCATGCTGGGCATTGTGCTGATCATCGCCCGCAGGTCCGCGCTGACCCTGCTGGTACAGATCATCGCCGTCATGCTGTTCATCGGCGCGGCCGGCTGCATCACCCTGTTCTTCTTCGGCCCTGTGCGGGATGTCACCCAGATCTATCTCGGCGCGTTCCTCGCCATCATCGGAATCCTGGTGTATTCCAACGCGGAGGGGCTGACATATGTCTTCCCGATCATCATGGGCGTGATGCTGATGCTGAACGGGCTGGGGAACCTGGGGCAGGCCTTTGCCCCGCCGGAAAGGGATATCATCGGCGCCGTTCTGGCCGGACTGGTCATCCTCTTCGGCATCCTGATCCTGTTCCACCCCGGCGCCATGGCGGACGCGATCGTGATGTATATCGGTATTTTCTATGTGCTGAACGGGTTGTTTGACCTGTTCATGCTCCACCGGATCCGG
>CAMOYA010000097.1 GCA_946629635.1 uncultured Clostridia bacterium
GGAGGAAAGACAGATGGCAAGCGTAAAACTGACGGACGTCAAAAAAGTATATGACAACAAAGTCACGGCCGTGCATGATTTCAATCTGGATATCAAGGACAAGGAATTCATCGTGTTCGTCGGCCCTTCCGGCTGCGGAAAGTCCACGACCCTGCGGATGATCGCCGGCCTGGAGGACATCTCCGGCGGCACCGTGGAGATCGACGGAACGGTGGTCAATGACCTGCAGCCCAAGGACCGGGATATCGCCATGGTATTCCAGAACTATGCGCTCTATCCGCATATGACGGTATACGACAACATCGCCTTCAGCCTGCGGCTGAAGAAGGTGCCGGAGGATGAGGTGTACGAGCGGGTGACCAATGCGGCTCAGATCCTGGGCATCACGGAATACCTGACCCGGAAGCCCCGGGCGCTCTCCGGCGGCCAGCGCCAGCGCGTGGCCATCGGCCGCGCCATGGTCCGGAATGCGAAGGTCTTCCTGATGGATGAGCCGCTTTCGAATCTGGATGCCAAGCTGCGCAACCAGATGCGGGCGGAGATCATCCTGCTGCGCCAGAAGCTGGATACGACCTTCATCTATGTGACGCACGACCAGACGGAGGCCATGACCCTGGGTGACCGGATCGTGATCATGAAGGATGGCTTTATCGAGCAGGTGGGCACGCCCCAGGAGGTTTTTGATACGCCGGTGAACCTGTTCGTGGCCGGCTTCATCGGAAGTCCCCAGATGAATTTCCTGCAGGCGGAACTGGAGAAAGCCGGGGATGCATACTGCGTGAATATTCTGGGCGTGAAGATTCCGCTGAACGCGGATCAGAACGCGGTCCTGAACCGGAAGAAGATCGGCTCCCAGAAGATTATTCTGGGCGTCCGGCCGGAGCATACCACCGTGCTGTTTGACCAGATGGAGAATGCGATTCCCTGCCGGATCAACGTCAACGAGATGATGGGCAGCGAGCTGCATCTCCACCTGTCCAGCGAGCATGACGACAGGATCATTGTCCGTCTGCCCACGATGGACCTGACGCCGGAGCAGCGCAGCAGCCTGGCATACGGAAACCGTATGTATATTACCTTCCCGGCGAAGGCCATGCATCTGTTTGATCCGGAAACGGAGAGAAGCCTGATCGACGGCTGAGGAAAAGAAAAACGGGCGGGCCGCGAAGTGTGGCCCGCCTGTTTTCAAACGGTGAGTGAATGAATCATGGAGGGAAACGGAATGAAGCGGATCGCTGTACGGATCATATGTCTCCTGCTGGCCATCCTTCTTCCGGCGGGAGCCATCGCGGCGGAAGGAAGCACATCGCCGGAGGGACGGGATGAAATGAACAACAGCCGGGTGTTTTATGAAATCTTCGTGAGGTCCTTCTCCGATTCCAACGGGGACGGCATCGGCGATCTGCGGGGAATCATCAACCGGATGGACTATCTGAATGACGGGAACCCGGATTCGGAAACGAGTCTGGGCATTGAAGGCATCTGGCTGACCCCGGTCTTCCGCTCGCCGAGCTATCATAAATATGACGCGGTGGATTATTATACGATCGATCCGTCCTTTGGCACGCTGGAGGATCTGCAGGAGCTGATCCGGATCTGCCATGAGCGGGATGTGAAGCTGATTCTGGATCTGGCGCTGAACCATACCAGCCGGGACAGCCTCTGGTATCGGCGTTTCGTGAATTCCCACATCATGCGCAATCCCTCCGGCCCCTGCTATGATTACTATACCTGGATTCCGGCGGGGGAAACGCCGCCGGCCGGCCGCCGCTTCATGAATGTCGCATCCACGGATATTCAGGTGGAGGTCAACTTCTCTGACGGAATGCCGGAGCTGAACTATGACTCGCCCGAGGTTCGGCAGGCGGCGCTGGATGTCGCCCGGTACTGGCTGGAAATGGGCGTGGACGGATTCCGCTTTGACGCGGCGAAATACCTGTATCTGGGCGAGCATGACAGGAATGTGGAATTCTGGACCTGGTATATCGGAGAGCTGAAAAAGATCAATCCGGCGGTATATACTGTGGCGGAGGTCTGGGACGGGGAGGGGATCACGAACCGGTATACTGCTGTATTCAACTGTTTCCATTTTGCAACCTCCCAGGCGGAAGGAATGATCGCGGAAACGGCGAAGGGCGGGGATGTGAACCGCTATGCGCTGGCGCTGGAAAGCTATCAGAAGTCCATCCGCGCCATCCAACCGGAAGCCATGAACATCCCCTTCATTGCCAATCATGACACGGACCGGGCGGCCGGATATCTGACGGTGGCCTCCGGCCGGATGGCGGTGGCGGCCAGCCTGTATATTCTTTCCCCGGGTTCTCCGTTTATCTATTACGGAGAGGAGATCGGGCTGCGGGGATCCCGGGGCGGTGCGAACACGGATGCCAACCGCCGCCTGGCGATGCTGTGGGGAGACGGGGATACCGTCAAAGATCCCGTCGGCAGCACCTATGACAAGCAGACGCCCTATGCGGTGACCGATCTGGAAAGGATGCCGGGCAGCCTGCTGAACCATTACCGGAAGCTGATCGCCCTGCGCCGTGCGAATCCGGAGATCGCGCGGGGCGAGCTGACGGCGCTGAAGTTCCCGGACACCAAGGCCGGGGGATATCTGTGCAAATGGAACGGTTCCGTCGTCGGCGTGCTTCATAACACGACGGCGAAATCCGTCACCCTCGATCTGAAGGCGGCAACGGAAACGGATTTCACGGAAATATCCGGATGGGTCACCGCGGAGCCGGAGGACGGCGGAGCCGCTCTGGCGGACGGCATCCTGACCCTGGGACCGCAGACCAGCGCGGTCGTGAGATAAACCGCGGAAGGCATGAAGAAATCAGAACGGATCAGGAACGCGGTTCCGGCAGGCAATACCGGAACCGCGTTCTTTGTTACTTCGATGGGATGGGATCCGCCTTGCGTGAGAAGATATGCAGCTTTCGGAAATCCAGCAGATACACGATGCTGGACAGGGTCCAGGTGAACGGATAGATCCAGTAGATCAGCCGGATATCATGCACGGACTGGCCGAGGGTGAACAGCACGATAACCCGCACCGCGCACCAGCATACCAGCATCACCACCATCGGGGTGACCGGCTTTCCCAGCCCGCGCATCAGGGCGGAGGCGGTATGGGAGAAGCCGCACAGGCAGTAGAAAAACGCGCAGACCATGGTGCGCCTGGCCCCATAGCGGATAATCGCCGGATCCGAACTGAACAGCGATACGATCTGCGGCGCAAAGAACCAGGCGACCGTTCCGAAAAGAAGCAGGATCCCGGCGGTGCACAAAAGCCCGAATTTGGCCCCGGCGCGGACCCGGTCCGGCTTGTTGGCGCCGACGTTCTGGGAGATAAAGGTGGTCAGAGCCATCGAAAAGGCGGTCACGGGAAGAAACATGAAGCCCTCCGCCTTGGTGCTCGCGCCGATGCCGGCCATCGCGTCCCGGCCGAAGCTGTTGATATAGGACTGAATCAGCATGTTGGACAGGTCGATCACGCAGCCCTGCATGGCGGTCGGAAATCCGTACCGGATGATATACCGCAGGTTATCCCGGTCAAACCGGATCTTCCGGGGGCGCAGACGGATGCTGCTTCGGCTTTTCAGCAGCTTTACGGCCACCAGCAGCATGCTCAGCACTTCCGAAAGCACCGTGGCCAGCGCCGCGCCTTCCACGTCCATATGGAAGACGGAGATGAAAAGAATATCCAGCACGATATTGGTCACCGAGCTGACCGCGAGGCACAGAAGCGGGTACCGGCTTTCTCCGGAGGCCTGGAGGATGCTGACGAACATGTTGTACATCACCAGGAAGGAAGCGCCCGCAAAATAGACCTGAAGGTAGCGGCAGGAGCGGTCGAACACGCTGTCCGGCGTTCCCATCAGGCGCAGGATGCCCGGCGTGACCAGGACGCCCAGGGCGGTCATCACCACGCTGAATAAAAGCCCCAGGGCCACGGCGGTATGCACGGCTCTTTCCGTCTCCTCCGGGTTTTCCGAGCCGATATGCCGGGCGATGATGATGCTGGCGCCGGTGGAAAAGCCGGTGACAAAGCCGATCATCAGATAGGTATAGGAACCGGTGGATGTGACGGCGGCCAGTGCGTCCGCGTTCAGATAGTTACCGACGATCAGGGCGTCCACCGTATTGTACAGCTGCTGAAAAAAATAGCCGGCCAGGATCGGCAGAGCGAATCCGAGCATTTTCCGGCGGATGTTTCCTTCCGTCATCAGGGTGTTGCGCTGGGTCATAGGGCCTCTGTTCCGCCGCGGCTTTTCAGGCTGCAGCCCGTCTTTCGAAGAATACCGGAAGCAATCATATCCTTTACGGAACCCGATGTCAATCCGGATTTTGCATGCGCATGCTGGCTCTTTGACCGGAGGCGTGCTATACTGTCGGACGGGAGCAGCGGTCATGAAAACGCTGCCCTCCCGGCAGCCTGGCCGGGGATTCTGCCTGATACGGGAGAAAAAAGATGTACTATCTGATCCGGGAATCTCTGACCCCCTGCGAGCCCGGGGACATCCGGGAAGGCGGCGGGCAGTATGTGGCGCTGCTGAGCAGCACGGAATGGCGGCTGGAGCGGGAAAAGTTTGACATGCTGATCGACATGGACATGGATGCGTCCCAGGAGACCAAGGCCGTGGTGAATATGGATTCGCTGACCGGCACACTGGCCATTCCGGATCGGGACAACATCAGCGGGCCGCGCCACTGCTTTTCCTTCGCGCTGGACGAAAAGGGCATCGTGCTGGTGGATGACAGCGGGTATGCCGAAAAGATGCTGCAGGCGATCTGCCAGAGCAAGAAATGGCGGCTGCCGGGGCTGGAGCGCTTCCTGTATGATCTGCTGGAAATGACGATCAGCCAGGATCTGACCCTGCTGGAAAAGTCGGAGCAGAAGCTGAACCGGATTGAGGAAGCAATTCTGCGCGGCGAGGTGGAGCAGTATCCGCAGGCGATGAACGATATCCGGGGCGATCTGCTGGACCTGCGCGTGCATTACGCCCAGCTGATCGATCTGGGGCAGGAGCTGGAGGAAAACGAGAACGGCTTCTTCCGGGAGGAGAACCTGCGCTATTTTCATATGTTTACCGAACGGGTCGTGCGGCTGCAGGAGCTGGTGAACGGTCAGCGGGAATACGTGATGCAGCTGCGGGATCTGATGCAGTCCCAGATGGAGGTCCGGCAGAACCGTATCATGACGGTGCTGACGGTGATCACGTCGATCTTTCTGCCGCTGACGCTGATTGCGGGCTGGTACGGGATGAATTTCCGCTATATGCCGGAGCTGGAATGGCGGTTCAGCTATCCGGCCGTCATCGTGATCTCGATCGTCATTGTGGTGGTCTGCCTGGTGTGGTTCAGACGGAAAAAGTGGATGTAGCGGCGATCGGGGATTTCCGGCTTCTCTCAAACTGGGAGAATGAGGAAGACGGAGCTTATTTCTACCGGGCCAGTGAAAAGGACAGGACCGCTTATGGTGGGCATAGATCCGTCTGTCCGATTTCAATATCAGGCGGCTTCCGCATTTTTTCTGCCCAAGGCGCCCTTATCAGATAAAAATTCATAGTTTTGTAACAAAATATCGTCCGATCGGACGATGTGCAGCCATCGCTTTTCCTGTTAAACTGAAAACAGATGAAGAATCCTGTACCGTTCTCCCCTGGGAGGCAGGAAACTTCTGTAGTCGTTGTGTGGGATGCCCCCCAAAAGCCCCGGATCCGCTGCGAATCAGGGGCTGGGAAAACCGAAGGGTATCGGAACGAAAAAAGGAGGGGAAACGATGAAAAAACGGTTTTTTGCGTTGGCGCTGGCCCTGCTGATGCTGTTTGGCACGGCGCCTGTCTCCAC
>CAMOYA010000098.1 GCA_946629635.1 uncultured Clostridia bacterium
TCGGTGCTTTTCCGCCCCGGGATGTCCGGGGGATGCCTGATCGGTTACAGGGAAATGCCGATCACGTTGCGCCCGTCCTCCAGCCGGTAGTCCAGCTGTGTGGCCATGTTCCTGAGAATGGTCACCCCCAGACCGTCATCGTCCTGCCCGAAGGGGTTGTAGGCCGCGCCGCCGCAGGACAGGCTGATCCGCGCTGTACCGTCGGTTTCCACATAGGAAACGGAAAGCTTCAGGTCCGCGCCTTCGCCTTCGGAATAGCAGTGATTCAGCAATTCATAGATCAGCTCCTCGCAGCAGATCTGCAGCCGGCTGGTGCGCTTCTGGTCCAGACCGTATTTTTCGGCGAAGACCTGGATGCCGCCCTGGAGCTGCATCAGGTCGAAGTCCTTCCGGTTGATTTCGAAGGCAAAATATTTGATCTTGTGAATGAAATCGACGGTTTTTTCCCGCTTCGGCGCATCGAACAGCTCCTGCGGCGTGCCCTGCTCATAGATGCCGCCGTCGGCAAAGAACAGCACGCGGTTGGCGACCTCCCGGGCGAAGTTCATCTCGTGGGTCACGATCAGCATGCTCATATCCCGCTTCGCCAGCATCCGGATGACCGCCAGCACCTCGCCGACCATCGTCGGGTCGAGCGCACTGGTCGGTTCGTCGAACAGCAGCACCTTGGGCTCCATCATCAGGCAGCGGCAGATCGCGATGCGCTGCTGCTGTCCGCCGGAGAGCACCGTCGGCCAGGCGTGGGCGCGGGAAGCAAGGCCCACCTGGGAAAGCAGATCCAGCGCCTTCTCTTCTGCCTCCTCCCGCTTCATGCCCCTGAGCCTTACCGGCGCCAGGCACAGATTGTCCATCACGTCCATTTCTGAAAACAGGTGGAACTTCTGGAATACCATGCCCATGCTGCGGCGAATATCGTCGACCTTCGCGCCCTTTGCGGTGATCTCCCTGCCGTCGATGAAGATCCGGCCCGAATCCGGTTTTTCCAGCAGGCACAGGGAACGCAGGAATACGCTTTTGCCGCAGCCGCTTCCGCCGATGATGGCGATGCGCTCGCCCTGCTGCACAGTCAGGTCGATCCCTTTGAGCACATCGAGAGAACCGAAAGACTTTTTCAGCCCTTTGACTTCGATCAGGTTCATGCAGCCGCCCTCCTTTTCCGGTCTCTGATCCGGTTGATCATGGCGAACAGGCCGAACACGATATAGGAAAGCGCCAGATAGATCAGCATTCCGATGATGATGGTCAACAGCGGCTGCATGGTGCGGGAGGCGGTGTTGTTGATGACGCGGGTCAGATCCGTGATGGTGACGTAGCCCACCACGCTGGTCCACTGGATCAGATTCACGATCGTGGACTGGTATACGGGCCGGGCGATGCGAAGGACCTGCGGCAGCATGATCAGCCGGAAGGTATCCCAGGCGGAAAAGCCCAGCGTCCGGGCGGCCTCGGCCTGGCCGTGATCCGCCGCCTCCAGCGCGGAGCGAAGCAGCTCCGCCACGTGGGCGGACACGTTCAGCGCGAAGGTCAGCACCGCGACCGTCACCGGCGCCAGCCCCGAGCGGGCCAGGATGCCGTAATACAGCAGAAGCAGCAGCATCAGCACCGGCGTTCCCCGCAGAATGGCGATATACACGGAGCCGACGATGCGGGCAACGCGATTTTTCCGCGTACGGATCAGACAGATCAGTGCGCCCAGCAAGGTGCCGATCAGAAGCGCGAAAAAGGAAATCTTTACCGTCACCCAGAGACCTCCCAGAATCGTTTTCCAGGAGCCTCCCTGAATCAGAATTTTATATAGCTTGTCACCCAGAGCCATTCTTCAGCGTCACCCTTTCCTTCAGTGAAAATAAAAGAAAACGGAAACATTCCGCGGCACGGTCGTCAGCTGTCTGATATTTTATCGGTAATGCGCTCGCGATGTCAAGCTTTCCGCGGATCAAATCCACTTGCCGGAATCCGCGGATATAAGGTATAATTCAATTCTGACAGGATTTGTGTTTTTGAATCGGAGGGATGATGGATGAAAAGGATTTGCGGCCTGTTGCTGTCACTGCTTCTGCTGTGTCTCGTATCCGTGTCCGCGCTCGCGGATAATCAGCCGGCGCTGCTGAGCGAATACTGGACGGAAGGCTCACTGGCGGCGGAGAGCCTGAACGCCTACCTGCGCGCCGTCACCGATGAAGCATCCCCCGATTACATTCCGGTTCCGGATCGCCTGGCGGTGTTCGATCTGGACGGCACGCTGATGTGCGAAACATACCCTTTCTGCTTTGAATATATGGTATTCGCGGATTATGCCCTGAACAGCGGCAGCGATACCGTTACCGATGAGGTCCGGGAAGTCGCGCAGGAAATCATGGACGCCGCGGGCGGCGAAAAGCCGTCCGGCATGAGCACCCGCCAGGCCGCTGCCGGCGCCGTGGCATACCGCGGAATGACCATGGAGGAGCTGGCGGCCACGGTGCGCGCGTTCAAGGAGAGCGAGGCCATGGGCTTTTCCGGCATGAAGCGCGGGGAAGCGTATTATCTGCCCATGCTGGAGCTGTTCGACAAGCTGCTGGAGAATGACTTCACCGTGTATATCGTCACGGCCACCGAGCGGAATATCGTGCGGGAGCTGATCCGCGGGAAGCTGAACATTCCGCCGTCCCGCGTGATCGGCACGGAATACGGCTATACCGTCACCGGCCAGGGCGAAACGGCCGACACGGATTACACCTTCCAGCCGTCGGACCGGGTTGTGCTGGACGGCAGCTATGCAGGCGAAAATGCCAAAACCAGCAAGGTGGACGCCATCATCCGGGAAATCGGCCAGCAGCCGGTGCTGGCGTTCGGCAACTCCTCCGGGGATCTGGCCATGGAAATCTACACCATATCCAATAACCCCTACAGGAGCGCGGCCTATATGGTGCTGGCGGACGACGCGGAGCGGGAGTACGGAAGCGCGGAAGGCGCCGCCGATGAGAAAGCCGGCTATGAAAGCATGGGCATCGGCGTGATTTCCATGCGGGAAGACTTCGCGACGATCTATGGCGACGGCGTGAAGAAAACGGAAATCATCCGGGCAGGGGAGGCAGACGCAAGGGATGAAGCGCCGGCCGTCCCCGAAACGGTTTCTGCGGCGGAGGAAAAGGACGCCGATACAGAAATTCAGTATGTGATGTATCTGGGCACCAACGACCAGGATACCGACAAGCCTGTATTTACGCAGACGGAAGCGCTGGAAAAGGCGCGCGAGGTCCTCCTCCGGCGCTTTGGCGGCTATACCATTCAGGAGGCACACGGCGGCTGGATCGGCGATGACGGCCAGAATTACCAGGAGTATACGCTGGTCATTTATCTCAGCGATACGACGGAAGATCAGGTTCACGCCGCGGCGGATGAGCTGATCAGCCTTTTCAATCAAAGCGCGGTGCTGATTCAGGCCAATCCGACCCGGACGGAGTTTTATTCCGGAAACTGAAACGGGCTGTGGACGAATGAGACCGGGACCGGTCTCATGGAAAGAAACGAGGTGCCAATTGAACCATTCAATCCTTTTTGTGAATGCATGTGTCCGAAAAGAATCCAGAACACGGTTGCTGGCCGGGAAACTGCTTTCAGGGCTGGGCGGGACGTTTGAGGAAGTCCGGCTGGAAGAGATTCATTTTCCCGCAATCAGCGGGGAATTCCTCAGCATGCGGGATCAGCTTCTTTCGGAGGGACAGTTTCAAAACCCCATGTTTGATCTCGCACGGCAGTTCGCGGAGGCCGAAACCGTTGTGATCGCTGCGCCGTATTGGGATCTTTCCTTTCCCTCGATGCTGAAGCAGTATTTTGAACAGATCAGCGTTGTGGGAATCACCTTCAGATATACGGAGGAAGGTGTTCCGGTCGGCCTGTGCCGCGCCAAGAGGCTCCTTTATGTGACGACGGCGGGAGGCTGCTTCGTTCCGGAGGAATACGGCTTTGGATATATCAGGGCACTGGCACAGAATTTCTATGGCATCCGGGACGTCCGGAAGATTGCGGCCGTCGGCCTGGATATCGATGGAGCCGACGTCGATGCCATTCTGAAAACGGCCGGGGATAACCTGGCGGACATCCTGTCAGATTCAGCAGACTGAAAAAACCCGAGGCGATATGCGAAGCGCTGCATTGCCGGCCGGGGTATAGATGATGATTCATGATTTCGGAATCAGCACGGAGCCTGGAGGAGGTTTTTCATGAGCAGGCAAATACTGATTACAAATGATGACGGAATCGGTGCCGACGGTATCCGAAAACTGGCGGAAATCGCGCGCGAATTCGGTGAGGTGACCGTCGTTGCGCCGGATGCACAGAGAAGCGCCGCGTCACATCACTGCATTTTTAACCGGCCCCTGATTCTGAAAGCATACGATTTTGGCCTGGATGGCGTAAAGGCTTTTACGCTGGACGGAACCCCCGCAGACTGCGTGCGCGTTGGCATTTTCGCGGTATCTGACATGAAGCCCGATGTCGTGCTGTCAGGCATCAACCACGGATACAACATTTCATCCGATATCCAGTATTCAGGAACCGTGGGCGCAGCGCTGGAAGCCGCTTTTCTGGGCGTCCGGGGCATCGCTGTTTCTTATGGCAATCATGAATTCAAGGCAACGGATATTGTGGACCGGTACCTCCCGGAGCTGCTGGCAGAATATATGGAAAAGCCATTGCCTGCCAATCGGATATGGAATATCAATTTCCCGGACTGCCGCGCGGATGAATGCAGTGGAATCCGTCGGGACGTTGTGATGAATACAAATCATTTCTATGACGATCAGTACCTGAAAGAGCCCGCCGGTGACAAAACCTGGTCCGTCACGAACATCGCCCGGAGGACCTGGAAAGGACCCGAAGGTTCTGATCTGGATGCCGTAATCAACCGTTTTATCGCGGTCGGAACAGTAACAAACCTGACCTAGGATCATTCATCAATAAGGGATCTCCCCCCAATTGACATGCGGAAATCGCTGATTCCCGGAGACTGCTGATTCTCTTTCTCACGGAGGTTTCTGACTGCACCAATCACAATGATCTGCCAGGCCGCATGATGGAATCCGGGAACTGCTGGCCTTTATCCGGCAGCACGGAATTCATCATACGGATATTTTCACTGAACTCTGCGCGATGCCGCGGATCTGACAGATTCTTTTGAAAAGTCAAACAAGGGAAGCCCGGCCCTGACTTTTCAAAACAGCTTTCGATTGGTTGATGCAATCGTCGGAACAGACGGGGAAGGAATATCGTTCTATCTCTGACAGAACAAAAAGGAGAAGGGTTCGCATGAAAGGGTTCTGCAGAATCGCTGTCCTGGTCGGTTTCATTCTGATGGCTGCTTTTGCCCGGGCGGAAGAGCCAGCGGAAATACTCCGCGCAGATGTCGGCAGCATTGTCACATTTGGACTTTATGAGCAGGACGGCAATCCGGATAACGGCCAGGAAAAGATCGAATGGATTGTGCTGGATGCTCAGAAGGAAAGCCGTCTGCTGCTAAGCCGGTACTGCCTGGACGCCAAGCCCTATCATTCAAAAGGAAAGAACATTACCTGGAAGGATTCCGCACTTCGCAAAT
>CAMOYA010000099.1 GCA_946629635.1 uncultured Clostridia bacterium
AGCTCTGATAGATCCCCAGGGTAATGAAGAACACCCCGCAGAGGATCGGATACCCCGGAAGCAGCGTCATGAACGCAAATCCGATAAACAGCCAGGTCAGGAGCAGCGTGGAAAGCTTCATCTCCTTTTTCAGAAACACATTCATGCTCTAGCCTCCCTCTCCTGCCGCAGGAAGATCTCCTCCAGCGTTTCCCCCGCGCGTCCGCAGTTTTCCATAAACGCCTCTCTGGCGCACGCGGCCATGATTCTTCCCTGCCGGATATAGACGATGCTGTCCGCACAGCGTTCCAGATCGGAGGTGATGTGCGTGGAAAAAAGGATCGTCACGCCCCGCTCCTTCAGCGTGCTGAAAAGCTCCAGCAGTTCATCCCGCGAAAAGGGATCCAGACCGCTGGTCGGCTCATCCAGGATCAGCACCTCCGCCCGGTGGGACAGTGCGAGCAGCAGGTTGCATTTCACCTTCATGCCTTCCGAAAGCTCCATCGGTTTTTTGCGCTCGTCCAGCCCGAACAGCGCCATATAGCTCCGGCAGGCTTCCTCATCCCAGCTGCGGTAGAAGCTCCGGGTCACCTCGGTGATCTCCCGGATCGTTTTTCTCGGATACCAGCTGACCGCGCCGGTCGAATAGCCGATCCGCTGCTTGATCTCCGCCTCGTTTTCCCTCATGGGCAGCCCGAAAAAGGAAACGCTTCCGCTGTCCGCGTGGACCAGATTCAGCATCGACTTGATGGTGGTGCTCTTCCCCGCTCCGTTTCTCCCGATGAAGCCGGTGATCTGTCCCTTTCCCAGCGAAAAGGACACATCCTTCAGCTGAAACGCGGGATAGACCTTGCACAGGCCCGATACTTCGACAATTCCCATGGTTCCCTCCAAAGTGTGAATTTCATGAATATTGTAATGTCGGGTTGCGAACCGTTCCACCAACCGGAGATAACATTCGATGCCATTTTTCGTTGCATGGCGATCACGTCCGGCGTATGCCGGGAAAGCCGGAGCGGAAGGAATCCATGTCATATCAGTACTCTAGCGGTCGGAAGTGCGCCTGTCAACTTCCTTTTTTTGTCTCCTGCGTCTTCTTTAAAAAAATGAATGCTTTTTTAATCTGATTCTCATGGAAAAGTAAGCTGTTTCTCAAGCAACGCATCCCGGGGTATGATATCATGCCATCGTCGGGTGGTTAAACCCCGGCGCGAAAGGAGAAGGAAAAATGGCAGCTTACTCGATCGAAGACATTGAACAGATCCGCCGGAGGAGCGGAATCACCTATGAAGAAGCGGTATCCATGCTGGATTACCACAACGGAGATGTGGCCCGCGTGCTGATCGACCTGGAAAAGAGCGGCCGGCTGCATGAGATGAGCGGCACCCGCACCCGGGAGTCCCAGGAAAACAGCAGCAGAAAGGGAGGCAAATTCATGAACTTCATTCAGAAAGCGCTCCGGACGCGCATCAAGGTCCGCAAGGGAGAAACACTGATCATCAACCTGTCCGTCCTCTTCGTGGTTGCGGCCGCAGTGCTGATGGGCCTGCACCGCGCGTTCGGAATCGCCGTGCTCGGCCTGATCCTGGGCCTGATGATGGGCTACCAGATCAACATCGACAACAACGATGAAGCCTTCACCCCGGAAAAGGTGGAAAAGATCGTCCGCAGCGCGGCCGACAACGTGAAGAAGACCGTGAACGACATCTCCCGGGAAATCAACAGCGCCGTGGAAAAGAAAAAGGCGGAGGAAGCCGCCAAGGCCCCCGCAGCACCGAAAGCTCCCACCGTGGAGTCCGTAAAGGTCGAAACCGTGCAGGCTCAGCCCGTGAAGGCAGCGCCTGTGCAGGATGTGAATGAAGCGATCCTGAAGGAAATGGACCGTCAGCTGAACGGCCCCGCCGTACCCACGATTCAGGTGCCGCTGCGCTCCGAGAGCACGGACGGCAGCGTGGAAGTCGTCAACGACGGCAACGGCTACCATACCGCCACGATCGGATAATGAAGCCGGTTTTCCTGACGGCTGTTGTGTGATACAATGGGCCCGGAGGGAGGTAGAGCACAGTGAGCAAAATCCTGATCATTGAGGACGAGCGGAAGATTGCGCGCTTTCTGGAGCTGGAGCTCCGCCATGAAGGCTACGAGGTGGAGACGGCCGGAGACGGCAGAACCGGGCTGGAGCGGGCGCTGGAGGGATCTCCCGACCTGCTGGTGCTGGACCTGATGCTGCCGGAACTCAGCGGCATTGAAGTATGCCGGCGGCTGCGGCATGAAAGCGACGTGCCGATCATCATGCTGACCGCAAAGGACGATGTGTCCGACAAGGTGATGGGCCTGGATATGGGCGCGGACGATTACATGACCAAGCCCTTCGCGATCGAGGAACTGCTGGCCCGGATCCGCGTTGCCCTGCGCAAGCCGCGGGCGGCAAAGAGCACGCCGGCGGATCCCGAAGTCTGCCGGATCGGGCAGCTCAGCGTCAACCCCGCCAGCTATGAAGTCCGCTTCGGGAATGAGCTGCTGCAGCTGACCAAGAAGGAATATGACCTCCTGTACTATCTGATGACGCACCGCGACAGGGCGGTCACCCGGGATGAGCTGCTGGAGAACATCTGGGGCTACGAGTATACCGGGGATACGAACGTGGTGGATGTCTATATCCGCTACCTGCGTCACAAGATTGACGAACGCTTTGGCGTGAAAACCATCCAGACCATCCGGTCGGTGGGGTATCTGTTCAGCTATGAGTGAAAAGAAGCAGGGCACAGGCGTGCGGGAAGCGCGCACATACAATCAGGCGGCGGAAACCGTGCATGCCGGACTGGGGCGGATCAGCTCCCGGATCCGGCTTTCCCTGTCGCTGCGGATCGCCGGGCATTACTGCGGGCGGCTGGCGCGCACGTTCCTGCTGACGGCGATCGTCATATCGGTTGCCCTGGCGGCCGGCAGCATTCCGGGCGCCATGTCGCTCGCGCGTCGCGTTGCCGCATCGGCGCCGGATCTGGAGGGCGGACGTTACAGCCAGCTGATCCTGCAGGATGCGCGCGCGGATGCCGTACAGGTGGAGCAGGCGATGCCGGAGAACTTCGGCGATCAGATCAGGCTGTTCTTTTCCGTGCTGGTATCCGGCGGCGCGCCCTGGCGGCCGGTCTTCCTGTTGAACAGCAGCACGCAGGGACATATCATCCATCTGACGCTGGATCTGCGGGAGAGCCTGTTCCTCTGGGCGGCGGTGATCGGCGGGGTGGTTCTGGCGGATCTTTTGCGGATGATGTCCTTTCTCCGGCGGCGGAAGGCGCTGGACCGGAAGGTGCTCTCCCCGATCCGTGAAATGACGGAGATCACGAAAACCCTGTCGGCAGCGAACCTGTCGAACCGGATCAATGTGGCCGGCATGAAATATGAGCTGCAGGATCTGGCGATGGTCATCAACTCCATGCTGGACCGGATTGAACAGAGCTATAACAGCCAGAAACAGTTCGTCTCCGATGCGTCCCATGAGCTGCGGACCCCGATCGCAGTGATCCAGGGGTATGCGGATATGCTGCGCCGCTGGGGAAAAGAGGACCCCGAGGTGCTGGATGAAGGCATCGGCGCGATCTCGCAGGAAACCGTCGCCATGCGTGAGCTGGTGGAGAACCTGCTGTTTCTTGCCCGTCATGACAAGAAAACGCTGCTGCTGGAAATGAGCGAGTTTGACCCGGCGGACGTCGTGAAGGAAGTATGCCAGGAAGCGGGCATGGTCTCCGGCGACCATCGGTTTGAGATGAACCCCTGCGAGAGCTCCCGGATCCGTGCGGACCGGGGCATGATCAAGCAGGTCATGCGAAGCCTGGTGGACAACGCCATCAAGTATTCCCCGGCGGACAGCACCGTAACGCTTGGCACCCGGCCGAACGGAAACGGATGCGTGCTGACCGTCACGGATCGCGGCACCGGTATCTCCGAGGAGGATCTCCCGAAGATCTTTGAGCGCTTCTACCGTGCGGATGCCGCGCGCAACTCCGAAACAGGGGGCCATGGGCTTGGGCTTTCCATCGTACGGATCATCGTTGTGGCGCACAGCGGCAAGCTCCGCGTGCGTTCCCGGGTCGGTACGGGAACGACCTTTGAGGTCCTGCTCCCTGCCGAACCGTCCCCGGACGAACCGCAGCCGGCGGAGTCGGATTCCGCCCGGAAGCGGAAGCGCGGAAAAGCCGGGAAAGAGGCTTTATGATATCCGGCCTTCGGGCCGGTTTTTCAATTGGATTCAGAGCAGCGTTTCCCCTGAAGGGTTTTCACAGGATGCGCTCCAGTCTTTCCATCGCCTCCCGGAGCGTGCTCCGCGGGCAGGCGGCATTGATCCGCTGAAAGCCCGCCCCCGCCTTGCCGAAGATGGATCCGCTGTCCAGCCACAGGCGCGCCCGGTGTATGATCCGCTCATCCAGTTCGACCGGCTCCATCCCGGTGCCGCTGAAATCCAGCCACATCAGGTAGGTTCCCTCCGGCTTTTTCATCGTCACCCCCGGCAGCCGTTCCCGGACAAACGCTTCGGCAAAGCAGAGATTCTGATCCACGTATGCCTTCATCGCTTCATACCAGGTGTCCCCGTTTTCATAGGCCGCCTGCACCGCGGTGATCCCGAAGATGGTCGGTTCGTCATAGCCGGTCCGGCCGATTTCCTCGGTAAAGCGCTGCCGCAGTCCGGGATTCGGGATAAAGATGTTGGACTGCTGCACCCCTGCCAGATTGAAGGTCTTGCTCGGAGCAGTCGCCGTGATGGTGATCTCGCGGAAGGAGGGATCCGTCTCCTGGAACACCTGGTGCCTTCCCGTCCAGATGAAGTCAAAATGGATTTCATCGCTGAACACGGTCACCCCGTGCGCGGCGCAGATCCGGCCGATCCGGCGCAGCTCCTCCGCCGTCCATACTCTTCCCACAGGATTGTGCGGATTGCAGAGGATGAACAGTTTCACATCATTTTCAATGATTTTCCGTTCAAAGTCCTCATCATCCATCCTGTAGTTTCCCTCCGCATCACGGATCAGGTCGGAGCTGATCATCCTCCGCCCGTTCCGCCGGATCAGGCTGCTGAAGGGATAATAGACAGGCTGCTGGATGATGACGGAATCTCCCGGATCCGTCAGGCCGCGGATCGCTGCCGCAATGGCAAAGCAGACCCCGGGCGTCTTGACATGCCATGACGGATCGACATCCCACCCATGGTGTCTTTTCATCCATCCGCTCACGGCTTCAAAAAAGCCGTCCCCGGGCAGCGTATTGCTGTATCCGTAGATATTGTGCCGCGTCAGTTCCGCCAGCGCATCCTCCACATACGAGGTCGTCCTGAAATCCATATCCGCCACCCACAGGGGCAGCACATCCGCCGGATAGCCCCGCTGGGCAGCTGAATCATATTTCACGCAGCGGGTATTTCTCCGGTCCACGATCCGGTCAAAGTCCAGATTCCTTTCGGTCATCGGTCGGCCCTCCCATTTTCCTTTCAGCCTCATCAAAAGCCTGCGCCAGGTCCGCGATCATATCGTCCGGATTCCCAATCCCGGCATACAGCACCTGCTCTAC
>CAMOYA010000100.1 GCA_946629635.1 uncultured Clostridia bacterium
TCCATGAACTGGGACAGCTGGGAGGAGCCGAAGAACTCCTTGATGGCGGCGGAAACGGGGCGGATGTTGATCAGGTCGCCGGGTTTGATGTCCCCGCTGTCCTGAATGGACATGCGCTCGCGAACCACGCGCTCCAGACGGCTCAGGCCGATCCGGATCTGGTTCTGCAGCAGCTCGCCCACGCTGCGCAGACGGCGGTTGCCCAGATGGTCAATATCGTCCGTCGTGCCGATGCCGTAGGGCAGGCCGAGCATATAGTTGATGGAAGAAACGATATCGTCGGGAATGATGTGCTTGGGAACCAGCACGTGCGCGTTTTCCTTTACGGACTCGAACAGCTGGTCCGCATCCACGGATTCCAGGATCTTCTGCAGAGTGGGCAGGTGAACCATCTCCAGGATTCCCGCTTCCTTCGGATCGAAGGGCAGGTAGGCGGACGCGTCCACGAAGTTGTTGCCCACCACCTTGCGGATCTGGCCTTCGCAGTCCAGGAGCACGGTGTTCACGCCGGCGTTCTGGATATCCCGCGCGGTGGAAAGGGGAATCAGGTCCCCCTTCTTGACCATGATTTCGCCGGTCTGCGGATTGACGATATCCTCCGCGGCCACATGGTCGTGAATGCGGGTGGCAATGGAAAGCTTCTTATTATATTTGTAGCGGCCCACGCGCATCAGGTCATAGCGCTTGGGATCGAAGAAGAGCGCATTGAACAGATTGGTGGCGCTTTCGACGCTGGCGGGCTCGCCGGGCTTCTGGCGCTTGTAGATCTCGATCAGGCCCTCTTCACGGGACTTGGCGTTGTCACCCTTCTGCAGGGTGGCGCTCAGCCGCTCGTCCTCACCCATCAGGTCGATGATTTCCGCATCGGTGCCGTACCCGAGGGCGCGGAGAATCACGGTGATGGGCAGCTTGCGGGCCCGGTCAATCCGCACCCAGAGCACATCGTTTGAATCCGTCTCGTACTCCAGCCAGGCGCCCCGGTTCGGGATGATCTGGGAGGAATAGAGCGGCTTGCCGGCCTTGTCCAGCGCGACGTCAAAATAGACGCCGGGGGAGCGGACCAGCTGGCTGACGATGACGCGTTCCGCACCGTTGATGATAAAGGTGCCGTGTTCGGTCATAAGGGGGAAATCGCCCATGAATACGTCGGATTCCTTGATTTCGCCGGTTTCCTTGTTCTTCAGGCGGACAAAGACCTTCAGCGGGGCTGCATAGGTCATGTCCCGCTCCCGGCAGCGGGCAACGGAGTTTTTCGGTTCGTCGAGAGAGTAATCCACAAATTCCAGAACGAGATTCCCGTTGTAATCCGTGATGGGGGAAACATCGTTGAGAACTTCGCGGAGATCGGTATCGAGAAAGCGTTGATAGGAGTTCTTCTGAACCTCGATCAGATTGGGCATTTCCAGAACTTCATCAATGCGCGAGAAGCTCATTCTGTCGCGGAGCTTCCCCATGTGGACCTCGTGTACCATGCTTTGAAATCACCCCTTATTCTGTTCAACCAGACCACCTGGGCCGAAGGGAAAAACGGACTTGCATTTCGAACGGAACCCGTGTAAAATAGCATCATCCGAAATTCGGGAACGGCATCAAGACGATACTGATGCAATCATAAATTTTAGCATAGTAGCGGCAGGATGTCAATCCTCATTCTTCATTAAAAGTGAAGAATCAGTTTCTACATTATATAATGCTGAGGGAGACGGCTTTGACGTTGAAAAATGGACTTCGGACTCTGGCGGTATTTCTCCTGATCTTTTTCGCCGCGGCCGGTTTTGCTGCGGCCGGGGAGACTGCGCCGGCACCGGAGGCGCCGCCCGCGGTGCGCTTTGCCCGGGAGGAAATCACGGAGGATGTCTATCCGGCCGTCATCGACAGGACGCGGGATCCCCTGGCTTATGATGCGTTCCGCTTCCGGCTGGATGCGAAGCTGCTGGATATCTGGTTTCCCAATATCGCCAACGCGGACGAGGCGATCCTGATCTATGACGGGAATGTGTGGCTGATCGACTGCGGGGATCAGAAGGCCGGGAAAAGGGGCGCGGAGCTGATCCGACGGCTCGGGATCTCGCGGATCGGCAGGCTGTTCAACAGCCACCCGCATCACGACCATATTCTCGGCCTGCAGGAGACGGACGCGGCCGCCCGGGTGGAGGAGCTGCTGGTCTGCTTCGGGGAAGACTCGACGGACAGCATGGTCAAGGCGCTGAAATACGCTTTCCAGGCCGGCATTCCCGTTTCCCGCTTTGCGGACGGGGATACGTTTGCCATGGGGGACGGGCAGGTGACCCTGCACTTCCTGCAGAACACGGAGCCCACCCTGGATATGAACAATCAGAGCGCCCAGACGATGGTCGCCTTCGGAAAACGGAAAATCCTGTTCACCGGCGACATGGAGGCGGACGGCCAGGCAGCGCTGGTGGCCCGGGTGGGCGATACGCTGAAGGCGGATATCCTCAAGTACCCGCATCACGGGAAAAAGGCGCTGGACGCCGCCTTCCGTCAGGCTGTGAGCCCGCTTTTCGCCGTCGTGACCAATCAGCAGGTGGACTGGGAGGGCGTTGCGCATCTGACGGCTGTCGGGATTCCCTTTGCCTTTACAAACCGCGGAGAACAGTACCTGCATCTGGCGACGGACGGGGAGCACTGGATCTGTGAGTATGTGCAGAAGGAGAGTCTCCGGAGGACTTTTGATTAACACGCGCACCGGAGTGTCCAAATGCTGCCTTCGCGGATTATGTTTTAAGCAATAAAAATCGGCAAAACCGTTGACAATCCTTTCTCTGAATGCTATGATATGCAAGTTGACTCATGCCCGGGGTGGAGTGCGTCCTTTTTCCGGCGCGCTTTTCCGGTGAGCAACGGAAGGAGGTCTTCACGGGTGGAAATGCTGAAAGCGGGCGGCCGCAGAGTCGTCGGAACGAAGCAGGTCCTGCGTGCGCTGAAGACCGGCTCCGTGTCCCGGGTCTATGTTGGCAACGATGCGGATACGTTCATCTACCAGCAGGTGGTCCGCGCGGCGGAGGACGCCGGCGTTCCCTGCGTGCGGGTGGCGTCCATGAAGGAGCTTGGGATGATCTGCGGGGTGGATGTGCCCGCCGCCGCGGCCGGCCTGCTCCGGTAACCCTATTTTGCCTGTAAGATCCTGAGGGTTGCGGGGTCTTGAGGATATTATTCAGGAGGTGCTCTAATGCCCACAATTAATCAGCTTGTCCGTAAGGGCCGTGAACGGGCTGTCAAAAAGCCCACCGCTCCGATTCTGCAGGGTTGCCCCCAGAAGCGCGGTGTGTGCCTGAGCGTCAAGACACAGACGCCCAAGAAGCCCAACTCCGCTCTGCGGAAGATCGCGAGAATCCGCCTGACGAACTCCATCGAAGGTACCTGCTACATCCCCGGTATCGGCCACAACCTGCAGGAGCATAGCGTTGTGCTGATCCGCGGCGGCCGTGTGCGGGACCTGCCCGGCGTTCGTTACCACATCATCCGCGGTGCTCTGGATACCGCCGGTGTGGCCAAGCGGATGCAGGCGCGTTCCCTGTATGGCGCAAAGCGCCCGAAGAAGTAAGATTCTCTTTGCTGCCGCCGCAGCCTGATATACGGCTCAATTCGCGCCCTTTTGCCCCGGGGTTCTTCGGAACAGGAATTCCGGCGGGGAAGGGAAGGCGGAAGCCGCATCCGGCCTGAATCGGGGCCGGGGTTCCGCGATGCTGACGCGGGACCGGAGGGAGAGACAGCGGAAACCTTACATCAGGAATGAATTTGAGGAGGGAAACCTATGCCCCGTCGCGGTTTTGTACCGAAGCGTGAAGTGCTGCCGGATCCTGTACACGGGACCACGGTGGTCACCAAACTGATCAATCAGATTATGCTGGACGGAAAGCGCGGAGTTGCGCAGAACGTCTGCTATCAGGCTTTTGAGAACGTTGCCGAGAAGACCGGCAAGCCGGCGACCGATGTGTTCCAGGAAGCCCTGAACAACGTCGCGCCCCAGCTGGAAGTGAAAGCCCGCCGTGTGGGCGGTGCCACTTACCAGGTCCCGATTGAAATCCGCCCTGAACGGCGTCAGACGCTGGCCCTGCGCTGGATCGTCGAATTCGCCCGGAAGCGCGGAGAAAAGACCATGGCGGAACGCCTGGCCGGCGAACTGATGGATGCCGCCAACAACACGGGCGCCGCCGTGAAGCGTAAGGAAGAAATGCACAGGATGGCCGAGGCCAACAAGGCATTTGCTCACTATCGCTGGTAAGGTTTTTTACAGGATTGAAAGGAGCAACAGCCAAGTATGCCCAGAAGTCACCCACTTGAGAGAGTCCGGAATATCGGTATCATGGCGCATATCGATGCCGGAAAGACGACGACCACCGAGCGGATCCTGTTCTATACGGGCCGGAATCACCGCATCGGCGAAACGCACGAAGGAACGGCCACCATGGACTGGATGGCCCAGGAACAGGAGCGCGGCATCACGATCACTTCCGCTGCCACCACCTGCTTCTGGCACGATCCCCATGACCCGAAAAACGCGCAGAAGCAGTACCGGATCAACATCATTGACACGCCCGGTCACGTGGACTTCACCGTTGAGGTGGAGCGCAGCCTGCGGGTGCTGGACGGCGCCGTGAGCGTCTTCTGCGCCAAGGGCGGCGTGGAGCCCCAGAGCGAAACCGTGTGGAAGCAGGCGGAGACCTATCATGTTCCCCGCATGGCGTATGTCAACAAGATGGACATCACCGGCGCCGATTTCTTCCGCGTTGTGTCCATGATGCAGGAGCGCCTCGGTGCGAATGCGGTTCCGATTCAGCTGCCCATCGGCAAGGAAAACACCTTCCGGGGAATCATTGACCTGGTGCGCATGCGCGCGGAGGTCTACTATGATGACCTGGGCCAGGATGTGCGGGACGAGGAGATCCCCGCGGACATGCGGGAGCTCGCCGATGAATACCGCGCGAACCTGATCGAAAAGGTGGCCGAGACGGATGACGCCCTGATGGAGAAATACCTCGAGGGCGGCGAGCTGACCGAGGAGGAAATCCGCGGCGCGATCCGCAAGTGCACCATCGCCTGCACGATGAACCCTGTTCTGTGCGGCACCAGCTATCGCAACAAGGGCGTTCAGCCCCTGCTCGACGCGGTGATCGACTATATGCCCAGCCCCCTGGATATCCCCGCCATCGACGGCGTGGATCCCCATGATCCGGAGAAGAAGATGCAGCGGCATCCGTCCGATGATGAACCCTTCTCCGCGCTGGCATTCAAAATCATGGTCGACCCCTTCGTCGGAAAGCTGGCGTTCTTCCGCGTATACTCCGGCACCCTGAGCGCCGGCAACTACGTGATGAACTCCACCAAGCAGAAGCGCGAGCGCATGAGCCGTATCATGCTGATGCATGCCAATCACCGGGAAGAGGTTGACACGATCTATACCGGTGAAATCGCCGGCGCGGTGGGCCTGAAGGACACCACCACGGGCGACACCC
>CAMOYA010000101.1 GCA_946629635.1 uncultured Clostridia bacterium
CGACCTCCAGCGTGACAGGCTGGCGCTCTAACCAACTGAGCTACCGGGCCACAAATGCTGTGGGCCTTCAGGGACTTGAACCCCGGACCAACCGGTTATGAGCCGGCCGCTCTGACCAACTGAGCTAAAGGCCCATATCGGAAAGGAAGAAAAGTGACCCCGTCGGGATTCGAACCCGAGTTACCGCCGTGAAAGGGCGATGTCTTAGGCCTCTTGACCACGGGGCCTTACCGTCGGGGTGAAACTGAGTCGGGGTGAAGGGATTCGAACCCCCGGCCCCATGCTCCCAAAGCACGTGCGCTACCAGACTGCGCTACACCCCGGTGCATCCTTCCCGCGGTTAATCCCGCAGGCGACTCGATTAATATACACGACTTCTCACTATTTGTCAATCACTTTTTGGGGAATTTATGAAACTTTTTTCTCCCCACCCAGCCTGGATGCGATCAGCAGGCCAATGGCAAGCAACACCACCGAAGCGATGCAGATCCAGGCATTGAACCCCTCATAGATGGAAGTATCCATCAGAATCACAACCGGAGAAGCAGCCACCATTCCCAGGATTCCGCAATAGGTTCTTCCCTTCCACTTCCTCATCAGGATTTCGATCACCTTGGCAATGCCGAAGATCCCGACCACGATACCGATCAGGAAAGGCAGCAGGATGCCAACGTTGTTGAGAACGGCCGTCCAGTCGCCATGCGTCAGCCCTCTGACCAGTCCGGGAATCGCTTCAGTCACCACCGGCTCATAATATCCGAGGGTTTTCAGAATCATACTGCCGCTGACGCCGGGAATCACCATCGCAGCGGAGCAGATTGCGCCCAGAAGGATCATCAGCAGGACGGTTCCGATGCTCAGCGTGATCGCTGCCCGGTTGTCCGCTTCGACCAGTTTCAGCCCGACCACCAGGGCAAAGAGCACGATGAAGGCCACGATTCCCTGCCAGCCGATCTTTTCGCCCTTCATTTCCTGAAGGATGAAGGGAAGGCTGCCGAGGATCAGGCCGATGAACAGTGCATTGGTGGGCAGCGGAAAATCAGCAAATGCCTTTTTCAGCGCAAAGGAGCCGACCAGGATCGCAGCGATCATGCCAACGAGATACGGAAGCAGGATCCTGAAGCATTCCCTGAACTTTTTGAACAGATGGTTGATGCACCAGATCAGTTTGTCATAGATTCCCATCGACACCATCATCGTGCCGCCGGAAACACCCGGAATCACATTCGCCAGGCCGATCACTGCACCCCGCGCCACGTCCAGAAGCCATTTCATCTGTCAAACCCTCCATCATCGGTCCAATCTTCTGCCCTGTCAAAGGAAGCCGCCAGGTTTTCCGGCGAAAAGCGGGGATCCCCCGCCAGTTCCTTCAGCCGGTCCCGACTGACCACCGTATCCGTTCCGAGGCAATCGCCGCAGTGATAGCCGCATTCGGGGCAGACGCAGCCCATCCGTTCACTCTCTGCCTGAATCATATAGGTCCCGCATTCCCTGCAGCTGCATCGCATGGCTGTCACCTCCTGACGGAAATCGCAACGGCCGTATTATAGCAGATCCGGCCATTTCGGGCAACATGATGCGCTGATCAATCCGGCTTTTCTGCGGCTTTTATCCTTGAAAAAACCGGGGGCCGCATCGGACAGCCCCCGGGAAAAGGACGGAAACAGGTGTCATTCTTCCGGATCCTGATAGTTCAACGCCCGGTCAAACAGCGCCTCCACCTCAGCCCCTGGCGCTTTGGTGCACAGGGTCACCGCCACGGCGACGATCATGCTGCAGAAGAAACCCGGCACGATTTCATATACGCCGGTGCCGGACAGGAACACCAGCCACAGAATATCCACCAGGGCTCCGGCGACAATGCCACACAGGGTGCCGGCAAAGTTCAGCCGCTTCCAGAACAGGCTCAGCAGAATCACCGGCCCGAACGCGGCACCGAACACACCCCAGGCGTTGGAAACCAGCTTCATGATGTTCTCGGCGTTGGGATCCGCCGCGATAAAAAGTGCCACCACCGCGATCAAGGCCACCACGCCACGCCCGACCCACAGCATCTCCGTGTCCGAAACCCGGTTCCGGCGGATCAGAGGCTTATACACATCGCTGGAGAAAGCGGATGCCGCTGAAAGCAGCTGGCTGTCCGCCGTGGACATGGACGCGGCCAGAATGGCGGACAGCAGGATCCCCGCGATCACGGAGGGGAAGATATTGCGCACCATGGAAATAAACACCGTCTCGTTCTGAATCATTACCGGATCCATCGCCAGCATCTGCCGTCCGAAAACACCTACCAGCGCGGCAAACACCAGGATCAGCGTGGTCCAGGTAATTCCGATGGTGGCGGAGCGGCGGATGGATTTCTGGGACCGGATGGACAGGAACCGGATGATGATGTGCGGCATGCCGAAATAGCCCAGTCCCCAGCCCAGACCGGAAACCACATCCTGCCAGCTGGTGAAGGGGTGGAAGAACCCGGGAGTCTGGCTTGTAATCTCCGCGGGATCCACCGTCAGCATGTTGGCGGCAAAAAGCGGCGCCAGCAGCAGCGCACCGAGCATCAGCATGCCCTGAAAGAAATCCGTCCAGCACACGGCGGAGAAACCGCCCAGGAAGGTATAGGCGATAATGATGGCAGCCGCCAGATACATCGCCAGCGTCTGATCAATGCCGATCACGGTGTGGAAAACCTTTCCTGCCGCTTTGATGGACGAAGCGGCATAGATGGTATAGGCCACCAGGAAGATGATCGCGCACACCAGCTGCAGGGCATAGGATTTGGACTTGAACCGGCGGGTCAGGAACTGCGGAATGGTGATGGCGTCATCCGCCACGACGGAAAAAGCGCGCAGCCGCGGCGCCTCAATGATCCAGCTCAGCGCGTAACCGATGGCCAGTCCCACCGGAATCCAGAGCTGGCCCAGTCCGTAGGCATAGATGGCGGTGGGCAGACCCATCAGCACCCAGGCGCTCATATCCGATGCGCCGGCCGACAGGGCGGTGACCCATGGTCCCATCTTCCGTCCGCCCAGGAAGTATTCCTTTTCCCCGCCGCCCCGGCTTTTCACAAAGAAGAAAAGCCCGACGCCGATCATAAGCAGAAGATAAACAGCAAATACGATCGCTTCGGTAGTATTCTGAATCTGCATACCCGTCAGCCTCCCGTTTCCGGACCGTTCAGTCCGGCGAATTGAATACAGTATACTATATTGAGAGCAAATGTCACCCTCCGGGCCGGAAAGAAAACATCAATGATACAGTTTTTCAACGGGAACGACAGATGATGCCCGGATCCCGGATGCTGTTTCGGCTTAGATGCAGAAAAAATGGGGGCCGCATCCAGCGGCCCCCGGGGGAAAGGAGGTGACGGTGTATTTCAGATTCAGGCTTCGGGCTCCAGCAGACCCAGGTTCCCGTCCTTTCTCAGGTACAGGACATTGGTCCGGTCCGTATCGATATTGACAAAGACGAAGAAGCTGTGGCCCAGCAGTTCCATTTCGATGGCTGCGTCCTCAACGCTCATCGGCCGGACCGGGAAGCTCTTTCTCCGGACGACCTTGCGGTCTTCATCCTCTGCGGGTTCATCCTCAATATATTCCGGAACCTCGCTGAACGCTTCCTCGCGCAGGTTCTTGCCCAGCTTGGTCCGATGCTTGCGAATCTGCCGTTCCATCTTGGCCAGCGCCTGGTCAATGGCCAGGAACAGGTTGTCCTCCGCCGATGCCTCGCTCCGCAGGATCACGTTCTTGCCCATGGGCACCGTAATCTCGACGACGCGGCGATCGTCCTTCTCCTTGCGCATCTTGACCTGCAGTTCCGTCTCCGGCCAGAGGTAGCGGCTCATGGTTGCTGTTTTCTTTTCAATCCGCTGCGTAATCGCAGGAGTAACTGACATATTGCGTGCATTGATCGTCAGCTTCATAGAATACAAGGGCTCCTTTCAAATTCTCTTTTTTTGTTGCTGAATACCTTCACGGAAACATGCCGCCCTCAGCGACCTGTCCGCGAATCTGCGTGTGCCATGGGCACCACGTCCTTCCGTTTTGCTCTGTTTATATATTTCTACGTTTCCCTGACAAATCCTTCTCTTTTTCTCCCATTTCTGACAAAAAAGGCGGAAAGCTCTGCTTCCCGCCCATGGTTATTCTTATCCGAGTGTAACCGTCACTTTGTGATTCTTTCCGTCCGAGAACGCCGGCAGCACATTGCCTTCGATCGCTTTTCCGTCCACCGTAACCTGCTTCACGCCCCGGCAGACATGATCCGGATTGCAGATCTCAATGTCATACACAGCCCCGCGGAATCTGCGGCTGACGGTGTAGCCGTCCCACGTATGCGGGATGCAGGGATCAATCTTCAGGCCGTCCCAGTCCGGCTTGATGCCCAGGATGTAGTTGCTGATCACATAGAAGTTCCACGCGGCAGTACCGGTCAGCCAGCTGTTTTTGGCCTGCCCGAAGTTCTTCGCGTCCTTCCCGGCGATCATCTGGCTGTAGACGTAGGGCTCCATCTTATGCAGATCGGAGATCTCCTCCCGCCAGGCCGGAGCGATCCGGCTGTACAGATCGAACGCCCGGTCGCCGTGGCCGACCACGGTTTCCGCCGCGATGATCCAGGGATTGTTGTGGCAGAAGATGCCCGCATTTTCCTTGTATCCCGGCGGATAGGAGCTGACCTCGCCCAGCTCCAGGTGATATTCGCTGTATGCGGGCTGGAGCAGCACGATGCCGTGCTTCGTCTCGAGCATCTTGTGAACGCTTTCCAGCGCCTTTTCCGCCTTGCCGTTCTCCACGCCGACGCCGGCCATGACGCAATAGCCCTGGGATTCGATATAGATCTTGCCGTCCTCGCATTCGTGGCTGCCGACCTTGTGACCCATCGCGTCATACGCGCGAACGAACCACTCGCCGTCCCATCCGTCCTTCTCGATCGCGGCCGTCATGGCAGCAATTTCCTTCTGATAAGCCTCCGCCTTGTCATCATTGCCCTTCCGGCGCTCGATCGCGACCAGTTCCGGTCCGATGGAGACGAACATGCCGGCGATCAGCACGCTCTCCGCGACCCGCTCATCCGGCGCGTTGGGATTGGAGAAGGTCTGGAAGCTCTCGTCCGGGGTATCGGAATAGCAGTTCAGGTTCAGGCAGTCGTTCCAGTCCGCCCGGCCGATCAGCGGCAGTCCGTGCGGGCCCCTGTTGTTGACCACGTGCATGAAGCTGGCTTCCAGATGCTCCAGGAGCGTTCCGCAGTCGTCGGGATTGCAGTCATACGGCGTTGCCTCATCCAGGATGGCGAAATCACCGGTCTCCTTGATATAGGCGGCCGTGCCCGCGATCAGCCACAGCGGATCGTCGTTGAACCCGCCGCCGATGTCATTGTTGCCCTTCTTGGTCAGGGGCTGATACTGGTGATAGCATCCGCCGTCCCGGAACTGGGT
>CAMOYA010000102.1 GCA_946629635.1 uncultured Clostridia bacterium
ATCGCGGCGCCGCGCTGCTTCGAAATTGAGCGGCGGCTGAAGGAAATCTGCGATATCCCCGTCTTCCATGACGATCAGCATGGAACGGCGGTCGTGGTCGGCGCGGCGATGATCAACGCGCTGCGCGTCGTCGGCAAGGAAATCGGAGAAGCGAAGATCGTCATCAACGGCGCGGGCTCCGCCGGCATTGCGATCGGCAAGCATTTGATGAACCTGGGCGTCAGGCATCTGAAGATGGTGGACCGGAACGGCATCCTGTGCGAAGGCGTTGAAATGAATCCGGCCCAGGCGGAGATGGCGGCCGCCACGAACCCGGAGCATTTCTCCGGCGTGCTCGCCGACGCGATGAAGGGGGCGGATGCGTTTATCGGCGTCAGCGCTCCCCATATCGTGAGCCGGGAGATGGTCGCGTCCATGGCGGAGAAGGCGATCGTCTTCCCGATGGCCAACCCGGTGCCCGAGATTGAGCCGGAGGAGGCCCGGGCCGCCGGCGCGGCGGTGGTCGGAACCGGGAGAAGCGATCATCCGAACCAGATCAATAATGTCCTCTGCTTCCCCGGGCTGTTCCGCGGCGCGCTGGATGTCCGAGCCAGCGACATCAACGAGGCCATGAAGCAGGCGGCGTCCTATGCGCTGGCGAATCTGGTTTCCCCGGAGGAGCTGAACGTGGATTACATTCTGCCCCTGGCCTTTGACAAGCGCGTGGGCCCCGCCGTGGCCGCGGCGGTCGCGAAAGCGGCCAGAGACAGCGGCGTGGCGCGGCTCTGAGATTCAAAATATCCGTTTCATCAAGAATCACCTGCAGGGTTTCCAAAGCCCCGCAGGTGATTCTTTTCTTTTCTGTTTTCCGTCGGTCAGGCCGCGTTGTCCGCAGCTTCCTCGCCGTACTCGCGCTGCAGATCGTCATAGGCGTCGATCGCCTTCTGAATGCTGTCGGTCAGCTCCGGGAGGGGGCAGAATCCGTCCGCATCGATTGTCGTGCCGGGAACATGGATGACGCAGGACATGGGAGGCTCCTCCAGCGTCAGCGGCAGCGTTTCCCGCAGCTGCTTTGTTCCCGGATAAATCATCCGCAGCCTTCCGTATGCCGCTCCGTCATCCCCGCGCCATTTTTCGAACACCAGCTTGCCGCCGATCGGAGCGCGCTTCTCCAGCGTGCCGGTCAGCTCATAATCCGTCGCATCCAGGGCGCCCAGCACCGTGGAGAGGTTGGAATCGTGCCCGCACAGGAAGGTGATCTTCCGGCCCGCATGATTCAGCTCCGCCAGGATCTCCTCCAGCATCTGGTGTGCCCCATTGATGGCGACCAGCGGAGACATGAACCGCAGTGCAATGTGAGAGGAGTATACGTCAGCGATCCTGCCCCACTCTTCCTCCGTCAGTTCCTTCCCGAAGGCCGCGTCCTTTGCGTCCTCCTCATAATACTGGAGCAGCAGAGCATCCGCCGCCGCGTAGGCCGTGTTCAGGGAGCCCTTGACGGAGGGCTCTTTCCCGACCGTCAGGCCGATGGCCGTATCGGCGGTCGTCCATTCCGTATATTCTCCGCTTTTGAATCCGTTCGATTCCCGGTAGTCCAGCACATCCGCGATCAGCGCGAAGCTTTCCGCCAGACGCCGGTTGAATTCGCTGTCCGGATCCTTGAATCCGTACCGCTGATTCAGGTCCTCGACCACCGCGGCAAGATACTTCTCGCTCGTGAAATCCATCACGGGCTTGAACACCGGATTTGAATCCCCGATCGCGCCGTCGTATTCAATTGTTACGTTGGCGATGGGCATAAGTCCGGTGGCAAAGGAGCGCGCGGTCGCGATTGTCCGCTGCCGGGCGTTGGCATAGAACAGCACTTCGCCCTCCGCGGGGATATAGTTCTCGGGAATCAGATTTTCGCTCTCCAGCCATTTGCGGAAGTACTGCCCCATCCGCATCTCGGCAATGGCGCCCTTCAGCGTCAGCTCGCTGCCCGGCGCGCTCCAGTTCATCCAGGCATGCGGGGTCAGCTCCCCGATCGCGGAGCCGGAGTTGGAAAGCGGAGCGCGGATGTTATGCCGGCTGAGCACCAGCACCTGCTCCAGCTGCCGGGATCCGGCATTGTCATTCTTTTCTGCGGCAATCTCCGCCGAAGCACTGCCCATGATCAGCATGACGAGTCCGAGTACCAGACAGATCAGTCTTTTTCCCATTGTGTTCACATTATCCTTTCTGATTCTAAACATCATCACGCATCGCGCGGTGCTGTCAACAACGGCATTATAACACCGCGGCAGGGAAATTGAACAGCAAAAAACTGCGAACTTTCGGCTGAGCTGAAAATCGGCACGTCACTCATTTGCCGCAGCTTGCCGCAAACTGCCGCGGATTTTCGCCTGAATCCGAATCCAATATGAATATGAATCCGAATCCGAAAAAGAATATGAATCCGAACTGCGCGGAGAACCCATGCGGCGGAGCGCATGGGAGGAAGGGAACATGCTCTATTCAGTCATGTATCACGGCATGATCAAAGAGCAGACAGCGATTGTCCATGCAGAAACCATTGAAATTGTGGGATTCTGCGGTAAGATGGTATCAGCGAACATTCAGGCGATGAAGGAGGCAACCATGGGAAATCGGATTCTGAAGGAAACCATCCGTATGAGCCGGAGCATTGACGCACTGAGCTGGTTCGAGGAGGTGCTCTTCTACCGGCTCATCGTCACCGTCGATGACTACGGCGTCTGTCCCGCCGATCCGGTGGTGCTGGCCCACATCCTCTTCCCCCGGAAGGAAAACATTTCCCGGAAGCAGGTGGCGGAAGCGCTGGATCACCTGGAGCAAGCTGGCCTCATCCGCCGCTACGAAGCCGGAGATGAGGGAAGCTTCCTCCGTCTCAGCAGCTGGGAAAAGCATCAGCGGCTGAGAAACAGCCGCCGTATATATCCGCTTCCCGAGGAAGCCGAAGCTCCCACAGAAAAGACGCGTTCCGCTGCGGACAGCCGGAGCGAAGCGTACGTCCCGGAGAATCCGCCCGTTTCCGAAAGGGAGCGGGCGATTTCTCTGCCTCCGGCGGAGACTCCCCCATCCGATCCTCCCGCCAGGCCAACGGAAGAGACGATTCCGGCTGCGCCGGAGCCTGCCGAGCCCTGCGTGATCGAGCTGCCGCTCAACGACGGAAGCAGCTACCGGGTCAGCGTATCGGAAACGGATGAATTCAGGGAGCTGTACCCCGCCGTGGACGTGATGCAGGAGCTTCGGAACATCCGGGGATGGCTGCTGGCCAACGAAAAGAAACGAAAGACGCGAAACGGCATTCTCCGGTTCATAAACAGCTGGCTCTCCCGGACGCAGAACCGGGGAGGATCACCTGTCTCCACCCAGCATAGCGCACCGATGGACACGGGCTACCGGAACCCCTTCGCGGAACTTGTGATGCAGGAGGAAGGAGGCAGCATCGCGTCATGGATCTGAAAGAAACGCGCAAAATTCTTGCGGTCGTGTCGGAAGCCTATCCCACCTTTCTCAAAGGCAGGAGCATCGACGGCAGCGCCCGGATCTGGCAGGAGATCTTCCAGAACGTACCCTATGAGGAAGTCAGTCAGGCACTGATCACCTTCATCTCCACGGATACGAAGGGCTTCGCGCCGATGCCGGGCGCGCTGCGGGAGATCATCCTCTCCCGCCGGGAGGCAGAAGAAATGTCGGAATTTGAAGCCTGGCAGCTGACGCTCCGGGCTATCGGCCGGGGCTGCTACAACAGCCGGGAGGAGTTTGAAAAATTACCGGAACCGGTTCGACGAGTGGTTGGCTCTCCGGCTGCCATCCATGAATGGGCGATGATGGATTCAGGCCAGGTGCTGACGAACGTTGCCGCCCAGTTCCAGCGCGCCTATCGAAACAGAATGGCCTGGGAAAGAAGAAGCGATCTGCTGCCGAAGAGCATCATAGAGGGCTTTCTTCCCCAGGCCACGAATCCGGGAGGCGAATGAAGCCTCCGGTTCTGTTGATTCATCCGGTTGTCAATGATCCGTGTTCAGAATCTGTTCCGCTTCTGACATGGCCTGAAGCATCATTCTTCTGACAGTCGATCTGCTTCGCACGATTGTGCTGGCAATATCCGTCATGGACATGCCTTCCAGATAATAGAGCATGATGATTTCTTTCATTTCTGTGCCGGAAAGGTCACTGATCAACAACAGAATATCTGTTTTCAGGTTCTCCATCTCCCGCCTTTCCCGTTCGATCTCCCGCTCCTTCAGGTCGATTTTTGTCAACAGCTTTTCGGTTCGGGAATGATGGCTCGCGGTGCTTTCATGCACCCCATTCAGCTGATGAGAGATATCCGTGGTGGACTGACGCAGAAGCTGAACATCGCAGGTCAGTTGATCAATTCGTTTCCTTGCTTTCTGATAACCGCTCAGAAAGGCATATGCCCTTGGGAAGCGGAAAATGATACTGTTAGAATGTTGGGGCTCTCCATGCATATTCCATGAACTCATTCACGACGCTCCTTTTCAGTAAAATTTCACACCATATTTCCGGATTAGGTCCTCCTGGCCGTAATGCCGCAGACGCTCCGTGGCAGCAGCATATCCCTTCTTGTTTTCCTCCCACGTTTTGTAGAACGGACACGGCCTGTCGCCAAAGTCCGTATTCTCCAGCGCGTGACAGTAGCCAAAGGGACTCAGCGCAAAACAATCCCTTGCTTCCATCGGGCATCTGTCCCGTCTTCCATCCATTCGGTAAAGCCTCCTTTGTTTTTCACCCTTCGGCCGGCGTCTTCAGGGCGCCTTTTTTTGTGTTTTCCCGGGATGGCTTCAGTGTAACAGCAATTCCGCGCCATTCCCATACCACATACGTGACCTGTTGAAGAAACATGTCACGCACACGTTACATTCCGAATCTTTTAATGAGCGATTCGATCAGATTCCGGAAAAGCACATGATACTCCAGAGGCAAACGTTCAAACTGACGGAGTATATCATTGTCCTGTTTTTCCATCAGTTCCTGATAAAGCAACAGGAACTGATGATATCGGATTCCTCCGATCTGTCTGTGGCCGTTTTCATACTCAGAAATGGAATTCCTGGAAATATTGAGTTTTTCTGCCAACTTCTCCTGCGTCAGATGCATCTTTTTTCTTTTTCGCCGCAGTTCCTTTCCGAATTTTACCAGTTCCCCGTCCCGAAGCAGTTTTTTTCCTTAGACATTTCAATTCCTCCTTTTTTGCACCACAGAACGGGAAAGAGCCGCGGGCATGAAACCCGCTTCCCTTTCCTTTTCCGGCACTTTTTTCGGAATGATTTGCAGTTTGATCGTGG
>CAMOYA010000103.1 GCA_946629635.1 uncultured Clostridia bacterium
TTTTTTATGACCGCGCGCCCCTGTGCTCCAGATTGACCAGAATGATGCCCGCACTGACCAGCGCGATGGCCAGCAGGCCCGTCAGGGAAAAAGCCTCGCTGCTTTCGCCCAGGAAAAGCGCGGACAGCAGAACGCCCATCACGGGATTCATGAATCCGAGAATGGAGACGCGGCTGACCGGGTTGTACTTCATCAGAATGCCCCAGAGCGTATACGCTCCGGCGCTGATCAGCCCGAGATAGAGAAGATTTCCCCAGCAGGACGCGGTTTCAAAATGCAGCTGCCCGCCCATCAGCACGCCGATGATGAACAGGAGCGCGCCGCCCGCCAGGAACTGGTATCCGCTGAGCGTCACCGGGTTTTCATCCCTGGAGTAAATCTTGATCAGGCAGCCGGAAGCGCCGTAGAACAGATCCGCGGCGATCATGGCGCCCTCGCCCGCCAGCGTCATGCTTCCGCCGGATACCAGGGCATTCCAGCCGCCCATGATCAGAATGATCCCGGCAAAGCCCACCAGGCAGCCGGTGATCTTCCTCAGCGTCATTTTCTCAAAATGGAAAACAAACGCTGCGAACAGGATCGCGATAAAGTTGCCGGACGCATTGATGATGGATCCCCTCACGCCGGAGATATTGGCCAGTGCCATGAAGAAAAAGTAATACTGCCCCACGGTCTGGACCATTGCCAGAATGCCGATATGCATCCATGATTTTCTGCCCGGCACCAGTTTCTTCCGGGCCAGGAGCGAACCGAAAAGGATCGTCATCGCTCCGGCAATGATGAACCGGGCGCCTGCCAGCATGATCCGGGAGGCGGTATCCTCCGGTCCGATCCGGAACAGCTGGTACGCGATTTTAATGGCCGGGGAAGCGCTCCCCCATAAAATGCAGCAGATCAGTGCCGTCAGGAACACCACCGGAAAGCGGGTCCATATGCTTTCACTCCTGTTCTGCAGTCTCTCAGTCAATTCAGCTTCATTCCTTCCTCAAATGCTTTCCCCCATGGCGGGGACGCAATGATATCACATTTCCCCTTCGCCGTCCATATCGTCTCCCCGCGCCGAGGCAGAGAAACAGGCGCAGGCCCGTCGTCCTGAAGGCAGCGGGCCTGCGCCTGGATGCATGATTCATGATTGAATTCTGCATGCGACAGGTATAAGATGAATCCGTCAGATATTTGTGCAGAGAGGAAGACCCCGTATGACAAACACAGATCATGCGCTTCTGGCGGAGCGGCTGTTCCTGGAAGGCTACAACTGTGCGCAGGCTTTGTTCTGCGCTTTCTCGGACATCACCGGGTACGACATCCCCACCTCCGCGCGGATCGCTTCCTCCTTCGGAGGCGGCCTCGGCCGGATGCGCGAAACCTGCGGCGCGGTCAGCGCGGCTGCCCTGGTGCTCGGCATCGCGAAGGGCTACAGCGATCCCGCCGACCGGGAGGCCAAAAAGCGCCATTACGCCCTGGTCCGGGAGTTCGCGGATGCCTTCAGGGAAAAGCACGGCAGCATCCGCTGTGCCGATCTGCTCTCGGCGGCGGGACTGGCAGTCACCGTCGGCGGCGATCCTGAGATACGCACCGCTTCCTTCTATGAAAGGCGACCGTGCCCCGGGCTCATCCGTGACGCTGCCGCCATTCTGGATAAAATGCTGTCCCGCGGCGACCGGTAAAGCCGGGTCAGCCGTTCGAAGCAACGGTCGGAACGCTGCCGTTTCGGATTCCGGTTACGCGTTTTCCTGCAGGAAAATGCTCAGCACCATCCAGGTGGCCAGAGAAAAGAAATTCCCGTGATCGTCCCGCCCGCTCCGGAAGATTTTCAGGGCATGCTCCCGGTCCAGCAGTTCAAACCCGTCGAACTGTTCCGAGCCCGTCGCTCCTTCCTGATTCAGGCCGTCCAGGCTGTCCAGCGTGATTTCAGCCAGCAGGAAGGCATTGCTTTCATCCGTCATGCCCGGCGTGGAAAATGCGCAGGGGTTCAGAACCGTGATCCGGTCGGTCTCCTTCATCTCGATCCCGGTTTCCTCCCGGATTTCCCGGACCGCCGCCTCCTCCAGCGGATGGCTGCTCAGCCTGTCCTCCGGATCGAGCAGCCCCGCAACGGGGCTGAGCAGAAACTGGCCCACAGGATAGCGGTATTCGTAGGACATCAGCAGCCTCGTCTCGTTCCCGGGCAGGTGCAGCACCACCGCGATGGTCACGGCGTCCGGCAGCATTTCACGGAATTCCGCGCCCGTCTTTCGGACCACGAGATCGTTCCGGTCCCTCCGGGTCGCCTCATAATAATGCTTTCCCTCCGCATACTGCAGATCGAAGCATTTCAGGAACTTCCCCTCATACAGCGTTTCAATGCGATCCCTGTTGATTTCCATTCCGACCCCTCCCGTTCTTCCCTGCCGGTTTTCCCTTCCGGGTCCGCTTCATCCGTTCTCAGGCGCTCTGCGGACCCGGTCCTGTCACAGATTGGCAAAGATGCGCATGGCCTTTTCCGCATCGGCCTCCATGGCGTTCTGCGCAGCCATGGCCAGGTCATGGAAGAAGGTGACATCTTCCTTTTCCAGCATCTCCTTCACGGCGGTTACGCCGGCCTTGGACATATAGCTGTAATAGTTGATCTTCCGCAGGCCGTTGCGGATGCCGGTGCGGTAATCTTCCGCCGAAACGCCGCTGCCGCCGTGCATGACCAGCGGCAGGCCGGTCTTCTCCGAGATGACCTTCACCCGTTCCAGATCCAGCACGGGTCTGGACTTGTAGATGCCGTGCGCCGTGCCGAAGGAGGGTGCCAGGGCATCGATTCCGGTTTCCCTGCAGAACACGACGGCCTGATCCGGATCCGTGTACACGGGACCGCTGCCCGCGGAAGCGCCCCCTTCCCGGGATGCCAGGGATCCCAGCTCCGCTTCCACGCCGCAGTTCGTTTCCTTCGCCATGGCGACGGCCGTTTTCGTGTTGGCCAGGTTTTCCTCATATGGCAAAAGGCTTCCGTCATACATGACGCCGGTAAAGCCGATATCCAGTGCCTCCTGCATGTAGGAAAGGGTTTCGCAGTGATCCAGATGCACGCAGACGGGCACTTTCGCCTTTTTCGCCGCCTCCACCATCACCGGTCCGATGACCGCCAGGGGGGATACCGGCTCATGCAGCTCCGCATGGGAGATGATCACCGGCACATTCAGCCGTTCCGCAGCGCGCAGCACCGCATTGAGGCATTCCAGATTGGGCGTGTTGAACGCGCCGACCGCGCACTTTTTTTCTTCCGCAAGCTTCAGTATTTCAACCAGATTGACAAGCATGGCTTCCTCCTCCTGTTACATCAGCGGCCGAACCGCCTGATAGACCTTCCTGTAACGTTCATAAATCCGCATATACCGGGCATGGCGTTCGGGATCCGGCAGGAAGGTTTCCCTTTGCCGTACCATCATGCCGGCCGCTTCTTCCAGATCCCTGAATACGCCCACGGCAACCCCGGTCAGCATGGCGGAGCCCACCGTCCCCGCATCTGAGGTTTTCAGCGCCGTGATCGGCAGGTTCAGGATATCCGCCTTCATCTGCATCCATACCCTGGATTTGGCTCCGCCGCCGGTGGCATGAATCTTCGTAAAGTGAATGCCGGAATCGGCCAGCGCGTCATAGTTCAGGCGCATTTCATAGGCAACGCCCTCCATGCATGCCCGGTAAATCTCGGGCAGTGTCGTACCGGCCGTCAGCCCGAGGATTGCTCCCCGGGAACCGGTGTCCATATAGGGCGTAGCCGCGCCGGCAAAATGCGGCAATACCAGCAGGCCCGTCGGCGCCTGACCTTCATACTGCTGTTCCAGATACGTATGGACGGAGATTCCCTGCTTCTCCGCCTCCGCCTTTTCCGCCCGGGCAAAGGTGTTCAGGCACCACTGGATCAGCGCCCCGCCGGTATAGGAAAAAGCATAGGCCACATACTTTCCCGGGATGACATAAGGCACCACGGAGAAATAGCCTCTGCTCATGACACCGATATCCGGCAGGCGGTCATAGATCGGAGTCAGGCATTCCACCGTTCCCGCGCCGTCCACGGCGGTTTCCCCGTCAAAGGCTCCGGCGCCGACCGCTGCCGCCACCTGATCATGGCTGACGATAACGATCCGGCAGGCGGGATTCAGCCCCGTCTTTTCCGCGGCAGCCCCGGTGACGCATCCGGCAACGGTGCCGGTCGGCACGAGCCTGCTCAGCAGGGAGGCATCAATCTCCGCAGCGTTCAGGATTTCCTCACTCCAGCACAGCTTCCCGATATCGAAAGCCATGGACCGGGTCGCCAGGGAATAATCGATCCGGGCGACCCCTGTCAGATGCCACACCACGTAGTCCCCGATGAGGAAGATGTGCTTCGCTGCGCGATAGGCCTCGGGCTGATGGTTCTTCAGCCACATGATCTTGCTGACGGAATACATCTCGTGCGGCGCGAGACCGGAGATGCGGGCGATCCTGTCCGCACCGAGCTTTTTCACCAGCCCGGCGCATTCCTCCCCGCCCCTCGGATCGGTGTAGAGCATCGCGGTATGCAGCGGCGTGCCCGCTTCATCCGTCATCACGAAGGTTTCCCCGAAGCTGGTCACGCCAATGCCCATGATATCCGGATACTTTTCCGTCATCTCCCGGATCACGGCATATACGCCGTCCATCATCACGGATATGTCGATCTCATGTCCCCCGACCCGGCGGCGCACCGGGTAATCCCGGTACGCCTTGCCCAGATCATGGCCCTGTTCATCGAAAACCGTACATTTGCACCCGGTGGTGCCGATATCCAGTCCCGCGATTTTCATTGATCAATCTCCACCCAGTCATAATGCAGGTAGGTCGTGAACGCTTCCTTCAGCACGTCCCTGACATGGCCTTCACCGATGGAAGTGTGATGCTTGAAGCCGCCCCGTGCAAGCCGGATGAGCTTGTTCTGCAGGTCGTCGATTTCCGCCACGCCGGCGCAGCCGAAGTATCCGTCCTCAATGGGATCGTCTGTAAATCTGGCCTCGGAGGCATAGATCACGATTTTGCCGTCCTTCGTCTGGCAGTTGGAAATCGTGATGGGCATGGCCTTGATGCGCCCCTCATTGCAGCCCCAGCCGGAGCCGGGATCGGTCTTGTCGAACATCTTGTGATTGGTCACGGT
>CAMOYA010000104.1 GCA_946629635.1 uncultured Clostridia bacterium
TAACATGAACATAATGGTTATCGGCGGAGGCGGCCGTGAACATGCCATCATCAAAAAACTCCGCGAAAACCCTGCGGTTGAAACGGTATGGGCGCTGCCGGGCAACGGCGGCATCGCGCAGGATGCAGTCTGTATCCCCATCGGCGCAAAGGATATCGAAGCAATCGTCCGTTTCGCCCGGGAAAACCCCGTGGATTATGCCGTTGTAGCGCCGGATGACCCGCTCGCCCTCGGTTGCGTCGATGCGCTGGAGGCGGAAGGGATTTCCTGCTTCGGGCCGCGGAAAGCGGCTGCGGAGATTGAAAGCAGCAAGGTATTTGCCAAGAATCTGATGGCAAAATACCATATTCCGACAGCGGCTTATCAGGTGTTTACGGATGTGGCGGAAGCGCTGGACTATCTGAAGACGGCTCCGATCCCAACGGTGATCAAGGCGGACGGACTGGCCCTGGGCAAAGGCGTCACGGTTGCCATGACGAGGGAAGAAGCAGCGCAGGCTGTCCGGGAAGCCATGGAGGACCGGAAGTTTGGCGACAGCGGCAGCCGGATCATCATTGAGGAATACCTGGAGGGGCCGGAAGTATCCGTCCTGTCCTTTACGGACGGAACCACCGTTGTGCCGATGGTCTCCAGCATGGACCATAAGCGCGCCGGGGATGGGGATACCGGCCCGAATACCGGCGGCATGGGAACGATCGCGCCGAATCCGTTCTATACGGCGGAGGTGGCGGATCAGTGTATGAATACGATCTTCCTGCCGACGATCCGTGCGATGAAGGCGGAAGGAAGGGAGTTCCGGGGGTGCCTTTATTTCGGCCTGATGATTACAAAGGACGGCCCCAAGGTCATTGAGTATAACTGCCGCTTCGGCGATCCGGAAACCCAGGTGGTTCTGCCGCTGCTTGAGAGCGACCTGCTGCAGGTGATGCAGGCGGTGACGGAAGGAAAACTGGCGGAGACAGAAGTCAGGTTCAAATCCGGCTGTGCCTGCTGCGTGGTGCTGGCCTCCGCGGGATATCCGGGCGCATATGGGAAGGGCTTTGAAATCACGATTCCCTCTTCGGTGCTGCCCCACGTCTTTGTCGCCGGCGCTGCCCTGAAGGAAGGGAAGCTGGTCACCTCCGGCGGGCGGGTGCTCGGAGTCACCGCCACTGCCCCGAAGCTGGAGGAAGCAATCCGCGAAGCCTATGCCCTGGCCGATGAAATCCGCTTTGAGAACAAATACTGCCGCCGCGACATCGGCCAAAGAGCATTATCCTGCTGATTTCATTGTATCAGCTTCATTTATTCTCCTCTTTTTATTGCTGAGCGCCCCACAGAAAGTGAGAAGTACAGATGGTTTACAGAATCTACGTTGAAAAAAAACCTGGCCTGGACAACGAAGCCCGTGCGCTTGAAACCGACGCCAAAACCCTCCTGAACATCCCGGGCCTCCAAAAAGTCCGACTCCTGAATCGCTACGATGCGGAATTCATTTCCGAAGACCTCTTCAATGAAGCGGTCCGGACGGTTTTCTCCGAGCCGCAGCTGGACATCGCGACGCCGGAGGCGGACCTTACCGGCGCCCACGTCTTTGCCGTCGAATACCTGCCGGGTCAGTTTGACCAGCGGGCCGATTCTGCGGCCCAGTGTATTCAGATCATCAGCCAGGGAGAACGTCCCCTGATCCGCAGTGCAAAGCTCTATGCCCTCTACGGGGATCTGACGGAGGCGGAAATCGCCCAGATCAGGAAATATGTCATCAATCCGGTGGAAGCCAGGGAAGCCGCCCTCGAAAAGCCGGCAACCCTGAAAACCGAATATGCGCGTCCGGCGGATGTGGCGCACCTGGAATCCTTCCGCGATCTGGATCGGGCAGGCCTGGAAAAGTTTGTCTCGGATTATGGCCTGGCCATGGATGCGGATGACATCGCCTTCTGTCAGCAGTACTTCCGGGATGAAAAACGGGATCCGACCATCACGGAGATCCGGATGCTGGATACATACTGGAGCGATCATTGCCGCCATACCACTTTCCTGACGCAGATTGACGGGGTCAAATTTGCGGATCCCCTGCTGGAAAAGGCGTATCAGGATTATCTGGCGGTTCGGGGGGAACTCGGCAGGAAATCGCCCATCTGCCTGATGGATCTGGCGACGGTGGCCGTTCGTGCGCTGAAGGCCAGGGGCATGCTTTCGAAGCTGGATGAGAGCGAAGAGATCAATGCCTGCACGGTGAAGATTGAAGTGGAAGCGGACGGGAAAAAGGAACCCTGGCTGCTGCTCTTCAAAAATGAAACGCATAACCATCCGACGGAGATCGAGCCGTTCGGCGGCGCGGCCACCTGTATCGGTGGTGCAATTCGGGATCCGCTCAGCGGCCGGGCGTATGTCTATGGCGCCATGCGGGTGACCGGTGCAGCAGATCCGACCCGTCCCGTCAGTGAAACCATCCCCGGCAAGCTGCCCCAGCGGAAGCTGACGACAACGGCGGCGGCGGGCTATTCATCCTACGGAAATCAGATCGGTCTGGCAACGGGCATCGTCGACGAAATTTATCATCCGGGCTATGCGGCCAAGCGGATGGAGATCGGCGCGGTGGTTGCGGCGGCGCCGGCGGAGAATGTGCGCCGGGAACGGCCGCAGCCGGGAGATGTGGTGATTCTTCTGGGTGGCAGCACCGGTCGGGATGGTATTGGTGGCGCAACGGGCTCTTCCAAGGCGCACAACGCCCACAGCGTGGAGACCTGCGGTGCGGAGGTTCAGAAGGGCAACGCCCCCGAGGAGCGGAAGCTGCAGCGCCTGTTCCGGAATGGGGATGCCTGCCGGATGATCAAGCGCTGCAACGACTTTGGCGCGGGCGGTGTCAGCGTGGCCATCGGCGAGCTGGCGGACGGGCTGGATATCGATCTGGATAAGGTGCCGAAGAAGTATGAAGGCCTGGATGGAACGGAGCTGGCGATCTCGGAGAGCCAGGAGCGGATGGCGGTGGTCGTCGCGCCGGAGGATGTAAAAGCGTTCCTTGCCCTGGCGGAGGCGGAAAACCTGCAGGCCTGCCCGGTGGCGGAGGTGAAGGCGGAGAAGCGTCTCACCATGCGCTGGCGGGGGCAGACGATCGTGGATATCAGCCGCGATTTCCTGAATTCGAACGGAGCCCCGAAGCATATTACCGTCGAGCCGGCGAAGCCGCTTGAATGGCGGAAAAAGACGGAAGGCTCCTTTACGGAACTGCTTCGCGCCGCGGCTGCGGATCTGAACATGTGCTCCCGCCGCGGTTTGTCCGAGCGGTTTGATTCAACGATTGGTGCGGGCACTGTCCTGATGCCCTTCGGCGGAAAGAATCAGCTGACCCCGATCCAGGCCATGGTTCAGAAGGTCAGCATGGAGAAAAAGCATACGGATGACTGTTCGCTGATGGCCTGGGGCTATAATCCCTTTATCATGGAGAGGAGCCCGTACCACGGTGCCTATCTCGCCGTGGTTGAATCCGTCAGCAAGCTGATCGCTTCCGGCGCAGAGTTCAGCGATGTTTATCTGACTTTCCAGGAGTATTTTGAGAAGCCCGGCAGGGAACCGGCCCGCTGGGGTCAGCCCCTTGCGGCGCTCCTGGGCGCGTTCGAGGCGCAGATGGCGCTGGGAATCGGTGCCATCGGTGGAAAGGATTCCATGAGCGGCTCCTTTGAAAATCTGGATGTGCCGCCGACGCTGGTTTCCTTTGCGGTCACGATGGCGAAAACCGGGGATATCGTTTCTCCGGAGCTGAAGAAGGCCGGGAACCGGCTTGCGCTCCTGCGCACGGTGGAAAACACCGACGGTTTGCCGGATACGGAGTCCCTTCTGGAAAATTACCGCATCGTTTCTTCCCTGATCCGGGAAGGAAAGGTGGCTGCATGCTATACGCCCGGTATGGGCGGCATTCTGGAAGCCGTGATGAAGATGTCCTTCGGAAACGGCCTCGGCGTCCGCTTTGCGGAGGACTGGGCGGTGGAGGAACTGTCGGCATACCGCTACGGGGATTTCATTCTGGAAACGACGGATGATGAAGTCGGCGTTACACTGGGAAGTGTAACGGCGGACGGGATGCTCTCTCTGGGCAGCGAGTCCGTCTCGCTGGATGAGCTGCAGCAGGTTTGGGAGGATCGGCTGGAAAGCGTTTTCCCATGTAACATTCCGACGCCGAAAGATACGGCGGAGAAATATGCCTGCGAAGCGCAGACATGGCCGGTGCCGGCGGTGAAGACGGCGAAGCCGCAGATCCTGATTCCGGCTTTCCCGGGCACAAACTGTGAATACGACAGCGCCAGGGCGGTGGAAGATGCCGGTGCCGAGGGACGGATCATGGTCATCAATAATCTTTCCGCAGAGGGCATCGCACGCAGCGTGGAACGGTTTGCGGATGAAATCAGCCGGAGTCAGGCGATCTTCATTCCGGGCGGTTTCTCCGGCGGGGACGAGCCGGACGGCAGCGCAAAGTTTATCACGGCATTCTTCCGCAATGCGGCAATTCGCGAGGCGGTCCAGGAGCTGCTGGAGAAGCGGGATGGCCTCATATGCGGAATCTGCAATGGCTTCCAGGCGCTGATCAAGCTGGGCCTCGTGCCCTTTGGCAAGATCATCGATACCGATGCGTCCTGTCCGACGCTGACCTTTAACACGATTGCCCGCCACCAGAGCCGGATCGTCCGCACCCGTGTGGCCAGCAACAGGAGCCCCTGGTTGCGGGAAACAAGGGTAGGCGATGTATATACGGTGCCGATCAGCCACGGCGAAGGCCGCTTCCTGGCGGATGATGAAACAATCCGCCGCCTCGCTGAGAACGGGCAGATTGCCACGCAGTATGTGGATCTCTCCGGCAATCCTACGATGGATGTGCGGTTCAACCCCAATGGCAGCCGCATGGCGATCGAAGGAATTACCAGCCCGGACGGCCGCGTTTTCGGCAAGATGGGTCACAGCGAACGCATCGGTGCCGGCTTGTATAAAAACGTCCCCGGAAACTATGACATCAGAATGTTCGAATCCGCGGTGAAGTATTTTAAAGG
>CAMOYA010000105.1 GCA_946629635.1 uncultured Clostridia bacterium
CTGTACAAGAAGAATGAGGACAAGGTGGACAGCTTCCTGCGCGGCCGCGGCATGGATATCCGGCCGCGGGGAACGGACTGGGAAACGATGTCCGTTGAGGAACTGATGCGGACGAAGGAAACCATTGAGGATCTGATTGCGGAAAAGGAAATGCAGGAGCAGAGCATCACCGTGGAGGCCGGTGAACCGGACGCCGCGGAGGCTTAATTTCCCGCAGAGGATCGGACCCCCGAAGACTGCCGCGGCCATGCGGCAGTCCTTTGGCTGTGTCCCGGCTGGAAAACCGGCACGGGGAAAACGGCTCCCCGCTTGACGCCGGACGCTCTCCCTTTTATACTACAAGCCGTCAGTTCGGCCGGTCAGGCCGGGAGGAGGCGCAGCATGGCAATCCGGAGCAGAACGATCGATATGACCGAAGGGCCCATCCTGCGCAATGTCCTGCTCTTCGCGCTTCCCCTCGTGCTCGGCAATGTGCTTCAACAGCTGTATACCACTGTGGACACCCTGGTGATCGGGGCGTACTGCGGAACCGTTTCCCTGGCGGCCGTGGGAACCAGCGCCCAGCCGGTGGAGGTCGTCCTGTGTATTTTTCTGGGAATCGGAACGGGCGTGTCGATCCTGATTTCCCAGTCCGTCGGCGCGGGCAACCGGCAGCGCGCCGTGGCCCTGAGCCGGACGGCCTGTGCCTTCGTGTGGATCTGCGGCGCGGCTGTGGGCCTGCTGGGGATCCTCGTCGCCCCGCTGATCCTGCGCCTCATGCAGGTCCCGGAGGACGCGATGGATCTGGCCGTGACCTATGTGCGCATCGTCCTGGCCGGCTCCCTCGGGAACATCGGCTATAATATGAACGCGGGGATCCTGCGGGGCATGGGAAACAGCACCGCCTCCCTGCTTTTTCTCCTGGTCTCCTGCGCCGTGAACGTGGTGCTGGACCTGGCGCTGGTCGCGGGACTGGGCATGGATGTCACCGGCGCGGCCCTGGCCACCTGCGCCTCCGTCTATATCAGCTGGGTCGTCAGCATCGTCTATATCCGGAAGCATTATCCGGAGCTGGATTATCCGGTGTTCACCCTGAAGGCGTCCGCGGAGCAGCTCCGGGCGATCCTGCGGATCGGGCTGCCCATCGGCCTCAATCATTCCCTGTATTCCCTCGGGCATATGGCGCTGCAGACGCTGGCCAACTCCCAGGGCTCCCTCTTCATGGCGGGGCAGGCGGTCGCCGGGCGGATCACCGGGGTTGCCAATATCGCCATTTCGGGCCTGTCCTCGGCGGCCACCACCTTCTCCGGACAGAATTACGGCGCGGGAAGATATGACCGGCTGCGCCGGGGACGCTGGCGGATCCCGCTCGCCGCGGGGGCGATCACGCTTGCGGGCGGGCTGTTCTTCCTGATGCTCCGGACCCCGCTGATGCGGATCTTTTCCCGGGATGAAACGGTGCTGATGTATGCGGACCGGTATGTTTCCGTCGTGCTGCTGGGCCAGTGGATGTTCGCGGTGTTCAATTCGATGATCAGCATGGTCAACGGCGTCGGCATGGTGCGCTATACGACGGTGGTCAATCTCCTGATGCTCTGGGCCGTCCGCGTCCCCAGCGCCTGGATGATCCATACCTGGTTTGACGGCACCTGGATCATGCTCTGCTTCCCGATCTCCTTCGGCTTCGGCATGTGCTGCATGATCGGGTTCTATGCCTTCTCCCGGAAGTGGCGGGCGATCATACAAAAAACGGGAGATGCCTCTCCCGTTTCCCCGTCCTGACGGATATGTTTTATCTTCCCGCGCCTCTGGAACGCTTGTCGATATACAGCTTTTCGTCCGCGCGGATCAGGCAGGCATTCATGGTGTCGCTCTTGTCCCGCAGCCGGTCGTATCCGATGCTGACCTCCAGATCATAGGGCAGCTGCTTTTCCCGCGTCTTCTCGGCGAGAGCCGCGCGCAGCGCCTGGGTCACCTGTGCCGGATAATTGTCATCCTCCCCCTGATCCTGGATGATGAGCGTAAACTCATCCCCGCCGTACCGGCCGATGAAAATGGGGGTTTTGATCTGCCCGCAGGTCCGCTTGATCGCCTCGGAAACGAGCATCAGCGCGGTGTCGCCCTCCGCGTGCCCGAATGTATCGTTGATCTGCTTGAATCGGTCAATGTCGATCATCATCACGGAGATGATCACGTTCTCCCGGTAGCGCACCTGCGCCATGTACCGGTTGATCTGCCCGCGGCTGTTCAGCCGCGTCAGCTCGTCAACCGAGATCAGCGTCTGCATGTGCTGAATGTAGAACCACAGCAGCATCACCGTGCAGCCGAAGCAGAACGTCGGCGCGTTCAGCGTCAGGACCTGGATCAGCCCGACGAAGATGACGCCCAGGGGAATCACCGCGAACAGCAGGCAGTTTGCCTTCTCATCCTTCGATTCCGTCCTCCGGGCATGGATCACGGAGATGACGCAGGAGGCCAGCAGATAGAGCAGCGGCAGGGCAATCTGCAGCGGATGGTACCAGGGTCCCAGGCTGTTGTTTTCGTCGATCCAGAAGTACGGATCCGCGATATACGCGATGACGATGAAGAGGATGGACGCGGCGATCGGCAGAAACAGCAGAAACCTTTTTGCCCGGCTGTTCCGGAAGGCCAGCTTCTCCGACGCGGCCATGAACATGAACCACATGTAGGCCATCACGCTCATCAGGATATAATTGGTAAAGTTCAGCAGCACGACGAGCCAGCGCTCGTTCGGCAGCACCCCGCCGAGCACCGCGGCCCAGAACGCGTCGGAAATGAAATACGCGATGAAGGAAATGATCGAGCGGTTGAACCAGATCTGCTTCTCCTGCTTCGTGCTGTGCAGCACATCGTGAATCAGCAGCATGCACAGAATAACGGTACAGACGATACTGGCTTCCGTATAGAAAACCACATACTCCGTACTCATTTTGCTTCTCTCCTGCCTTTCCCCCGCGGCGTGCCGGGAAAACCGTCATGTATAATTTGAAAATGCGGATCACATCCGCCGATGATCCATTATACACCTCAAACTTTTTCCTGACAACGCCCCGGAACGGGTTTCAGACGTTCCGGAATGGAACTTTTTTCCTCTTTTTTCTGCCGCCCGCCGCCGGATTCCGTATCAAACGGTGCGGGGAACATGGGCTTTTGCGGAGGGTGCCACGCGATTGACATCGGCGGCCGAAACCGCTAAACTCGTCTCAGCCGGCGGGGAGTCCGATCCGTTCGGCATGATCGGGAAGCTACCGATTTCACGGGTGAAAGGAGTCATCGGAAGGAATGGAATTTATCCTGGAAACCCGGGACCTGACGAAGGTCTACGGGCAGAAGGAAGCCGCCCGGGATGTGAATCTGCATATCCGGGAAGGGCAGATTTACGGCCTGATCGGCCGCAACGGCGCCGGCAAGACGACCGTCATGCGGATGATCAGCGGCCTGTCCCGGCCGACGCGGGGCAGCTATTCCCTGTTCGGGAAAACGGGGATGGAGATGCAGAAGATGCTCCGGAACGTGGGCGTGCTGATCGAGCAGCCCGGCCTGTATCCGAAGCTGTCCGCCTATGAAAACCTGAAGATCAAGTGCATCGGCATGGGCATCCGGCCGAAGGGCTATGTGGAGAACCTGCTGAAAACCGTCGGCCTGGAGAACACGGACGCCCGCAAGGGCGCCGGCTCCTATTCCCTGGGCATGCGGCAGCGGCTGGGCATCGCCCTGGCGCTGGTCGGCGATCCGAAGATGATCGTGCTGGATGAGCCGATCAACGGGCTGGATCCGCAGGGCATCGCCGAGGTGCGCGAAATGCTGACCCGCCTCCGTCAGGAGAAGGGGATCACGATCATGGTCTCGAGCCATATTCTGGACGAGCTGTCCAAGGTCGCCGATGCCTACGGCGTCATTCATGAGGGCACGCTGCTGGATGAGTTCACCGCGGAGCAGCTGCATGAGCGCTGCGGCCAGAGCCTCGTCCTGCGCACGGACGATGCCGCGGCAACGCTGCGGATCCTGGAGAACATGGGCCTCACCGGCGCGGTATCTCAGCCGGACGGGAGTCTGCGGCTTTCCCGGGGCATGGACCGGACCCGGGAGATCGCCCGGGCGGTTGTCGGCGCGGGCATCGGCCTGGAGGAAATCTATCTGCGCACGATGACCCTCGAGGAGTATTATCTGGGCATGACGGGAGGCGAGCACAATGGGTAAGCTGATCCGGATGGACCTTTACCGGATGCTGAAGTCCAGGACGTTTCTCGTCTGCCTGCTGCTCAGCTTCCTGCTGGCGCTGGGCAGCGCGCCCTTCGGAAAGCTGCTGTACAACATCGCCCGGTCGTTCGCGCCCGATACCGTGACGCCCTTCGTGGAGGAGATGGACCTCTCTCCGATGATCGCCGATCCGTTCCCGATCCTGGGGTTCATGCTGGCGCTGCTTTCCCTCTGCTGGTTCTTCTATGCGGATGTGGAAAACGGCTATATCAAGAACATCGCCGGCCAGGTGCCGATGAAGGGCCTCACGGTGCTGTCGAAGTTCGTCGCCGCCGCCGTGCATAACCTGATCTTCATCCTGGCCTGCATCGTCGGAAACGTGATCGGGACCCTGCTGGTGCAGCGCCTCGTCCTGGACGCGGGCGTGGCGGACAGCATCCGGGTGCTGGCGCTCCGGTTCCTGCTGATCCAGAGCCTCTGCGCCCTGCTGCTCCTGGCGGTATCGACCTTCCGCAGCAAGGCCCTGGGTATGATCCTGGCCGTCCTCATCGGCCTGGGGCTGACCCCCTTGATCTATATGGGCATCAACAAGGGCGTCAGCTCTCTCCTGGGCCGGGGAATCGATATCACGAAATACATGCCGGACACCGTCATGAATGAAAAGCCGCTGGACACCCTGAAGGCGCTGGCGGTGGCGGTCGTGGCCGGAGCGGTCTTCCTGATCCCTGCGATCCGGATCTTTGACCGGAAGGATGTCAAATAACGAAAGCCCG
>CAMOYA010000106.1 GCA_946629635.1 uncultured Clostridia bacterium
AAAAAACCCCTTTCGCGCCGCGGAGGCGCAATCGGAGCACAGCAAAAACGTTTGGTCAGTGCACCCGCAACCTCCAAACGGCATCACAAAACATTCCTCCCTGCCTGAAATCAGAGAGGTTCTGCGGCCGAATGTCAGTTGCGAATTCTCATCAGTCTGCAAAAACCATCCTTTCCTGAACTGATTCTATTCTACAGAGCTTCATACCCCGGTGTCAAGCGCTTATTTTCTTTCATTTTTCCGTGACCGGATCAGGCGCTTTGCCAGTGAAGCGTTTTTTCGAACCGGAGATCCATCCGTCTTACGTCCCGATGACCGCGCTGATACAGTCCTCAATGTCTTCCGCCCTTCGCAGCAGCCTTTTCCGCCGGATGTCCCCTTCGCCCGGCCATTCCATCAGCTTCTTGATCCTGCCCAGGGCGACCGTACGGTCAAACCGGTCCTTCCATCCCTCATAAAGGGCTGTATACCAGGTTCTCAGCTCTTCTTCACCGGCTTCTTTCCCGCCCCGGATCCGGCGTGCGAGCGCCGGATCGGCCAGCAGCCCGCGGCCGATCATGACGGCTTCCGCCGTCGGAAAGCGTTCCTCAAACCGCCGGACATCCGCCACCGTCCGCAGATCTCCATTGAAGACCGGATGCGGAACCCCCTTCCGCAGGGCCAGCTCAAACGCTTCCGGATGAACCCTGCCGGTATACTGTTCCCTGGTCGTCCTTGCATGAATGGTCACATGGGCGAACGGATAATCCGCAAACAGTTCCGCGAGCCCCGGCCATTCTTCCGGGTTCTCATATCCGATGCGGGTCTTGACCGATAGCGATACGGGAAGGGTATTCGAAAAGACCCGGTCCAGGAAGGCGCGCAGATATCCCGGGTCCTGAAGCAGACCGCTTCCCCGGCCGCGCTTTGTGACCGTCGGAGACGGACATCCGAGATTCAGATCCGCACAGGGATACCCGCATTCGCTGACATAGTACAGCCAGGCGGACAACTGTTCCGGATCGCGCGTCAGCGCCTGGGGCAGCACGTTCATGCCCTCGTTTTCTTCCGGGGCGATATCCCTTTCCTCCCGTGTCAGCAGGGACAGGGACTGGGTCAGTTTATGAAACGGCAGGCAGTAAACGTCGATTCCCCCGAAGATCCTGTGATGGATCCGCCGAAAGATCCCGTCCGTAATGCCTTCCATCGGCGCGAAATAAATGATCAATCCCGTTCCTCCTTCGGCCTGCCCCTTCTGTATATGCACCCTTGGTTTTCTTTCCTCTGATGCGCTTTCTGCCGTCCGCCGCCTGGCCTCTCGGCCCGAATTCAATCTCCTCGGTACACTCCTCCCCGCTCTTGAAACGCAAAAGCTTCCGGATCCATTCCGGCGGAGCCGCGGCCCCTGCTGCCACCGCGCCGCAGCGAACCGGGCTCCGGGCGGTTCAGTCCCGCCTGGCGTGCACCTTCAGCGTTCTCAGATCATCCTTCTGTTCCGGTGCGATCCGATAGCTTTCCAGGGCTTTCTGAATGGCTTTGTTATGCGTCCATTCATCCAGCCTTCTTTCCTCCAGGAAAGGAAGAACCGCGTCATACTGTTTCGCCAGGGCCGTTGCAAAATACCACGCTCTCATCATGTTGATGTAATACTCATCCGACCGGATCCGCGCAACCATGTCCGCATATTCGGTGATGAAGCTGTCCCCGAGAAAATGCTGCATCAGCATCCCCACACCAAACCGGACTGTATAGGTCCGATCAGAATGGATCCATTCATGAATATGGGCAAGCAGCTGATCGGGTTCCTTTCGGAAGGCTTTCGGAGAAAGCTGATCGCAGGTGGCCCAGTTATCGACATACGGCAGAAATGCCTCCACCCGGTTCATGCATCGGTCAAAATCCTTTTCCAGGGAAATCACGAATGCGTGAAGCTGATCCTCATCAAAATACGGATGCGGAAGACTCTGCAGAAATGCTTCCGTTTCCCCGTCTCCATACAGGTTCTTCGCCAAAGCGCGAAGCGCCGGTGTCCGCACGCCGATGATGCGGTCTTCATCCACCGTCGGAATGATCTTCTTCTGCATCTGTGCATAATCAGCATCCCGCAGCCGAAACAGTTCCGAAACAATTTCTTTTTCCGTCATCCGTATTCCTCCGGTATATATTCATTTCCAGTGTCCTATTGTGCCGGTCAGCATTCCTCCGGTTTCAGCAAAATGCATACAGTCCTCCCGCGGGTGAACCAGCCTATGGCAGCGCAGCCATATCTCCGGTCTGGGCAGCATCAGATCATCCTGCAGAAGGCTTCGATCTCGGCTGCTCTGTCCTTCACCGCCTCTTTGTATTCAACGGAGCACAGTCCGAGATGGCCGCAGCATTCAATCTCCAGATGACCGTAAAAATGTTCGATCGTGCCGATAATTCTCTCGCATTCCTTCATGCCCGGACCGGTGCGAAGCGCGATGGCATATCCTTTTTTTCCGGCAGGGATTGTCTGATGCGGCTCGTGGGTGTTGCACCACGGAGTGCATCGGTCAATGAAGGCCTTAAACTGCCCGGGGACATCCGCCCAATAGGAAGGGGAAACCGAGACAATCGTATCTGCCCGGCGCAGTTCCTCCATCAGCATTCCCACATCATCGTTCTGCACACATTCAGCCGTCTGATGGCAGCTTCTGCAGCCCCTGCAGTATCCAAAGCGATAATCATCAATGCATACTGCCCTGGTTGAATATCGGGTGCGCAGCTGCTCTGTTACCAGGCGTACGACTTCAGCGGTCGCTCCGTTTCGGACAGGGCTGCAGTTCATAATCAGTGCTCTCATTGTCTGATACCTCCATGATGCAGTTTATATTCCCCGGCCGCTTTCACTGTCCCGGCCAAAGCCGTTGAACCATGCCCGTTCACTGAATTTCTTCTTCTTCGGCGCGGAAGGTTTTTCGGCGGGGACGCCGATCGGAAGCATGCAAACCAGTTCGTATCCTTCGGGAACCTCCAGAATCTTCGCCATCCGTTCCCCGATCCTGTCCTTATCCGTAATATGTCCCTCATACCAGCAGCTCCGATAGCCAAACCGCTCCGCCGCCAGCAGCATATTCTCGATGGCTGCCGAATAATCCTGCACCGCAAAGCAGCGATCCCGATAGGCGTTGATTCTTTGCGTGAGCACGCAGATCATCGCCGGAGCCGTTTCCGCAACCGGCGGCTGGATCACAGCCTTCAGCTTCTTCAGTATTTCCGGATCATCCACCCCGATCAGGCTGGTTGTCTGCTTATTGCATCCGGAAGGTGCATCCAGTCCGGCCTGCATGATGCTCCGCAGGTTCTCCCGGGGAACCCGGAACGGAAGGTACTTTCCGCGGTAACTTCTCCTTTCGGAAATGGCGCCCGTCACATCTGACCTTTCGGCCGCTGAAAAATCCTTCCGGTAATATTTCGCCGGAAAGGTTTCGCTTCCGTCCAGTTTGGCGAAGGTCGTATCCATGAAATACTGCATGCCCAGCTTTTCCATGACCCGCTGGCTTTTGTGATTCTCTGCGGCAAACACTCCGTCAATCGCATCCACCGGGCGAACCTTTCGGATCTGTTCGATCAGAGCAGTCAGATATTCCACAACATACCCGTTGCCCCACTGATCCGCCCGGATGTTGTATCCGATTTCCCATGCGTTTCGCTCGGCATGCCAGCGCATGCCGCCGCTGCCGATCAGCTCGCCCGTGCTTTTCAGCGCAATGCCTTCATCATAGTTATCCGGATCATCCGCGTCCCGGCTTTCCAGCCACGCCCGGACATCCTCCACCCGGTGGTAAAGCGGATAAATCATGTAGGTGTTCACCTTCGGATCCCCGCACCAGCGAAAGGCCATCTCCGCATCGTCCGGCGTCAGCGGGCGAATCACCAGTCTCTCCGTTTCAAAGCAGATTTTCATGGCGCATTTTCCCCTTTCAAAGTGTCTCCCCATATGCCTCCCTCAGGCACCTGTCAAAGATTGCCTCCATCCTGTCATATCTGTATAAAAAGATCCAGCGCTGGCGGCAAGCATATCATCTGATGTGATCATGCTGAAATCAGCTGCATCATGATTATACTTTATTTGCTGCTTTTTACCATCTCCTGATAAGAAGAATGAAAAAAACAGCAGTTCACCGGGAATAAACGCCTGTCAGCACTTCCTTCTGATAGCACTCCTTCCTGGGAAGATCCGGATAAAGGTTCGCTCTCTCCGCCGCTTTTCGGTTATCGTACGGAACAGACAGGATCGTGATGCGCAGCGATGCAGGACCTTTTTCTCCTTCCAGCAGCAATGCGTGCGCTCTTGCCATGCCGAGATTATTTCCGACGCTGCCGGTATTCAGCGCGTATCCGCCTTCCAGCGGTCTGATAAACGGCCGATGGCTGTCCGCGCAGATCAGGCCGCCTGCAACCGGCCTGCCGTCGTGAAAATGAAATCCCTCCCTGAGTTTCTCATCCGGATCGTAGCTCAGATACAGCGGATCCAGGAATCGTCCATGAACAAGGCGGAAACGAATCCCGCTGATCTCCAGTTCATCTTCCAGCGGAAGTGAATCCAGCCAGGCCAGGCGTTCCGGTCCGATCTGTTTGATATAATACGCGTTATAATCCGGGTACATGCTCATGCTGCGATCCCAGTTTCCGGCAATCCAGTGATGACAATGATTTCGTGCCCAGTCACACGTTTTGTCGCTTTCAGGGCCTTTTCCGACAGCGTCTCCCAGGAACCAAACCTCATCCGGATCAATTCTGTCCAGCTCATGTTCCATGGCTTCTGTCGCAACCATGTTTCCGTGAAGATCCGCCAGCAATACGATTTTCATCGTTATCATCCCTCCGTGTATTCAGGGCTTATTCTTTCCAATGCTTCAACCGGAATATCCAGGCATCATGTTGATGACTTACCGTTTTCAGTATCGCAGCCGAAGCTCCTCCTGCCGGTTATG
>CAMOYA010000107.1 GCA_946629635.1 uncultured Clostridia bacterium
TACTTTCCCGGAAGCGATCATCTTTAACAGGAATCCGACATCATGCAGGCCTTCATTCTTAATCGGGTTTACCGGTGGATGGATGCCGTCCGGGACCGTTGCCCCCGGCTCTTTGAAAGCTCGGGGCATATTTGGCGGCGATCAGGATTGCCTCTTCCATGCTGATGCTGGTCGCCACGCCCCTGCCCGCCACATCAAAAGCGGTTCCATGATCAACGGATGTTCTCAGGATGGGCATCCCGCCGGTAATGGAAATGGTTCTGTAAAAATCAACGGTTTTCGTCGCAATGTGGCCCTGGTCATGATAGAGAGACATGACGCTGTCGTACTTCCCTTCCATCGCCTGAAAGAAGACGGAATCTGCGCCGACGGGACCGTATACCGGATATCCTTCCGCCTGAAGCTGCTCCACCGCAGGCGCAACTTCCCTGACCTCTTCATCTCCGAACAGCCCGTGCTCCCCGCAGTGAGGATTGAGTCCGGCAACCGCCATGGTGGGATGATCAAGCCCCAGCTGCTTCATGACGGAAAAGCTCCGCTTCACATAGTCAACCAGCCGCTCCCTTGTGATCAGATCGCAGGCCCTGCGCAGGCTGACATGGCGGGTCAGGAAGAACACCAGCGTATTTCTGACCTCGAAAATCGTCAGGGGATCCTCCGTACCTGTCAGTGCTCCGAAAATCTCCGTATGGCCGATGAACGGCACCTTCGCCGCATGCAGGGATTCCTTGTTGATCGGCGTGGTGCTGACGGCGTCCGCCCGGCCCTGCATGGCCAGATGGATGGCCTGTTCGATATATTCGTACGCTGCTTTTCCGCACGCCGCGTTCACGGTTCCCATTTCAAAATCATCCGGACTGATATTGTGCAGGTCCATCAGGTTCAGAATCCCTGCCCGGTAGTCTCCTTCCGCCGGATCAGCGATCACTTTGATTTCGGTTCCGGGCATATTCGGAAAAGAAAGGGCCCTCTGCAGGACCGCCGCATCTCCTGTGACCACCACGCGGGCATTGGATGCAACCTCCCCGCTCATGGAGGCGCGAAGCACGATCTCCGGACCGATTCCGGCAGGATCTCCCATGGGTACCGCTATGACTGGTCTGCCGGTACGCATCTGATCATCTCCCCTGTTTCATCCCGTTTATCCGCCATTATATCATATAATGCCCCGGAGCGTTGACTTTTCCGTGTATAGAGGATCTGACCGCACAGGGGGAACCGGACCGGCAGTGAAAGGAACGCACATCCGCCATTGACTCCTGCCGGTCAGAACGATATACTGCCTTTCAGAACGGGACGGTTTTTTCCGCCCCTGAGAGAAGAATTCGTTGAACGGAGGATATGAACATATGCGCAGTCAGGCTGAGAAACAGGCACTCTGCCGGCAGATCGCAGCGGAGGGCATGGTACTGCTGGAAAACAGGGGAATTCTGCCGATGTCGCTGAAGGGCCGGAAGATCGCGCTCTGGGGCAGCGGTGCGCGCCAGACCGTTCCGGGAGGCACCGGTTCCGGCGAGGTAAATGCGCTGCGCTATGTGTGCGTGGAGGAAGGGCTGAAGAACGCCGGCGCCGAAATCACAACCGGTGGCTGGCTGGATCGGTATGACGAACGGGTGCAGCAGGCGCTGGATGACTGGTACCACCGACTCATCCGCAAGCACGGAGAGCGCGCAGCCGCCCATTCCTGGGCGATGTATTCCTGCCCGATTCCGGCCGCAGTGCCGGTCCTGCCGGAGGATCAGAAGGCGGCTGAAGGCCTGACCGCCGTCTATGTGATCGGCCGGACCAGCGGAGAAGGTTACGACCGGCGGAACGCCCCCGGCGATTATCAGCTGGAGGAAGCCGAGATCGAGGCCATCCGGCAGGTCTGCGAGATCTGCCCGCATGTCATTGTCGTCCTGAATGTGGGCGGCGTGATCGACACCGGATTCCTGCGCAATCAGCCGGGGATTGACGCGGTGCTGCTGATGGGCCAGGCCGGTCAGGATGCGGGAGACGCGCTGGCCGATGTGCTGACGGGAGCAGTCACCCCCTGCGGTCATCTTTCCGCAACCTGGGCCAATCGGTATGAAGACTATCCCAACGCCTCCCGGTTCAGCAATCTCAGCGGCGATACGGATGACGAATATTATACGGAAGGGATCTTTGTCGGCTATCGCTGGTTCGATTCCTTCGGCATCCGGCCGGCATATCCCTTCGGATACGGCCTTTCCTATGCATCCTTTGAAATGGAGGCGACGGACTGCCAGGCGGACGCGGACCGGATCCGTATCCGGGTGCATGTGCGGAACACCAGCAAAGCATTTGCCGGAAAGGCCGTGGCGCAGCTGTATCTGTCCGCGCCGGACGGATCGATCGAGAAGCCCTTCCAGGAGCTGAAGGCCTTCGCCAAATCCGGCCTCATCGCTCCCGGCGGAGCGGAAACCGTCACCCTGACCTTCCATACTGAAGCGCTGGCCTCCTTTGATGACCGGCGGCACGCATGGGTCGCGGAAAAGGGAGACTACATTCTTCGGCTGGGTCAGAACGCCATGGACACCCGGGAAATCCTGGTTCTGCGGCTGACGCACGAATGCGCGGATCAGCCGCTGCGCGCGATCCTGCCTCTGGATACGGAAATGGAGATGCTGTCGCCGGAGAAAGGAAAGGCGGTATCCGTGCCGGACGCTCTGCCTGTGGTGGAGCTGCAGGATATTCATTTTGCCGGGGTTCAGGGCGCTCCTGCGCTCCGGGATGCGCGGGCGGACGGGCTGACCGCGGAAGAAATGGCATCCCTGTGCGTCGGCGTTTCCAAGGATCAGAATTCCGCAACCTCCTTCTTTGGGGCCGCCTCGAAGAGCTGCCCCGGCGCGGCCGGAGAAACGACGCTGGCGCTGCAGGAAAAACACGGCATCGAGCGGATGATTCTGGCAGACGGCCCGGCGGGGCTGCGGCTGTGCCCCTTCTACATGACGGATCGGGAAAACCGGGTGGTATGGGAAGCTGCGCCGATGGGAAGGAAATTTGCCAGATGGTATCCGGAAAAGCCCCGCCCGGAAGCGGATGGCCTGACGCTGCATGAGCAGTCCTGCACGGCGATTCCGGTGGCCACGGTTCTGGCCCAGACCTGGGATCCTGCGCTGATCGCCCTGGCCGGCGACCTGGTGGCGGAGGAGATGGAAACGCTCGGGGTGGAGCTCTGGCTGGCACCGGGCATGAATATTCACCGCAATCCGCTCTGCGGACGGAATTTCGAATACTATTCCGAGGATCCGCTGCTGAGCGGGCTGTGCGCTGCGGCCATGACCGAAGGCGTCCAGAAGCATCCCGGCGCGGCAGTCACCATCAAGCACTTCGCCTGCAACAATCTGGAGGATAACCGTCAGTTCAACAACAGTCATGTATCGGAGCGCGCCCTGAGAGAAATCTATCTGAAAGGCTTTGAGATTGCGGTCCGGATGGCGCATCCGCATGCGCTGATGACCTCCTACAATCTGCTCAACGGCGTGCATACCGCCAATTCCGTTGACCTGCTGACCCATGTGCTCCGGGAGGAATGGGGGTTTGACGGCCTGGTCATGACCGACTGGAGCACCACCCGTCCCCGCGGAAATGAAGGCAGGTACGGCTGTTCGGACCCGGCCCTGTGCATCCATGCGGGCAATGACCTGATCATGCCCGGAACAGCGCAGGATATCCGGGGCATCCTGGACGGGCTGGGCAGCCGGGTTTCAGCAGAAGAGCTGAAGGCCTGCGCAGAGCGGATTCTGGCCGTGATGCGCCGCCTGCATGTTGAATGATGCGCTGCTTCCGGAGTCTCCTGATTCTTCGCCGGGGAAATTCCCCGCTTTACCCACGGGAATCAGCCGGAGAAATCATCGTCATGATTTCCCGTATCCTGCTCTCGAAGGTCTCTGCCGGAAGCAGGGCGATCCCGTTTTCATCGCTGGCCACGATCAGGCGGTCGCCGGCTTTCAGCGCAAACTTGTCGCGGGCGGGCTTGGGAATGACGATCTGGCCCCGGTCCCCGAGGGCAACGGAACCCCAGATGTTTTTCCCCGGAGGGGCGGGCGGAAGGGTTCCGATCCCGTCCACATTCTCCGTTCTGGTCAGACTGTCGAGCGTGACACCGTACACCTGCGCCAGCCGCGCCGCCTTCTCCAGGTCCGGAATCGTGGCCCCGCTCTCCCACTTGGCGTAAGCCTGCCGGGAGATATCGATCCTTTCCGCAATCTGCTCCTGCGAGTAGCCGTTCAGCTTTCTCAGCATCACCAGATTATCCTTCAGCATTCCGCATCTCCTTCCCTACAGATCCAGTTTTTCAAAGTCCGCGCACGCTTTCCGGCAGGACAGATATGTCATCCCGGCGTAGAGCATTGCGCCGCCAAACAGCAGTGACAGCTGCAGGGGCGCATGGTCAAATCCGAAGGCATTCAGCGCTTCCAGTCCCGGGATATGATGCAGCGTTTCCGCCACGCCAACCGTCAGGAAAAAAACAACGGTATAGATCACAAAGGGCATCCCGATCCGCCAGGCCGTTTTCCAGAAGCCGCCGACGAAGATAACGTTGAACATCCCGAACAGCAGGAGCGCCATGCCCAGAAAGAACGGGTTGGCGTTCATCAGCGCGTTCTGCCTGTAAACGGCCGCGTCTGAAAGCAGCGTCATGCGCAGCAGGGTCAGGATGCCCATCAGCGCGAACCCCAGCAGCTCGATCAGCATCACAAACCGGTATTTTCCCCGGACCACTTCGCGCCTGGACACGGGCAGCAGCACGGAATAGACGATATCGTTGGCCTCCCGCGCGTTCTGATAGCTCTGATAGATCCCCAGGGTAATGAAGAACACCCCGCAGAGGATCGGATACCC
>CAMOYA010000108.1 GCA_946629635.1 uncultured Clostridia bacterium
AATGATTCACGGGAGCGTGCATGAAGAATGGAACGGGAAGAGATGATCGCCCGGCTGATCCGGGGAATTGAAGAGTGCGATGCCATGAACGGCACCCATGTCTATGTCAGCAGACAGGACGCGGAGACGCTCGTCCGGATCCTGAGCGGAGAAAGCGGCATCGCGATTCCGCCCCGCGACGGGGGCGTGCAGCGGCTGTTCTACTGCGCCGACTGCGGGCGCAGCTTCGAGGTGAAGGATCCGAAGGAGGAGCCGGGCTGCTTCGAAAAATGGCAGTATCATGCCTGGCTGGCGGAGTGCCCCGCGTGCCATCGCACGGTCCGGCAGACGGACCGGTACTGGAGATAACGGAAAAAGGGGACAGTCCGCTGTCCCCCGGGAGGTTTGGATGAAAAAACCGCATTATGGCTGGACGGTCTGGGGCATCATTGGCATGGTGTTCACCCCCGTCAGCCTGGTCCTGCTCATGGCCGCCATCATTGTCGACGCCGCAAAACCGGGCGGGGCAGGCCGGGTGCTTCTGATGACGTTCGGCATCATCGGCGGAACCTTTCTGCTTCTGGGCCTGGGCTTCCTGTCGGTCGATCTGCGCCGCAGGCATCGGATGCGCCGGGCATATCTGGGCGGCAATGCCGTGACGGCCCGGGTCACCGCCGTCCGCCGGATCAACAATGTAAATATGAACGGGGATCATCCCGTGGTCGTGGAATGCGAATACCGGGGAAATGTCTATCACAGCCGGTATCTGTACAGCAATATCCTGGAGCCGGGATCAGAGGTCACGCTGTACGTCGATCGCATGGACGACCGGATCGGATATGTGGACTGCTGAATTCCGGATGCTCATGCCGGAACCAGGCGATTTCCTCCGCTGAGGCCGCGCGCACGGAACGGTTCCCGCAGTCCGGGCAGCGCTCCGGAACGGCCGTGCCTTTCATCTGAAAAGTAAAATAACAGTTCCGATGGGTGCAGGTGCAGATCATATGAATCCTCCTTATCATCAGGCTGCTGCCGGAACTTCGGCGGCAGGGGCCGGTTCATGGTGCGGACACGCGGGCGCAGGCTCTTCCTCCAGGTGCCGCTTCCAGGCATATCCCAGCACGCGCAGGAACCCCTTCTCGGTCTTCTCCGCCTCGCCGTCCAGCCAGTTCCAGAAGAACAGCGGCGTGCATTCGTAGCTCATGGCGATCTCCGGCAGCTGCCGGCGCTGAAAGGGGCATCCCCAGCGCATGAACTCCTCCGTCAGCTTTTCTGCCATCTCTTTCCATGAAGTCATCTGGATTCCTCCTTCGCGCTTATGCGGCCCTGAATTCCCAGAAGCCGTTCCGGATTTCCCGGGAAAGATCGTAGCTGGCCCAGGCCAGGATGGAAAAATCGCTCGGCCCGCTCTGCCTCCGCGAAACGGATCTCCGGATCCTTTCCCGGCAGGCCCTGTCCCCGGCAATGACGAATTTCTGCGCCGGCCGGTTGAGAACAAACCTCCGGATGATCCTTTTCACGCCCCGTGCTCTCTGGACTGCATTCATGCTCCCGCCTCCCGTTCCTTTTCTGTATCTCTATCTTACCGGAAGGGATGTTCGTTTTTTGCGACATCCGCCGCTCTTCATCTCCGGCATATGCATCATATCAAATTCGATGCTGCATTTTTCGAACATCGGCGGGAAGAGAATGCATTCCTGATCCGGGGAGGCGGCCGGTTACCGGCCGTTCCTCCGCCGCAGGGAACGCCTTGACGGCGCATGCGGCCGGGGGGGGGATACTCCTTTTTCAGAGGGAGACAGGGCAATGGCCCCAATCAGGTTTCCCCCGATCGGCTGGAGTGATCGAGGATGAAAAAAAGACGGGGATGGAGAACGGATGACCGGCAGCTGTTTCTGCTTTCGCTGCCGACGGTGATCTGGTTTGTGCTGTTCTGCTATCTGCCGATGTTCGGGCTGATCATCGCCTTCAAGCATTATCAGGTGGCCCCGGGAAAGGGCTTTCTCTGGAGCCTTTTGTGCAACAGCCCGTGGACCGGGCTGGACCGCATCCTGGCGGAGTTCCAGCGCCAGCTGGACCTGTTTCGGGGCGTCGCCTCCCGCTGATCCGTTCCAACAAAAGAGGCCCGCGGCCGGCGGACGCCCCCGATGGGGGTCCGCCGGCCGCGGGCCTCTTTATTTACATTCCAGCCGGAGAAAAGTCAGAGCCTCGCACGCTCCGCCTTGTGCAGGACCCACAGATAGGCCGACAGGCACAGCGCGGCAAACACGATGCCGATGGGATACGCAATGCTGCGGCTGAGCCGGAAGCCTTCATCCGCCAGCAGGATATACGTCATGGTCACCGCGGACATGAAGGTGGCCGGGATCGCGGTGATCAGGCTGGTCCGGGCCTTCGCGTTCTTTTTCAGCATGTAGGCGGAGGCCACCCACAGGCTGATCATGGCCAGCGTCTGGTTGCTCCAGGAGAAGTAGCGCCAGAGTACGTTGAAGTTCAGCTGCGTCAGGATGGCGGATATGCCGAGCAGCGGAATGGTCAGGATCAGCCGGTTCCGGATCTCCTTCTGCTTCAGCCCCGTGATCTCCGCCAGGATCAGCCGCGCGCTGCGGAAGGCCGTGTCCCCGGAGGTGATCGGGCAGATCACGACGCCGACGACCGCCAGAATGCCGCCGACCGTCGAGAGCATATGGGTGGAAATGTCATACACCGTTCCCGACTGCCCCAGCTCGGAAAGCGCCTGGTTCAGGCCCCCGGTCGTGCCGTAGAAGGCGACGCCCGCGGCCGCCCAGACCAGCGCGATGGCCGATTCCATCAGCATGGCGCCGTAGAAAACCCGCTTCCCGTACTTTTCCGATGTGATGCACTTGGCCATCATCGGCGCCTGGGTGGCATGGAACCCGGAGATCGCGCCGCAGGCCACGGTCACAAACATGAACGGCCATACCGGCAGCTCCTCCGGATGCAGGTTCGCAAAGGAAACCTCCGGCACGCTGTATCCGCCGAACACGATGCCGCCCAGGATCCCGACCGCCATCGCAATCAGCACGACCCCGAAAACCGGATACATCTTGCCGATCACCTTGTCGATGGGCAGGAGCGTCGCCAGCACGTAGTAAATCAGAATGACCACGATCCAGAAGGTCTCGTTCATCCATGACGGAGTGATCCGGGCCAGCAGCGTGGCGGGGCTGTTGACGAACACGGTGCCCGTGAGCAGCAGCAGCACCACGGAGAAGATTCTCATGATCCATTTCACGGCGCTGCCCAGATAGATGCCGGAGAGCTCCGCGATGGATTTTCCGTCGTGCCGCTCCGAAATCATGCCGACCATGTAGTCGTGCACCCCGCCGGCCAGGATCGCACCGAGCACGATCCAGATGAACACGACCGGGCCGAAGCAGGCCCCCATCAGCGCGCCGAAGATCGGCCCCGTTCCCGCAATGTTCAGCAGCTCCACCAGCGTGGCCCGCGAGGGCTTCATGCTCACATAGTCCACGCCGTCCGCCAGGCGGGTCGCCGGCGTCTTCCGGTCATCCGGCCCGAAGGCGCTCTCGGTGATCTTCGCAAAAATCAGATAAGCGGCAATCAGAATTGCAAAAGACAGGAACAGTGATACCATCTTGGATGCCTCATCTCTTGACCGGGATTCCCGGCTTTTCTCCCGCAGAAACGATAAATGTCTGCGACAGCCATTTTACCCCTTTGCTCCCCCTTTTGCAAGAGATAACTCGGGCACAGCAAAGGAGCTGCAGTCGCCTGCAGCCCCCCTGTGTTATTCCTGCCCGTCCGGATTCCCGACATGGATGGTCGGAATCCCGTCCGCTTCGCCCGCTTCCGGCTCCTCCGCGTTTTCTTCATCCGCGGCCGCCGCTTCGTCCGCAGGCTCGTCCTCGTTTTCCTCGCCCTCGGGGCAGCCTTCCGGATCGTCGGCGGACAGCGCGTCCCATACCCTGTCAATCTCTTCCTTTACATTCCGGGCGGTTTCCTTCGCCGCATCCGCCACCGTATCCGCCGCGTCCTTCACGGCCTTGCCGACATCCACGCCCTTTCCTTCCTCGTTTTCCAGATGAATGCTGCAGCCGAGCAGAGACGCGGCCACGGTTCCGACAATGCTCATCTTCGGCGCGATCAGCGCACCCGGCAGAGCGAAAATGCTGGGGACGTTCACGATTTCCCTGCCGTCCTTCTCAACTTTTACCCGATAGCTGGTCAGTTCCTCAAAAAAGTTCTTCATGTTTTTTTCCTCCGTTTCCATATGTTCATCCGATGCTGCTGCCGGGAAACGTTATTCCTCCGGCAGCACAAAGACGCAGATCAGATACAGCAAAGCGCCGGTGCCCCAGCCCATGACCATCACGGCCCATACGATACGGACGATGGCAGGATCGATCCCGAGCCATTCCGCGATCCCGCCGCACACGCCGCAGATCTTCCGGTCCCGGACGCTCCTGTGGATCCGGCCGTGGGTTGTGCGGCCGTTGGTGCTCATGAAATACTGATAGATGAAATACCCGATCGCCGCACCGGCCGCAATTGTCATAAGTGTCTTCATATCCTGATTCCTCCCTGTGTGTTCATTCGGGTGCTTCTCTTTGCACTCATCATTTAGACGGCGAAAGCCGCTTTTCGTTACAGCATTTTTTTTCTTTCTCTCCGAACCGCTGCCCTTCCGGAGGAAGCGCCGGACCGAACCGGCCGCGAATCCGGCCGCCGGGCCCATGGGTCATCCGGGATCATCTCCCTGACCACGGGTATACTGTATCACC
>CAMOYA010000109.1 GCA_946629635.1 uncultured Clostridia bacterium
TTCCGGAGGGAAACGGATTATTCCCATTGAATATCTGCGGAAACCTTTTCTCCGGTTTCCCTGTTCGCAACGATCGTGCCGTGGCCGATTGGGATCAGCGCATCATCCTTTGAGGCGGGAGTCCTGGAATATCCGTGCAATGTATCCATCGTGTAGGGCTTCGCATTCTCCCGGTGCTCCGCCAGGGCGGTTTCGGCTTCCGCCTGTTTCGCGCTGAATCTTTCCATATCGATGCGGTATATCGTGACCGCGTATGTCATGTTCGGGTTTCCGATGCTGGTGTGAGCGCTTTCGATGATGGTGACCATCTCGTCGGACGGAACATCCGTGCCCTCCGCGGCAGCGATGTCATTCATCTTCCGGTTCATTTCCAGCCGCTGGGCCGGGGTGTAATCGGCGCTGAAGGACCGGGTGTTGTAGTCATATACGAAATATCCCCCGATCGTGCATGCGCCCAGCAGCGTGAGCCCGGCCAGCAGGGCGATGTGCCTGCGGGTAAACTGCAGCCCGTCGGTTTCGCTGACCGCATAGCCAAGATGCCGGAAGGGGGGAAGGATGTGCCGGAACAGGACGGTCAGGATGACGGTTTCAATCGGGAACAGCGCCAGGTTTTTGACGATCCGGATCAGCGCAATGGAGTAGGACTTGCCCAGCGCAATTTCGTAATACCATACCCAGATCGGGTAGGCCAGCACAACGTTGACGAAAAAGCATATACAGAAGCGGGAAAGAAGCAGCCGGGGAATGGATATTTCAGCCCGGTAAAGGAACAGGGCAAATACGAAGGAACCGGCCATCTCCGTGATCATGAACGCGGGAAAATAGACGCCGCTGGGAAAAAGCAGGAATCCGAGGGCGTCCGAAAGCGCGCCGCTGAGCAGCGCAACAACCGGCCCGTAAACCATGGAGCCGAAGGCGTTCACGATAAACCCGACGTTCTCGTTCAGATCGGCCACAATGGGGATTTTGACCGGCTTCAGGGCGATTCGCAGCGCAAGGATCATGGCGGCAAATACCAGCATCCGGGGATTCTTCATCTCGAGAAATGCCAGTCGCCAGTATTCCCTGCAGAAGGGGGTACGGAAGAGCTGAGTGTTTCGTCTGTTCTGGACCATGAAAAAAAGCCTCCTTTCGATCATCGGCAAATCAGATGCAGGATGATTCGCAGAGGCTTTCTGCCGGAAAAAGCAGCGGGATGCGCATTCCCCACCGCACAGCCGTCTGGCTGTTTCGTTTCATGACAACTCCCCGTTCATGAACACTTGACGCGGAAAACGCTACTCTGCCTTCACGAATCTGTGTAGCGTGCCTATCATATCACAGTTTGCCCCGCGGCGCCAACGGGGAACAGAGAAAAAGCGAAAAATTACCGGACCCGGGCGAAAATCATCCGCCCGGCGGAGGTCTGCCGGATGCTGGTAACGGTGATATCGGTATCTTCCCCGACCCGATCCCTGCCGCCTTCGACCACGATCATGGTCCCGTCCGCCAGATGGGCGATCCCCTGCCCGGCTTCCCGGCCCTCGCGGGTGATGCGGACGGTCATTTCCATTCCGGCGGTCACGGCCGGCCGCAGCGCCTCAACCAGCGCGTGGACATTCATGGTGCGGATTCCGGTCACCGCTGCGGCCTTCTGCAGGTTATAGTCGGTGGTGATCACTGTTCCGCCGACCTCCCGCGCGGCGCGGAGCAGCTTGACGTCCACGTCGTCCGCGGATGTGTCGTCGGATGGTTCAACGGTGGCCAGCTGCTGTTCCCGAAGCTCGCGGAGGATCTCCAGCCCCCGCCGGCCCCGTTCGCGCATGCTTTCGTCAGGGGAATCGGCGACGTGCTGCAGCTCAGTCGCCACGAACTCGGGCAGCACCACCTCTCCCTCGATGAATCCGGTCTTCAGGATTTCCAGAATTCGCCCGTCAATCACGGCGCTGGTGTCCAGAAATTTGCGGGAAGCATATCCGTGCCGGGTGATTTTCCGCTTTTCGCGAACGCCGCTGAGCCGCGTGACCATTCCGAGGAATTCGCGGCTCCGCCGCCGCCCGATGTTGTATCCGAGGGCGCCGAGGGAAGCGTAAAGCAGTGCGCTCAGGGCTGTGCTGGCAACGCTGTTGCCCATAAAGGAGAGAATTTGCCGGAGCAGCGCGGCAACGATCAGCCCGAGAATCAGCCCCGTAATGGCGCTCATCAGCTGGTTCAGCGGCATTTTGTCCAGCGTTTTCTGCATCTCGCTGGAGATCAGGGTAAACCGCCGCAGAATCCGGCGGCTCAGGATCAGCATGATGATTCCGCCGAGAAAGCCCATGCCCGCGTATCCGGCTGCAGGAACCCATGCCGGAATGCTGACATTGGGATTTGCCAGCTGGAACCATTGCAGTCCCAGCTGGGTAATGGTCAGTCCGATGCCGACGCCCAGCAGGATCAGCAGAAAGCGGAGCAGCCGCTCCAGTCCCTTCGATCTCATCATCCGGATTTATCCTCCTTCGCCTGTGGCAGTTCCCTGCCATGAAATGTTCGGTTTGCCGCCCGGCTCAGAAAAGAATGCTGAATGCCTGGGCGACCGTATCCACGCCGATGATCCTCACGCCGTCCGTCGGGTGAATTCGTCCCGCATTGGCCCGGGGAACGATCAGCGTGGTGAAGCCCAGCCTCGAGCATTCGCTGATTCGGCGCTCGCACTGCGGAACCGTCCGAACCTCGCCCGCCAGCCCGACCTCGCCCATCACTGCGATTTCGGGGCCGACCGCCTGGTCCTTCAGGCTGGACGCCACCGCGGCGCACAGGGCAAGGTCGGCCGCCGGCTCGCTCAGCTCCAGCCCGCCCGCAACGTTGATATAAACATCCTGGTTATTGGTGCGGACATTGGCCCGCTTTTCCAGCACGGCCAGCAGCAGCGCCATCCGTCCGGAATCCGCCCCCTTGACCGCGCGCCTCGGCGTGCCGAAAAAGGTGGGGCTGGTCAGCGCCTGAACGTCGCACAGAAGCGGCCGCGATCCCTCCATGCCGCAGAAAACAACGCTCCCGCTGCTTCCCTTGGCCCGGTGGCTCAGCAGCTCTTCGCTCGGGTTTTCGACAACCTGCATGCCGCTTCCCGTCATGCGGAATACGCCCAGCTCGTTGACCGATCCGAAGCGGTTCTTGACGGCCCGCAAAAGCCGGTAATCCTGCTGCCGGTCGCCCTCGAAATACAGCACCACGTCCACCATGTGCTCCAGAATCCGGGGGCCGGCGATCGCGCCGTCCTTTGTCACGTGGCCGACGAGGAACATGCTCGTCCCGGTTTCCTTGCACAGGCGCATGATCAGGCTGGTGCTTTCCCGGATCTGGCTGATGCTTCCGGGGGCGGAGGACATCTCCGGCCGGTACATGGTCTGGATGGAGTCGATCACGGCCACATCCGGCTGAAGGGAACGGATCTTCTCCTCGACCGCGTCCAGCGCGGTTTCCGCCAGGATCCATATGTCGCTTTCAATCCCGAGCCGCCGGGCGCGCAGCTTGATCTGCCGCGCGCTTTCCTCGCCGGAGATATAGATCACGCGCCGCCCGTCCCGGGCGAGATGGTCGCATACCTGCAGAAGCAGCGTGCTCTTCCCGATCCCCGGATCGCCGCCGATCAGCATCAGTCCGCCTTCAACGATGCCGCCCCCCAGCACCCGGTCCAGCTCGCTGATCCCCGTGCTGCTCCGCAGGGCCACGTCCTCCGGAATGTCCTTCAGCGGCATCGGCATCGCGCCGGAGCCCGGGCGCTGCTTTGCGGCGATCTTTCCGGTGGCCGGCTTTTCTGCCGCGACCGATTCTTCCATTGTGTTCCATGCGCCGCAGTCCGGACATTTTCCGACCCATCGCGGGGATTCATATCCGCAGGCGGAGCAGGTGAATACAGACCTTGCTTTGGCCATGGTTTCTCCTTTTGAATAAAAGGCGGAGTCCGGACTCCGCCTTTTTGTATCCTGGGAAAACGGTTGTTTTTTTACTTGTGCCCGTTCGGCGCGTTCAGCCATGCGTATTCGATCGCCGCCTGGTGCAGGGAATCGACCTTCTGGCTGTCGTGAATCTTGCTGTTCGTAAAGTGGATGCACAGCTGACCCTTGTAGTCGTTGTTCGCAATCGTGTCGCCGGCCGGATAGTTGTGCGGTACGCCGTACAGGGAGCAGGCGAATGTCCGCGTGCCGATGGTGACCAGGCAGGGCCGCCGCTGCCACAGATCCTTGTCCTTGATCTCCTGCGAGGAGTTCACGCCGTAGATCTTGCACAGCCGGGCGGTGTCCGCCGCCGTCAGCGGCTCCGCGTCGACGTGCAGTCCGCCGGACCACCGGTGTGCCCACCAGACGATGCCCGTGTAAACGTCATAGATCTTGTAGTTGTCGCCCTTGGCCCACAGCTCGTTGATGCCGCCCGTGTACCAGTCGATCTTTTCGGCCGGATACAGCGTCATGGCCAGGTTGCTCTTGTCGCCCGATCCGATCGGCACCGTGCCGTAGAGCTTGTGCTGCGTGGCGGACCCGGCAATGCCGTCCACCGTCAGCCCGTTCTTTTCCTGGAATTTCCGTACGGCTTCCTGAACCGCCGTGTTGTACTGGCTGACGATGCTGCCCGTGAAATAACCCTGGTTTTTCAGCTCGGTGACCAGGTTCTTGACGGCCGCGCCGCTGGATCCGAGCATCAGCGTGTTGTAGGAGGCTTCCGGCTGCCCGTCCGTGCTGACGGCGCTG
>CAMOYA010000110.1 GCA_946629635.1 uncultured Clostridia bacterium
AAGACCGAAAGATATGCTTTCATAGGCCCATCTCCCGATACATCTCCGCGATCATATGATCAATGTTCTGCGGCTGAACCGTCAGCTCACGAATCGGCCCCGCCTGCTGCAGCAGCGACAGCAGCTCCGCCGTGGGGATCTGATCCGGCTCATAGGTGATTCGGAATCCTTCCCCCTCCTTCCGCATCATCACGGATTCCGGAAGAACCGGCATGCGATCGTTTCCGTCGTATCGGATATCCACATCCCGCCTTCTGTCGTAACGATGCAGGAGATCCTGCAGCGAACCGTCATACAGTTTCTGCCCATGTCCCAGCACCATCACGCGGGAGCACAGCGCCGCGATATCTTCCATGTCGTGCGTGGTCAGAAGAATGGTGGTCCGGTGCTCCCGGTTTTCCCATTTCAGAAAGTCCCGAAGCGCCAGCTTGCTGACCGCGTCCAGGCCGATGGTCGGCTCGTCCAGAAACAGCATTTCCGGCTGATGCAGCAGCGATCCGCACAGCTCCGCCCGCATCCGCTGGCCCAGACTCATCTGGCGAAGCGGCGTCCGCAGAAGCTCTCCCAGGTTCAACGCTTCCGTCAGCTCGTTCAGTCGTTTCTGATATGCCGTCTCCGGAATCCTGTAGATATCCTTCAGCAGGCTGTAGCTGTCCAGGATCGGCACATCCCACCAGAGCTGCATCCGCTGGCCGAAGACGACGCCGATATGCCGGACATATTCCTTCCGGTTCTTCCAGGGAATCTGACCGCCGACCAGGGCTTCTCCTCCATCCGGCGTCAGAATACCGGAAAGGATTTTGACGGTGGTGGACTTTCCCGCGCCATTGGGGCCGATGTATCCGATCAGTTCTCCCCGTTCAATGTCAAAGGAGACATCCTCCAGCGCCTGAACCGTTTTCTTCTCGCGCAGCAATGATCCCTTTTCCCGCTTCCTGCGGATCTGAAACTGCTTGCTTAAATGGTTGACATGAATGTAGCTCATTGATGATTCCTCGTATGGAGTCAGATATGCCTGAATCCGATTCATTCAGGCGTTTTCAGTACTGACCATTCCTTCCGCCGCCTTTTTTCTCCTGAGAGCCCCGGGCGGAGCACCTCCCGTATCAGATTCTCTCCGCCTCGGTCTCCACCCATGCCGGCCGGAAGCCGCTGTTATACGCGATATTCTGCGATCGGATGTTCGCCGCCGCCGTCCCGTAGAAAGGCACATCGCCCATCTCCATGATCCTGTTGGTCAGCAGGGTCACGAGATACGAGCCGATTCCCCTGGAACGGTACTCCGGCAGCACGTCGATTCCGATCTGCTGCCAGTGCGGGGCATCCTCAGAGCAGCCTGCCATGCCCAGGATTTTTTCTCCTTCGACTGCGGCAACAACGATCCGATCCGGCCTCACGGGACAGGGTTCCGGATAGGCAATCGCGTTCGGAAACCGGGGATCCCCGTAGAACGGACGGATCTCATCATCAAAAAACCACTTCACCTGAAAGCCGCCAGCCGGTTCGACCTTACGGGAGGGAAGGAACATGTGGTGAGTCGGATCAATCCGGTATCCATATTTCTTCAGTTCCGCGTTCAGCTTCATCAGGTTCCCGATCTCAAACAGGCGATGCCCCTCCGTATCCCGGATCATGTCCCGCAGAAAACCATGCAGGCGCTCATCCGCCATCACGACCGCATTTCCGCCGAGCGTCGCCATCTGCAGGAACGGCATGCCGGGGCTATAGCTCCTTCTTCCCTCCTTCAGAGCCGGGCAGGTAATCCTGTTTTCCCTTGCCCTGAGATCCTCCGGGGTGCAGTTGTAATCCAGCGACAGCTGCCGCAGGAGCCTCTCAGCATATGCCTTGAACATCGCCCTTCACCTCGTTTGCATCCGGTCCCGAAGCGGATGCCTTTTTCCGGGGGCCTGCGCATTTTCCGCAGTCGCTGCACCCGTTGCAGAGCATTTTCATGGAGCATTCCTCGCAGTATTGCCGAAAATGCGGAACATACCGCTCCCCTTCCGGAATCGGAAGGCCCCAGCTGTCCTTCAGATCGAAAACCATCCTTTTCCCCTGGTAATTCATCCCGGATCTCAGCGCCTGCCGGGTCTGCTCCCGCTTGCTCCGGATGATATACTTCTTCCCGTCTTTGATGAATACCGTTCCGGTTTCCAGGAAGCAGAAGGTAATGTCCCGCCGGACGCATTCCTCCCGCAGCGCTTTCACCCAGGAGAAATCGCAGAATCGGGTTCCGCCGTAGTTTTCCCCGCCGCACGCAACCTGCTCAATCTCTCCGCTGTCCAGATAGCTCCCGATCCGGATCGGCCCCAGGAGCGGAGCGCAGTTCAGGCCCTTATGCCTGAAAGGAAGCTTCAGGAGCAGCGGGATTCGCTCATCCGCCCGTTCCTGATTTTCACATGTGACATTGAAAAAGACGTTGTCCCATCCCTCCCCCCAGTCTTCCGGGAGGCATTGACTGACCCGCTGCGGTCGCTTGGTCAGCAGGTAAAAAATCACATCGCTTCGCTGCCGAATGATGTCCCAGGCTTCCTGTCGCCAGGGATCCGCTTCCTCCAGAAAAAAATCAGATGTCATGCAGACGCTGATCATCTCTCCGCTCCGAATCCTGTATCGCCCGGTTCTGTCTTTTGACAGAGGATATCCTGCTCCGGAGGTGCGGTAAATGCGGGATCCGTCCTGATCTCTCATCCTGTCGAGAAAGTACATATAGCAGTTCAGACAGCCTTCGCTGCAGCGGATGCATCCGTGCCACGGATTCCAGATACTGTGCATTTTCCCTCCGTAAGAAAGTCCCATTCTCTCCGGCGCTTCTCCACCGAACCGGCACAGCAGGTTCATCGGTTCAATGTACTGACAGCCGCTTCGTTCGCTGCAGCCGCGCGGGCCCTGGCATCAGAATACCACGTTCATTTCCGTTTGGTCAATCATCATTCAGGCATACGGACACCTGCGAAGCATCCGTCTCAGATCGGTTTTTTCAGTTCCTGAATCGTTCGGGCCAGTTCAAGATACTCCTGCTGAAGCTGTTCCGGCCGGTCCCCTTTTGCCGGGCGGGCCATTCTGGCGGAAAGCACTGCCATACGCATCTCCAGCCGGGAGATTTCCAGACCTCTGTCCGCTGCAGAAGCTTCAGTCCGTACAGGCCTCCTCATTTCATCCCAGCCGCCCTCTGTGGTTACCAGTTTTCTTCCGTCAAAGCGGACAATCCGCGTAGCTGTCTTCCGGATAAACTCCTCATCATGGCTCACAAACAGAATCGTTCCGCCGTAGGAGGCCAGAAGTTTCTCCAGTTCTTCCAGGGTAAAGAGGTCCAGATGGTTGGTCGGTTCATCCAGCAGAAGCGTATTGCAGTCCATCAGAAGCAGCTTCCCGATCGCTGCTTTGGCTTTTTCTCCCCCGGACAGCAGCCTCACCGGTTTATACACCGCTTCGCCTTTCAGGCCCAGGCAGGCCATCACCGTCCTCGCAAAATGCTCCGGACAGACGGAGCTTTCCATGATATTGGCAAGGATCGACTGATTCATATCCAGTGTCTGCTCATGATGCTGGTCAAACCTTCCGATTCTGGCCGCGGGATTCCATCTCGCCCTGCCTTCCAGGCGGATGCTCGGATCCGTTTCCTCCATGATTGCCCGAAGCAGCGTGGTTTTCCCGCACCCATTCGGTCCGATCAGTGCCGTCCGGCTTCCTGACGGCAGCGTGAAACCCGTGTCACACAGCAGTTCCGTCGGCCCGGCCGTCAGCCGCGTGCACCGACACTCCAGAACTGTTTTGGCTTCCACCGGATGGGCAACTCCCAGCTTCATTTTGATTTCCGGAAGGGCCTTCGGTTTTTCCTTCACCTCCAGATGCTCCATGCGGTTCTGAATCGTCCGCTTTGCATGGCTCAGCTGCAGGACGGAATCCGTCCATTCCCGCTTATGAAGCCGTGCTTCACTGTTGCCCATTCTGCCCGGCGCCTTTTTTACCTGAGCGGCTTTTTCCGCCATCCTTTGCGCGGATTCCTTCAGCCGTTTCTGTTCCGCCCTGTATTGCTCATATTCAAATGTTTCCCGCTCCATCCGGCGGTCGCGCTCGACAATAAAATCATCATATCCGCCCGGGAAATCAAGAATCGTTCCATCCCGAAGATACCAGATCCGATTGCACAGCCTGCGCAGAAGCGCGCGATCGTGGGAAATCAGCAGAATGGCTCCCTGAAACCCCAGCAGCGCTTTCCGGAGGATCCCAAGTCCCTCCTGATCCAGATCTGTGGTCGGCTCGTCCGCCATCAGCAGCTCCGGATGACTGGAGAGCGCTTCTGAAATGCGGTTCCGGGTCATCTCTCCCCCGGAAAGGCTGTCCCTGCTTTCCTGCGCACGGAACCGGGCGCGCATTTCCTGATCCCCGCCCGGGTTTCCCGCTCCCTCCTGATGAATCACCGCCACCGGCACCAGCCGTCTGACGGTTCCTTCCTCCGGCTGCCGCTCACCGGCCAGGATCCGCAGCAGGGTTGTTTTGCCCGCTCCGTTTTCACCGATCAGGCCGATTCTGTCCGTATCGTAAATCCGCAGCTGATCGATTTTCAGCAGGCAGCGTTCCCCGTAGGACATATGGATATTTTCAGCATTCAGCATGATTTTCGACATCAAAAAAACCCCTTTCGCGCCGCGGAGGCGCAATCGGAGCACAGCAAAAACGTTTGG
>CAMOYA010000111.1 GCA_946629635.1 uncultured Clostridia bacterium
GGCATGAAAGCCGCCGGATCGATAACCAGCTGCGCGGCCGCAGCGGCCGGCAGGGTGACCCGGGCTCCACGCAGTTCTTCATCAGCCTGGAAGACGATCTGATGCGGCTGTTCGGGTCGGAGCGGATCGGTGCGATGGTGGACCGGCTGGGCCTCAAGGATGATGAGCCGCTGACGGCGGGACTGCTGACCAAGCAGATCGAAAGCGCGCAGAAGCGGATCGAAGGCCGGAACTTTGAAGCCCGGAAGCACGTGCTGGAATATGACAACGTGATGAACCGTCAGCGCGAGGTGATTTACGGGCAGCGCCGCCGGGTGCTGATGGGCGAAAATGTGCGCGACAGTATCCAGCGGATGGCGGATCACGTGATCGACTTTGCCGTCGGGCGCTGGATGAACGGGGAGGATCCGGAGGAATGGGAGTGGAAGGAAGCCACCAATTATCTGGAGAACCTCTGCTGCCACCACGGGGTGATTGAGGCAAACCGTCAGAAGGCCTTTGACAGTCCGGATGATTTCGTCTCCGCCCTGAAGGAGGACGCCCGGGCGTTCTATGATGAGCGGGAGCAGCTGCTGACGGAGATGCATGTGGACATGCGCGAGGTCGAGCGGGTGATGCTCCTGCGCAGCGTGGATACCCGCTGGATGGATCATATCGACGCGATGGATCAGCTGCGGGACGGTATCGGCTTCCGCGCCTACAGCGGCAAAAATCCCGTGACGGAGTATCAGATTGAAGCGTCCCATATGTTTGAGGAGCTGAACCATCTGATCCGGGAGGATACGGTCCGTCGGGTATACCAGACGAAGGTGCAGGTGACGCCCGAGCGGGTGCAGACCGCGAAACCGGTGGAAGCCCGCGTGGCGGGGGACGGTCCCCGGCAGCCCCGGCGGATCAAGCCGGGCGAGAAGATCGGCCGCAATGATCCATGCCCCTGCGGCAGCGGGAAGAAATACAAGAATTGCTGCATGCTGAAGACACAGGACCAACAGTAAGGAGTATCTGCGATGATTGAACTGGAACAGTACGCCCAGGACATTAACGGAATCCGGAAGAGCATTCTGGCGGCCGGAGAAGCGCTGCATATTGATCATATGCGGGAGCAGATCGATGAGCTGACTGAGGAGATGAACCAGCCGGAGTTCTGGAACGACACGGAACGGAGCACCCGGGTGAACCAGAAGCTGGGTCACCTGAAGAACAAGCTGGGGCATTATGAGAAGCTGCTGGCCGATGCGGACGATATCGACACCATGATGGAGCTCGCCCGGGAGGAAAACGACGAGGACATGGTCAAGGAGGTCGGGGAATCGCTGACCCGGCTGAAGGAGCAGGCGGATGCGCTGGAGCTGGAAACGCTGATGCGCGGCGATTATGATGACAGCGATGCCGTACTCAGCCTGCATGCGGGTGCCGGCGGAACCGAGGCGCAGGACTGGACCCAGATGCTTTACCGGATGTATACCCGTTACTGCGAACGGATGGGCTTCGAAGTGAAGCTGCTGGATCTGCTGGACGGGGATGAGGCCGGTATCAAGAGCGTTACCTTTGAGGTCAGCGGCGACCATGCTTACGGGTATCTGCGGGGCGAAAAGGGCGTGCACCGGCTGGTGCGGATCAGCCCCTTCGATGCCAATGCCCGGCGGCATACGAGCTTCAGCAGCCTGGACGTGGCGCCGATGCTGGAGGATGACGGAGACGAGATCAAGATTGACATGAAGGATGTCCGGGTGGATACGTATCACTCCAGCGGCGCCGGCGGACAGAACGTGAACAAGACCAGCTCCGCGGTCCGGATGACGCATTATCCGACGGGGATCGTCGTCGCCTGCCAGACGGAGCGGGACCAGGTGCAGAACCGGGCGACCTGTCTGAAGATGCTGAAGGCAAAGCTGCTGGAGCTGCGGGAGCGCGAGAAGGAACAGCAGATGGCCGACATCAAGGGCGAGATGAAGAAGATCGAGTGGGGCAGCCAGATCCGCAGCTACGTCTTCCAGCCGTATACGATGGTCAAGGATCACCGGACAAACTATGAGTCCGGGAATATTGACGACGTCATGAACGGAAACCTGGAAGGCTTTGTCACCGCGTATCTGAAGATGCAGTGATGAAACCGCTGGGAGCGATCCTTGCCCTTCTCTGGATCCTGTTCGGGATCACGGGCGTGATCTGGTGGATGGCGGGGGACGGGGCCTTTCTGGCGGCGGAGATGCTGCGCTTTGCGCCGCCGGAGGATACGGGCCTGCCGGCGGAGGAATACCCCGGAATGGGCGATATGATTGCCGGGTATCTGACCGGAAGGGCTGAACGGTTTCAGTATGAAATCACGGGGAGCGGCGAAGAGCCGCTTCGCTGCTTTCACGATTATGAAGCGGCGCATATGGCGGATTGCCGGGGACTGATCCGGCTGGACGGAGCGGTGGCCGCGGTGAGCGGCGCGCTGGCGCTGGCCCTGACCGGGCTGGCGGCTGTGCGATTCCGCCGGGACAGGCGTCTGTACCGCGGGCTGCGGACGGGGCTGCGGATGGCGGCCGTTGTGATGGGATCCCTTCTGGCCTGGGCACTGATCGATTTTGACGGCCTGTTCATCACCTTTCATCGGGTGGCCTTTACCAATGATGGCTGGCTGCTGAATCCCCGGACGGATCTGCTGATCCGGCTGATGCCGGAAAAGTTTTTTGTATCGTTGGGAATCAGGGGCGCGCTGCGGGCCATGGCGGTGCCGCTGGCGATAGAAGTGGTGGCGCGGATTGCGCCGGGGAGCGTTAAGGAATGAGTTACTGGGAGGATTCGTGCCGGCGGGCAGCGGAGCTGCGGAACCAGGAACGGGTGCGGATTCTGGCGTTGGAAACGAGCTGCGATGAGACCGCAGCGGCGGTGATCGAAAATGGGCGGAAGATCCTGAGTGATGTGGTGTTCAGCCAGATTGACCTGCATGAGCTGTACGGCGGCGTCGTGCCGGAGATTGCCAGCCGGGCGCATATGGAAGCCTGCGACCGGGTGGTGGATCAGGCGCTTCGGGAGGCGGGCATGACGCTTCCGGAGGTGGATGCGCTGGCGGTCACGAAGGGCCCCGGGCTGGTCGGCGCGCTGCTGACCGGTGTCAACTGCATGAAGGGCCTGGCCTTTGCGGCGGGAAAACCGCTGATCGGCGTGAATCATATTGAAGGCCATGTCAGCGCGAATTACCTGACCAGCCCGGAGCTGGAGCCGCCCTTCCTGTGCCTCGTGGTGTCCGGTGGCCACAGCCATCTGGTCGAGGTGCGGGATTACGGGGAATACCTGCTGCTGGGGCAGACGGCGGATGATGCAGCCGGAGAAGCCTTCGACAAGGCGGCCCGCGCGCTGGGCCTGCCCTATCCGGGCGGGCCGCGGATTGACAATCTGGCGGAAGAGGGCAATCCGGAAGCGTTCACGCTGCCGAGCCCGAAAACGGAGGGGCGTTACGATTACAGCTTCAGCGGGCTGAAAACAGCTTTTATCAACCTGGTTCATGGCATGGAGCAGCGGGGCGAGCCGCTTCCGAAGGCGGATCTGGCGGCCAGCTTCCGGCGGGCGGTCTGCCGGGAACTGGTGGAAAAGGCCGGACTGCTGATCCGGGAGCATCCGGAAAAGGCCCGGCGGGGTATGGCGCTGGCCGGCGGTGTTTCCGCGAACCGGGAGCTGCGGCGGATGGCGCAGCAGATGTGCGACAGGCTGGGCGTGAAGCTGTATATGCCGCAGATCCGTCTGTGCACGGACAATGGCGCCATGATCGGCAGCGCAGCGTATTATGAGCTGATGAAGGGAAGAATCTCCGGACTGGAGCTGAACGCGGAACCCGCGCTGCGGCTGGTTCGGGAATAAGCTTCCGGGAGCGGCGGTCCTGATACCCCGCGTGAAATGGGGATACCGGGAAAGGCGACGGAGCGGGCTGCGAAAGTGGAAGAGAAAGCCGGGGAGGAACTCAGATGAGCGGAGATCAGCAATACAGCAAAAAGCATGAAATCTGGCAGGCGGTGAAGTTTACGCTCTTCAGCGCTTCCGCCGGCATTATTCAGATCATTTCCTATGTATTGATGTATGAGGTGCTTCATTGGGCGCCGTGGCTGAGCTATCTGGTCAGCCTGATTCTGAGCGTTCTGTGGAATTTCACCTTCAACCGGACGTATACCTTCCGCTCCGATGCGGACATTGGGCGCAGCATGCTGCTGGTCGGCCTGTTCTATCTGGTCTTCACGCCGCTGAGCACCTGGTGGACCGCGGCGCTGACGGGGGAGAATCCCTTCACCGGGGCCGGGGTGGCGGAGGAACCGCTGGTGAACAACTACGTGGTCCAGATCGGTACGATGCTGATCAATTTCGTCACGGAGTTTCTGTACCAGAAGTTTGTGGTCTATCGGGGAAAGATTGATACAAGAGAGAAAAAATGAGGAATTGTCGGTTCAATGAATGAATATCTGGAGATCCGGGGTGCCCGGGAACA
>CAMOYA010000112.1 GCA_946629635.1 uncultured Clostridia bacterium
TCCCGGTACACATCCTCCACATACACCCGGCTGTGGAACCCGAGGGAACCCATGATGCTCAGCTTATATGCCGCGTCGAAGCCCTCCACGTCCGCCGTGGGGTTCGGCTCCGCCAGACCGAGGCGCTGCGCGTCCTTCAGCACGGTTTCATACTCCGCGCCTTCCGCAGCCATCCGGGTCAGGATATAGTTCGTCGTTCCGTTGACGATGCCCATCATCTGCTCAATATGATTGGCAATCAGGGGACTCTGCAGCGCGTTGATGATCGGAATCGCACCGCCGACACTGGCTTCGTAGTACAGCCCGGCGCCGGTCTTCCGGGACATGGCACGAAGCTCGTCAAAATGGAGGGAAAGGGCCATCTTGTTCGCAGTGACCACGGATTTTCCGTTCTCCAGCGCACGCAGCATCATGGATGCCGCCGGCTGTTCCCCGCCCAGAAATTCGCAGACGATCTGGATTTCCGGATCCTCCAGGATGTCATTCCGATCGGTGGTCAGCACTTCATCCGGCACTTCCTTGCCGCCGTGGATCTTTTTGTCCAGCACGAGCGCCTTCTTGATCCGCAGCTTCAGCCCGGTCCGCTTTTCCACTTCTCCGCCGAATTCACGGACCAGATCCCACACGCCTCCGCCGATATTGCCGAGTCCCAGCAGCCCCAGTACGACTTCCTTCATCTTCAGATGATCCCCCTTTATTGCTTGTTCCGTTCATATATCAGCCGCAGCCCCTTCAGGGTCAGCAGCCCATCCAGCTTATCAATGGCCTTGCTTTCCTCGGCGATCATCAGCGCCATGCCGCCGGTCGCCACCACATAGGCCTCCTTGCCCAGCTCCTGCTTGATCTTCCGGACGATATTCCGCACGAGGCCCACATATCCGTAATACATGCCGCTCTGCAGATTGCTCAGCGTCGTCCGGCCGATCACGGTTTCCGGCCGCGTCAGCTCAAAGCGCGGCAGCTTGGCCGTTCCGGTGACCAGCGCTTCGCTGCTCAGCTTGATGCCCGGACAGATCGTTCCGCCCAGGAAAGCGCCGTCCTCATCCACAACGCCAAAGGTGGTCGCCGTGCCGAAGTCGATGAAGATGCAGGGGCCGCCGTATTCCTCAAATGCCGCCACCGCGTTGGCAATCCGGTCGCTGCCCAGTTCGCGGGGGTTCTCGTACTTGATATTGATCCCCGTTTTCACCCCGGGGGCCACGAACAGCGGCGCCTTTCCGAAATAATTCTGCAGCATATGATCAATGGTGAAATTGATCGTCGGCACCACGCTGGAGACCACGATGCCCTCCACCACATCCGTGGATACGCCTTCATGGGCAAACATGGAGGTCAGCCGCACGCCGTATTCATCCGAGGTGGAGGTGATGTTCGTGCTCATCCGCCAGTATTTGTACATCTCCATCCCGTCAAACAGGGCTGTCTTGATATTGGTGTTGCCGATGTCCATCGTTAAGATCATCGCTTTTTTCTCCCTTACAGAAGTCTGGCCTTCTTCAGCGCCGTACCGACCGCGCCGGTCACCACCGCGGCCACCGCCATCTCCACCACCGCATTGATGCCGACCGATGCAACGATATATGCCAGGATCCCCCGGCCCGCCATCGCGTTCTGCATATACTCCGTCGTGCCGAACAGAATCACCAGCAGGCTCATGAAAAACAGGGTATTGAAGAACGCGGAGCAGAAGCCCGTCACCAGCCCCTGCACATACAGCGGGGCCTTCGTACGCTTCATGGCCCTGAAAACCAATGCCGCCAGCAGGCCTACCAGCACCCGGGATACAAACCGCTGCACAAACATCAGGCAGGCAAAGCCGAAGCCCGGGTTCGCCGTCACCAGGGCGACGCCCATTCCGCTGACACCGAAGATCCCATAGCACTGCAGGAAGCTGATCAGGCCGAAGGCTCCCCCGATGATCATACCTCCGGGAATCCCCATCGCCATGGCGGCAATGGCCACCGGGATCATGTTGAAGGTGATGCTGAGGCCGAAGGGCATCGGAATGTTGACATAGGCGAGAACAATTAAAACAGCCACCAGCAGCGCCAGCAGCGTCATCCGGGAAACCTTGGTTCTGTGTGAATTCTGAGACATGATTTTTCCCTCCGTTCGGACTCCTTCCGGATATCCGTCGAAAATTGTATTTCCGCGTTTTTCCGCGTCCGGGGTCGAAACTCCCGGCGCCAAACATCATGCGGATGGTCAATATTATACTGCATTTTGCCCGAATGTAAAGAAAGTGACCCGCAGAAGTACAAACGGGTCACTTTCAGGGATTCAGATCAAAGTTCCGCCGCCAGAATGTTCCGGCACTTCCGGGTTACCGCGGCCGTTCCGGTGTCGGGTTCGTTCTGATTGAGCAGGAAGGTAATGCCGGATTCCGGGAGGTTGGCGAAATAGGTTCCCAGCCAGCCGTCCCAGCCGTATTCGCCCTTTTCCGTGAAGACGCCGCATCCGCCGGGCATGTCGCACACCCGCATCAGGCAACCGTAATTATATCCGCCCAGACCATCCCAGACATCCCGGCGGACATCCTCCCGCAGATGCGGAGCGCTCATGAACCGGACCGAAGCCTCGCTCAGGATCCGCTCCCCGTGGTACTTTCCGCCCTGCAGCAGCATGGTTCCGAAAGCCGCATAGTCATCCAGGGTGGATACCAGACCCGCGCCGCCGGACTCAAAAGCAGGCTGCCGGTCGTAGATGCCGACGGCCAGATGCAGCCCGCCGAACGGCTCCAGGTCCCCGGGAATCCGACGGTAGCAGGTAACCAGCCGGTCCTGCTTCTCCGCCGGAACGAAGAAGTCCGTATCCGCCATGCCCAGGGGATCCAGCAGCTCGTCCTTCAGGAACCGACGGAACGATTTGCCGGAGGCTACCTCGATCACAGCGCCGAGCACATCCGCGCTCGTACCGTAGCGCCAGTGGGTTCCGGGATTGAAGGCCAGGGGCTGTTTCCCCAGCTCGTTGCAGAATTCCACGGTGCCCATTCCGCCGCCGGCGAGGATCTGCTCATGATTCTTTTCGAACACCCGGGCGGCATACTGTCCCGCGGGATCCGCATCCGGATAGCAAAGGCCCGAGGTCATCCGGAGGAGCTCCAGCACCCACGGGGCGCGGGCTGCCGGGCGGACTTCGCCATCCGGCGTGACGATCTTTGCGCCGCGGAAACCGGGCAGGTACTGATCCACACCGGCCATCAGGTCGAGCTGCCCGCGTTCGACGAGGATCATGGCCGCCGCCGCGGTGATGGGTTTGGACTGGCTGTAGAGGCGGAAGATGGAGTCGCGCCGGATTTTGTGGCCGGAGGCGATGTCCGCATAGCCGGATTCCGCGTAGCAAAGCGGTTTTCCGTCCTTCAGAACCAGCAGGTTGATGCCGGCAGCCTCTTTGTTCCGGATGGCCTGGTCCAGGCAGGCGGTAAGCTTTTCTTTCAGTGTCATTTGAATCCTCCAATATGCAGAAACGCCGCCGAGCCCAGCTGGGACCGGCGGCGCGGAAAACTGATCAGTCGTCCTCGTCCTCTTCTTCCGGCAGATCCGCATTGTGGAAAACATTCTGCACGTCGTCGTTTTCCTCCAGCAGATCCAGCATCTTCTGAATCTTCAGAATGGTATCCGGATCAGTCACTTCGACGGTATTCTGCGGAATCTTCTGAATTTCGGCGGACAGGAAGGTGAAGCCCTGCTTCTCCAGATTCTCGCGGACGGAGCTGAAATCGCTCGGCGCGGTCAGAATCTCAAACACATCCTCTTCCACCTTCACGTCCTCGGCACCGGCATCCAGCGCGGTCATCATCATCTCGTCCTCATCGCTGCCGGGAGCGCGCTCAACCACCAGCACGCCGCGCTCGTCAAACATGAAGCCGACGGACCCGGTCGTCCCCAGATTGCCGCCATACTTGGCAAAGCAGTGGCGCACATCGCTCGCCGTCCGGTTCCGGTTATCCGAAATTGTATCCACGATCACCGCGACACCGCCGGGGGCGTATCCTTCATAGGTGATTTCTTCATATACCACGTTGCTCAGTTCGCCGCTGGCCTTCTTGATGGAACGCTGAATGTTGTCATTCGGCATATTGTTGGCCTTGGCCTTGGCAATCACGTCTCTCAGCTTGCCGTTGGATTCCGGATTGGCGCCGCCTTCCCGAACCGCGATCGCGATTTCACGGCCGATCTTCGTAAAGATCGCTCCGCGCTGCGCGTCCGCCTTGCCCTTCTTCGCCTGAATATTATGCCACTTGGAAT
>CAMOYA010000113.1 GCA_946629635.1 uncultured Clostridia bacterium
CGAAGCCCGCTTTCTATGGAGTGTTGGAAGCCTGCGAATGATAATCGGGGGCTTTACTCTGTATGTCATCTGTTACCCAAATCAAAGATTTGGACAGATGATCATCCGATTCGCCCCCGAACCCCTTCGCAGGGAATATACCCATCCGGAGCAAGTCTTTTATGGAGTGTAGGAAACGGATAGAAAAGTGAACAGAAGCGGGGCTTTGGCCCCGCTTCTGTTCGGTTGGAACAAGGCTGAGAATGAACGGATTCAAAGCTTGACAGGGGATAGACACAATCTTATAATAATGGACAGAAAAAACCACTATATTTTGTGGATAGCGAGGAAAAACATATGAAGTATTTACTGGGAATTGACCTGGGAACGTCCGGGACCAAGACGGTTCTGTTCGATCAGGAAGGCAAGGGCATCTGCTCCGCAACGGTGGAGTATCCGATGTATCAGCCGCAGAACGGCTGGGCGGAACAGGATCCGAAGGACTGGTACAACGCGGCGGTCAGCACGATCAAGACGGTGCTGGGCAAGAGCGGCGTGGACAAGAAGGATGTCGTGTCCATGGGTATCAGCGGACAGATGCACGGCCTGGTGATGCTGGACAAGGACAACGAGGTGATCCGTCCTTCCATCATCTGGTGCGATCAGCGGACGGCGAAGGAATGCGAAGAAATTACCGAGAAGGTCGGTTATGAGAATATGATCCGGATCACGGCGAACCCCGCGCTGACCGGATTCACCCTGAGCAAGCTGATGTGGGTGCGGAAGCATGAGCCGGAAAACTATGCGAAGTGCTGCCATATCCTGCTGCCGAAGGACTATGTCCGCTTCATGCTGACCGGGGACTTTGCGACGGAGGTTTCCGATGCCAGCGGCATGCAGATGCTGGATGTGCCGAACCGGTGCTGGAGCGATGAGCTGCTGGGCATTCTGGATATCGACAAGAAGCTGCTGCCGAAGGTCTATGAGAGCTGCGAGGTGACCGGACATATTTCCGCGGAAGCGGCGGCGGTGACCGGGCTGAGCGAGGAAACGCTGGTCGTCGGCGGCGCGGGCGACAACGCGGCTGCGGCGGTCGGTACCGGCGTGGTGGTCGACGGAAAGGCGTTCACGACGATCGGGACGAGCGGCGTGGTGTTTGCGCATACGGACAAGCTGGCGATCGACCCGAAGGGCCGGGTGCATACCTTCTGCTGCGCGGTGCCGGGCGCATGGCACGTGATGGGCGTGACCCAGGCGGCGGGCCTGAGCCTGAAGTGGTTCCGGGACAATTTCTGCGGCGCGGAAATGGTGACGGCGAAGGCCATGGACGTGGATGTATATGAGCTGACGAATCAGGAAGCGGCGAAGAGCCCCATCGGCGCGAACAAGCTGATCTATGCGCCGTATCTGATGGGCGAGCGGACTCCGCATCTGGACAGCGACTGCCGGGGCATGTTCTTCGGCCTGAGCGGCATGCATACGCGGCGGGATCTGCTGCGCGCGGTGATGGAAGGCGTGACATACAGCCTGAATGACTGCCTGGGCGTGCTGGGCGAGATGGGCGTGGCGCCGGAGACGATGCTGGCCTGCGGCGGCGGCGGAAAGAGCAAGCTGTGGCGGCAGATGCTGGCGGATGTGATGAACTGCCCGGTGGCGACGACCGTGAATACGGAAGGTCCGGCGCTGGGCGTGGCGATCCTGGCCGGCGTCGGCGCGGGGCTGTACAAGAGCGTACAGGAGGCCTGCAAGGTGATGATTCATGAGAATCCGCCGCAGGATCCGATCCCGGAAAATGTGCCGAAGTACGCGGCGGTGTACAAGGTGTTCCATCAGCTGTACGCGGCCAACAAGGATCTGTTCAAAGAACTCGGACAGCTGGACTGATCGGGGGAATATGAAGAGATGAAGTGTCAGTATTGCAGCTGTACCGACAGCAAGGTGATCGATTCCCGGCCGACGGATGACGGAAACAGCATCCGCCGGCGCAGGGAGTGCACCAACTGCGGAAGACGGTTTACAACTTATGAGAAGGTGGAACTGAGCCCCCTGTTTGTGGTCAAGAAGGACGGCCGGCGGGAGGAGTTTGACAGCCAGAAGATCAAGGCGGGCATTCTGCATGCCTGCGACAAGCTGCCGGTCAGCATGCAGCAGATTGAGGATATCGTGTCCCGGGTGGAACAGCGGGCGTATGCCTCCATGGACGGGGAGATTTCGTCCGAGAAGATCGGGGATATGGTCATCAATGAGCTGAAGGAACTGAATGATGTGGCCTATGTGCGTTTTGCGGCGGTGTATCGGAAGTTTACGGACGTCGGGACGTTTATGGAGGAGCTTCAGAAGCTGGTAAAGGAGAAGATGTGATATGATACCATCCCGATTTCTGATTGGTGTTGATTCGGACGGAACGGCTTTTGACAGCATGAATCATAAGCATCTGGACGCGCTGATTCCCGCGGCACTGGAGGTCTGGCGCATGGAGCGGGAAGTGGCGAACCGGTTTACGGAGATCTATAAGTCTGTAAACCTGTATTCCGCGACCCGCGGAATCAACCGCTTTCCAGGCCTGCTGGAGGTCTTTGAGCGGCTGAAGAAGGAATATCCGAAGGGGAAGAACCTGCCGGAGCTGGATATGCTGCGGGAGTATGTGAACGAGAATTCCCGGTATTCGACGGCTTCCCTGCAGGACTGGATGATCGAGCATCCGTCTTCGGAGCTGAGCAAGGTGCTGGCCTGGTCCATCCGGGCGAATGTGATCATCGCGCGGGCTTGCGAAGGCATTCTGCCATATGAGGGCGTGATTGAAGCACTGGCGGAAGCCGGGGAGAAGACAACGGTGGCCGTGGTGTCCGCCGCGGTGAAGGAAGAGCTGGAGAAGGACTGGATCTTTGCCGGGCTCATGAGCCATGTGGACGTGATGATGGGCCAGGAGGATGGGTTCAAGCCGGAGCAGCTGCAGCGGGCCATTGACCTCAGCGGTGCGGATTACGTGCTGATGATCGGGGATGCGGAGATGGACGCGGAAGCGGCCAGGGCCGTGGACGGGATGTTCTATCCGATCGTGCCCGGGAAGGAAGCGGAATGCTGGAAGACCTTCCGGGAGGAAGTGCTGCCGATGTTCCTGAAGGGGCAGTACGGGAAAGAGGAAGAAGCCAAGTATTACGAGCCGATGAAGGCGATGCTGAAGGAAGAATAAGGAAGAAAGCGCAAAGAAAGCCGCTCCGGATGGGAGCGGCTTTCTTGGTTGGGGTTAATCGTCACAGCGGAAAGCGTAGATGGTGGTGGTGTCATACTTTTCGCCGGGGCGGAGGATGGTGGTGCCGGGGAAGTTCGGATGGTTGGGATCATCCGGGCAGTGCTGGGTTTCCAGGCAGAGGCCGGAATAATGACCGTAGTCGGCGCCGCCCTTGCCGCCCTTGATATCAGTGGTGCAGGCGGTGTAGAGCTGCACGGCGGGCTGGTCGGTAATGACTTCCATATAGCGGCCGGAATCCTCATGATAGACCGTGGCAGCGATGCCCATGGCCTCGCCCTTGCGGAGCACGAAGTTGTGGTCATAACCGCCGGCGGGAATCATCTGGGGGCAGGTATCCATGACATCCAGGCCGTCCTCGAGGAGCAGGCCGTCGCGCAGATCCAGGGGCGTATCCACAACAGGCATATAGGCGCCGGTTGGGATCAGGTGCTCATCGACCTTGGTGATGACATCCGCTTCGATGGCAACGACGTGATCCTTGATGGTGCCGTGGTTGTGACCGGCCAGGTTGAAATAGGTATGGTTGGTCAGGTTGCACAGGGTGGGCTTGTCGGTGGTGGCTTCGTAGCGGATGATCAGGTCACAGGTGTCATTCCAGGTGTAGGTGACGGTGACATCCAGATTGCCGGGGTAGTTTTCCTCGCCGTCCGGGGAGATCCGATGGAAGGAGACGGAGTCTTCATGGTCGCCTTCGACGGGAGTTCCGGTCCAGAAATGGGCGGAGAAACCGACCTTGCCGCCGTGAAGATGGTTGATGCCGTGGTCGTTCAGGGCAACCTGGTAGGCCTGGCCGTCAATGGTGAACTTACCGCCGCCGATGCGGTTGCCGTAGCGGCCGACGGTGTCACCGAAACAGCCGTGGGGGACGAGGTAGCGGTCCAGGGAATCGAAGCCCAGGGCTACGTCGTCCATGTTGCCGCCGGCGTCAGGGACGATGATGGAGGTGAGGATGGCGCCCCATTCGATGACGCTGATGGAGGCGCCCATGGAGTTGGTCAGGGTGAATTTGTGGAC
>CAMOYA010000114.1 GCA_946629635.1 uncultured Clostridia bacterium
GCTGTCTCAAAATGATCTGAAAGGATCATCAGAGACAGCCCCTTTATGCATATTTCCGGTTGGCCAGCCGGAACCAGATCAGGCACAGCACGACCTGCAATACGGTAGAGCAGGGTGTCGCCAGTCCGATATGGAACATCGAAACGGGCACCTGCCGGCTCATGAAAAACGCAACCGGGATCCGGACCAGGAATGCGCCGATGATCCCCTGGATCATCACAAAGCGCGTCATGCCCAGGCCGTTGAAAAAGCCAATGAAGCAGAACAGGAAGCAGGTCAGCAGGCAGTCGATCGCGTATGCCTTCAGATAGTCCGCCGAGGCAAGGATCACTTCCGGATCATTGGCAAAGATGCCGGACAGCAGATCGCCCCGCCAGAAGGTGATCACAAACATCACAACGGCAAGCATCGTTGAAACGGCGATGGCATAGATCAGCGCTTTCCGCGCCCTTCCGTATTTCCCTGCGCCAAAGTTCTGGGCGACAAAGGCGGCCATCGCCTGCATGAAGGCGGCAGGGATCAGCATGATAAAGCCGCATACCTTTTCCGCAACGCCGATCCCGGCGGAGGCGATGAGCCCCAGTCCGTTCACGATGGCCAGCAGCACCAGGAAGGAAACGCCGACCAGAAAATCCTGCAGGGCAATCGGAACACCCAGCGCGGTAACCTTTCGGATAATCCGGCCATCAAAGCGCAGGTCAGCGCGCTCCACCTGAAAAGGCAGTCCCCTTCTGCGCAGGATCAGCAGGGAAATCATAACGCTGATCATCTGCGCCGCAACGGTGGCAATGGCCGCCCCTGCGGTTCCCATATGGAATACGGCGACCAGCAGCAGGTCTCCGGCAATGTTGCATACGCATGCAATCATCACCGTCATGAGCGGCGTTTTCGAATCGCCGATTCCCCGGAAGATGCTGCCGATCAGGTTATAGGCTATGATGAAGAGGGATCCGAACCCGCAGATGCGGATATAGGAAGATGTTTCGGCAAACGCCTCGGAAGGCGCATTCATGATGGAGCTGAGCTGGCTGCTGAGCAGCGGAATCAGCACCGTGAACACGCCGGCAATCACGCCGAACAGGCAGATGCTGCTTCCGATCACCTGTCCGCCTTCCCTGCCGCGGCCTTCACCGATTCTCTGTCCCAGAAGGATCGTCGTTCCCATGGCAAAGCTTGTCACAAGATTCGTGATCGTCATCATGATCTGCGACCCGGTCGACACGGCCGATACGTCCACTGACTGAGCGAATTTGCCGACGATCAGCAAATCCACCGCGCCGTACATGGCCTGCAGAAACATCGCCAGAAACACCGGCACCATGAACCGGATCAACGGGGACAGGATTTTCCCTTCCGTAAAATTGCTTTCCTGACTCATACTTCCTCCATGAAAAAAACCGGAAAAGACACCGGGCATCCCAGCCCGTCATCTTATCCGGTTGATCATTTCCGCTGAATCATCCACCCTCCGATGAACAGGAGCTATTTTATCATCCTTTTCCGAAATGTCAATTGTCCAAAGACTTCAGCCACATCCTCGCGAAGCAGAAGCTCTGCTCTTTCGTCCGCCGGCGTCGGTTCCCGATTGATCACGATCAGATGCCTGCCCCTGAAATCATCAATCAACGAAGCCGCCGGCTCAACCGCCAGCGACGTTCCCGCCACGATCAGCGTGTCCGCGTTGGTAATCTCCCGCCTGGCCCCGATGCACACATACTTTTCCAGCGGCTCGCCGTAAAGCACTATATTCGGCCGGATCACTCCGCCGCAGTCACAGCGGGGAATGCCTTCTGAATGCAGTATCTTTTCCATCGGCCAGGATGCATTGCACTCCATGCAGTAGTTTTCATGAACATTCCCGTGCAGCTCGTAAACCCGGATGTTGCCGGCCGCCCTGTGCAATCCGTCAATGTTCTGGGTCACGATTCCCCGAAGCTTGTCCGTCTGCTCCAGCTCATACAGGAACAGATGGGCTGCGTTCGGCCGGGCTTCCGGAAAAAGCATATGTTTTCGATAGAAGTCAAAGAACATTTCCGGCTGGAGATAGAAGAAGCTTTTGCTCAGAATCATTTCCGGCGACAGGTTGCCTTCCTGCTGCGAATACAGCCCGGTCGCCGATCTGAAATCCGGTATGCCGCTGGCGGTTGAAACACCCGCGCCGCCGAAAAAAACGATTCTCCGCGACCGGTCGATGATGTCCGAAAGCATCCGGATGTCGCTTTCCTTCATTGTGCCTGCTCGCCCGCCCCTTTCTCAGATTCTCAGGTATTCCGGAATCTCCATCCCCACCGTTTTCATCGCGTCTTCCAGTCCGCTGATAATCTCCTCCCGGGAGAAATCGGCTGCTGTCAGGAACGCGTCATCCTTCCGGTTCAGATAATCGTAAAAGGAGAGCACCAGTGCCGCCTTCTGCCGGTCGTCCCAGGTCGTCGATCCGATCAGGTCGAACAGCTTTTCCTCCGCCGCATTGATCTGGCCGGAATCGATCATGCGCTGGAGATAGTCATTGCTTTCGCGTCCGGAAGCTTCCATGACGGCAGGGAAACCGTCATCCTCCAGTTCCCTGTTGAACAGCATCCGGGCAAGGATTCTGGCGATGCCGTGAATCAGCCGCATGATGTAGTCCTTCTCGTAATAATACACGATTCAGTCTCCCCGCCTATCGATATCTAAAAAGCCATCATGACTTTTCCCTGTTCCGCTCCGAAAACCGGACCTAAGCATCACCTTTCGCACAGTGCGCCCACAATTTCCCGGTGGCGCACTTTTTCCGTATGCCGGTCAAAGAGCGCAAAGTGTCCGCAGTCCCACCAGAAGCAGACAATCCCCTTTTCGCGGGCTTTGCGGGTAAAATATGACGCATGGCGGACACGGGCTTCGGTGTTCTGCTTGTCCTCGGTACCAAACTCGCCGATGACCAACGGCGCTCCATGCTTTTCCGCAAAGGCGGACAGATCGTTCATCAGCTGATCAACGCGCTCGCAATCCGCCCCGTCGCCCCATGTATCCCGCATCGAATGTCCTTCCGCCCGCAGCCAGCAGAAGCCCTGCGGATCATAGTTGTGCGTCTGGAGGATGATCCTGCCCGCGCTCCGATCCGCCGGCATCCCAAACGCGTTCAGCGTTCTGGCCGTATCGCCGGCGGAATATGTCTGGAGGGACAGAATCCGTTCCGCATTCCGGCCGCCGGCTGCCCGGACCGTATCCACAAAGCGCTGATGCCACCTGTTGTGCGCCCGATAGGCTTCATCATCCGGTGCCTGCGTCCAGTGCTCCCGGCCGTCAAGCATTTCATTGAATGCCTCAAAGACCAGGTTCTCCCCCACGTCCGCAAAGCGTTCCGCGATCTGCCTCCAGAGGTATTCAAAGCGGTCGCCGTATGCATCGTGGCACGCTTCGGTTCCCTGCAGCCAGCCATGGGCTCCGGCGTCATGATGGACATTGAGCAGGCATACCATCCCGGCATCCAGAACCCAGCCGGCAACTTCCGCAACCCGGTCCATCCAGGCGGGATCCGTTTTCCCGTCGGCGTCCATATGCTGCGTCCACGTGACGGGCAGACGGATCGCGTCAAAGCCCGCATCCTGTACGCAGTGAATCAGGCCTCTTGTGGCGGGCGGATTTCTCCACGCAGTTTCGGCTTCCCCGGGCGGGACCATTTCTCCGCTCTGCACACCGCGCTTCATGGCATCGAGCGTATTTCCCAGATTCCACCCGGCATGAATCCGTGCGACCAGGCGCTGGGCCGGCGTAATATGCTGCATTGCATCTCCTCCTCCGGTCTGTTGCGCTCTGATTCTACCATGATCCGGCGGATTCAGGCAACCGGCGAAAAAGCCGGTCCTCTCGCGGATCGGTCAGACTGCAGACAAAGTCCGATGCCAAAGCCTCGGCCCTTGTCGTATTCAAGTGCTGAAGTATCAATAAAACCAACACCTGGAGGGCAATCTCCGGTATCAAAAAGGCAGTCCAAACCGCCAGGAACCGCAAACCGCAGCATGGTATGGGCGAGGGCTAACGCCCTTCCTCAACCCTATTCTCCGAACACACCCATCATC
>CAMOYA010000115.1 GCA_946629635.1 uncultured Clostridia bacterium
AGCTACACCAGCCAGATGGTCCGCACCATCAAGTATTTCGCTGAACTGAAGTAATTCCGGATAACTGTCTGGCGCTTTCAGCGGCCAGATGATCCAGAATGTTTCACGTGAAACACTTGAGATCAGTTGCGAATAAAGTGCCCGCTTTCGGAGAAAACGAAAGCGGGCTTTTTATGCCCCTTTCGGAGTCAGCCGGACGGTAAATCAAACTGACTTTCAAAAGGAGAAAAAGATGCAGACAGAGGAAAAAGCAGGACAGATCCGCCCGGGACGGGGAAAGCTGATCATGCAGTTTTTAAAAGGAAGCAAGGCCTTTTTTATCATCTGTATGATCTGTGCGGCCGTGTCCGCGCTGATGGATATGCTGACGCCGCAGATCATCCGGATTACGGTGGATAATGTCCTGGGAAAAGCCCCGCCGGAAATGCTGAATCCGGTGATACAGAAAATGATGGATACGGCCGGAGGGATCGAAAAGCTCCGGACGAACCTGTGGATTCTGGCGGCAGCGGTCGTGGCGGTGGCGATCATCAAGAGCGCGGCACAGTACGGGTTCCGGGTGACCAATGCCAGAGGAAGCGAAACGCTGGTCAAAACGATGCGGGACACGCTGTTCAGCCATATCGAGAGGCTGCCGTTCCAGTGGCATATGCAGAATCATACCGGCGATATCATTCAGCGGTGTACCAGCGATATCGAAACAACCCGCAATTTCATCTCGGAACAGATGACCAGCCTGATCAGAATTGCGATTCTGCTGCTGATGAGCATTATCTTCATGCTGAGCATGAATATCTGGCTCACGCTGATCGCAATGATTCCCCTGCCGGTGATCGTCTGGTATTCCCTCTTCTTTCATCATAAGTTCCGGAAAGGCTTTCAGGAATGCGATGAAAACGAGGGAAGACTTTCGGCGATGGCGCAGGAAAACCTGACAGGGGTGCGGGTCGTTCGGGCCTTTGGCCGGGAAAGATATGAACGCGACCGTTTCCGCGAACAGAACGAGAAGTATACTTCCCTGTGGGTCCGGTTGGGCCGGCTCATGGCGTTTTTCTGGTCTTCGGCGGATATCCTGTCCGGAGTGCAGATCATGCTGGTTGTCATCTTCGGCGTGCTGTTCTGCCTGAACGGAAAAATGACCAGCGGAGAGTTTATCGCTTTTATCAGCTATAACGGCATGCTGGTCTGGCCGGTGCGCCAGCTGGGCCGGATGATATCGGAAATGTCCAAGGCCGGCGTGGGAATCGACCGGATTGGGTATATCATGGATGCGGAAGAGGAAAAGGACGGACCGGAAGCACTGGAGCCGTCCATGAACGGAGATATCCGGTTTGAGCATGTTTCGTTCGCGTATGAAGGCTGTCCTGAAATGCTGAGTGATATCAATCTGACCATTCCCGCCGGAACAACGTTGGGAATCCTCGGAGGGACCGGATCCGGAAAGAGCACGATGATGTATCTGCTGGACCGTCTGTACGATCTGCCGAAAGGGTGCGGAAGGATCACGATCGGCGGAACGGATATCGCGAAGATCAGCCTGCAGCACCTGAGAAGCCATATCGGAATCGTGCTGCAGGAGCCGTTTCTGTTTTCCAGAACGCTGAAGGATAATCTGACCATTACCTCATCCGATCTGCCGGAGGAGGAAATGCATGAGGCGGCAGGCGCCGCCTGCCTGGAGGAAACGATTGCCGGATTCAGCCGGGGGTATGAGACGTTTGTGGGCGAAAGAGGCGTAACGCTTTCCGGCGGTCAGAAGCAGCGGGCGGCGATTGCCAGAATGCTGACGCAGAAGACCCCGATCATGATCTTTGATGATTCGCTCAGCGCAGTGGATACGGAAACGGATGCAAAGATTCGTGCCGCGCTGGAAAAGAAGTTTGGAACGGCGACGGTGATTCTGATCTCGCACCGGATTACGACGCTGAGCCGTGCGGACCAGGTTCTGGTCCTGGATCATGGAAAAATGGCGCAGCTCGGATCGCCGGAGGAGCTGAAAAAGCAGCCGGGGCTGTATCAGCAGATTGACAGAATTCAATCCATGGGCGCTGAGGAGGTGAGGGAATAATGCAGAATATTCAGAATGACAGACCGATCTCTCTGCCGTTTTTCGGTATTCCGAGAATTGCGCCGTATATGCGGCCATACCGGCGAACGCTGACCATGATGGTCATCTGCGGCCTTGGCGGTTCGGCAGTGGATATCCTGATGCCGCTTCTTCAGCGATATGCCCTGAATCATTTTATTGCCGGGAACACGCTGGATACGCTGCCTGTGTATATCGGGATCTATTTCCTCGCGATCGTTTTTGCGGCCGTGATGAATTTCATTTCCTGCAACGGAGCGATGTCGACGGAGGTGCGGGTCAACCGGGACCTGAGAAGCGCGGCTTTTGATCATCTGCAGACACTGTCCTTCAGCTATTTCAATCAGAACAGCGTTGGCTATATTCATTCCCGCGTGATGAGCGATACGGGTAGAATCGGATCGCTGGTATCCTGGTCGCTGATGGACTGCGTCTGGCATACGAGCTATCTGATCGGTTCCCTTGTCGTCATGCTGGCCATCAATGCCCGGCTGGCCCTGATGGTCATGGTCATTCTTCCGTTGATTGTTGTGCTGTACTCCCTCTTCCAGAAGCATCTGATTACGGCCAACCGTCAGATCCGGGAGCTGAACAGCCGGATTACGGGAGATTTCAATGAAGGCATTACCGGCGCCAAGACGATCAAAACGCTGGTCATCGAAGACCGTATGGCGCGGGATTTCGTCCGCGATACGGCGGAAATGAAACAGAAGAGTATCCGTGCGGCGAGGCTGCGGGGGGCTTTTGCCATCACCATGAACCTGGCTTCCTCGCTGGCCCTGGCGATCGTGCTGTGGCAGGGAGGATACATCGCGGCCAGCGAGGTGGGAACATTCTCCATGTTCATGAGCTATGCGCAGGGCATGATGGAGCCGGTCCGGTGGATCGTGGATGCGATTTCCGATGTGATCACGACCCAGGTGAATATCGAGCGCCTGACCCGCCTTCTGCTGACCAGATCGGATGTGGTGGATTCTCCGGAAGTGATTGAAAAATACGGGGACAGTTTTTCGCCGAAAAAGGAAAACTGGGAAGAGATCCGGGGAGATATCGAATTCAGGGATGTTTCCTTCCGCTATCCCGATGGAGATGAATACGTGCTGGAGCATTTCAACCTGTCGATTCCCTTTGGCAGCAATATTGCGATCGTCGGCGAAACAGGGGCCGGAAAAAGTACGCTGGTGAATCTGGTCTGCCGCTTTTTTGAACCGACGGAGGGCAGCGTGCTGATCGACGGCCGGGATGCCCGGGAGCGGAGCCAGCTGTGGCTGCACAGTGCCATCGGGTATGTGCTGCAGACACCTCATTTGTTTTCCGGAACGATCCGGGAAAACCTTCTCTACGGAAACCCGAATGCGACGGAAGTGGAAATAGAGAAGGCATTGAAACTTGTTTCAGCGGATGAAGTGGTAGCGAGAATGGAAAAAGGCCTGGATACGGACGTCGGAGAGGGAGGCGATCTCCTTTCAACGGGAGAAAAGCAGCTGATCTCCTTCGCCCGGGCGATCCTGGCGGATCCCAGAATTCTGGTCCTGGATGAAGCAACGGCATCCGTCGATACGCTGACGGAGCAGAAGATCCAGAGCGCGATGGATGCGGTGATCCGCGGAAGAACTTCCCTCGTGATAGCGCATCGGCTGAGCACGGTGCGGAACGCGGACCTGATCCTGGTGGTAAAGGATGGCAAAATCGTGGAACAGGGGACCCATCAGCAGCTTCTGGAAGCGCGGGGTCCGTATTACAGACTGTATACAAGACAGTATGAGGATGAGGCGACGAGCAGCATCCTGGCATAACCGAATCAATCGAAAAGAACCGCCGGCGGAAAACTGCCGGCGGTTCCTGATTCCGGAGGGAAACGGATTATTCCCATTGAATATCTGCGGAAACCTTTTCTCCGG
>CAMOYA010000116.1 GCA_946629635.1 uncultured Clostridia bacterium
GAAAGTAAAGGAAAAAGAGAGAAAATGGATCATCACCCTGTGCGAGCGGCACCCGTTGAAAGAGAACAGTAATGTGTGGTATGGTATGTGCGCAGCCTGCGGAGCTCCGAACCGCCGCTGCGAATCTGGAAAGAGCATGATGCCATCGCGACGAAAGAAACAGCGGAGATCAATTGCTCTGTAAAACGGGGAAGGTGAAATGCTATGGCAAGCAGTCTGCTGTCAATACGGATCAGCCGGGACTATCCCGGTCGACTGGCTATCGCCGGCAACGGCGGCAGCTGTACCTATGAGGACATGCTAAAGGGAATCCGGGGCGTTGAAAAAAAGCTCCGGGAGATGGGTGTCGGGAAGGGCAGCCGGGTGGCGCTGTGGAGCTACAACTGCGCCAACTGGCTGATTGCTTTTTTTGCCATCGTCCGGGCGGGCGGCACTGCCGTACTGGTGAATTACAGCATGAGCAGCAGGGACGCGGCCGAGCTGCTGAGGATGACGGAGACGGGCTTCCTGCTGTGCGGTGACAACGGAGAGACGAAGAAAGACCCGGACGCCATGCGCGGGCTGGCCGCCCTCGCGGGGATCCCGGAAACGCGCTGCCTGGACATTCGCCCCGCCAAGGTTGATCTGGGGCATGCATTCCGGGACGAGGCGGCGGAGGATATGCCCGACACCTCCGACGAGAACGCGACCGCCTTCATTATCTTTACCTCCGGCACCACATCCCAGCCCAAGGCGGTGCAGATCTCCCAGGCGGCGCTGAGCTTTGACGCGGATGCCTTTAACGGAAACATCGGTGAATACGCGGGCCGCAGCGTGTGCGTGGCCGTGCCGCTGTTTCACATCCTGGGCCTGCTGATGAGCTACGCCTACCTGTGCCGCGGAGCGACGGTGTGCCTGCCCGCCGACTACAAGCCGGGCACGCTGGTTCGGGAGATCGACGCCTATCGCGTGTCCGATATGGCGGCGGTTGGCGCGATCTATCAGGGCCTGGCTGACGCGGAGGGCTTTGAAACCAACGTGGTGCCGAACCTGCATCTTTGCATGATCGCGGGCGGCATGTCCACGCCTGTGCAGATGATGCGGCTGGAGCTGCAGTACACCAACGCGACCTTCATCAATATGTACGGACAGAGCGAGGCCGCGCCGCTGACCATGGTGCGGCCTTCCGACATGGTGGAAAAACGGGCCCAGACGGTGGGGCAGGCCGTCGAGGGGGTGGACGTACGCATTTCCGACGGCAAGGGCGGCTTCCTTCCCCAGGGGGAGGTTGGCGAGGTGGTCGCCCGGGGCTGCAACCTGATGAACGGCTATGACAAGCTGTCAAGGGAGAAGCAGCCCATTGACGAGGACGGATGGCTGCACACCGGCGATCTGGGCTCCTTCGACGAGGAAGGGTATCTGCACCTGGCGGGCCGCATCAAGGATGTCATCATCCGGGGCGGTGAAAACATATCGCCCGCTGAGATCGAAGGCGCCCTGAACCGGATGGAGAACATCCGCGAGGCCAAGGTCATGGGTGCTCCTCATTCCATCTACGGCGAAAGCGTGGAGGCCTGTGTCACCATGACCGACGGCGGCAGGAGCTTTGACCAGGAGGCGCTGAAAACAGCCCTGAGGAGCGTGATCGCCCGGTACAAGGTGCCCTCGCATATCTTCCTGTATGACAGCTTCCCCCTGAACGTCAACGGCAAGCTGGATCAGCGCGCACTCCACGCGGACATGCTCAACCGCCTGCTGCGGCTGTCGGTGGACGAGGAGCTGGCGGGCGGCGTGACGGTGTTCGACGTGGTGGTCAGAAACAGCACCTATGCCATCGTACCCGTCACCAGCATGGCCGGCGAACTGGCCCAGGCTGTGGGCTTCAGCCATCGGCGCGTGGTTTCAATCCGCCTGGCGGTGGAGGAGATGCTCACCGAGCGCATTACGGACGCATATTCCGCCGCGGGGGACATACGGGTAAGGATGATTCTGATGCCCGAATGGCTGCGCATCGCCTTCAGCGACGACGGCGCGGAATACTTCATTGACAAGCGGAGGGACACCTCCATGAGCGCGGTGATGATCCTGAAGGCTGTCAGCGACTTCCACACCGATTATCCGAAGGGCAAGCCCGTCTACTGCATGGATTTCCTGTACGAGAACGATTTCAGCATTCAGGATTTTCTGATGAAAAACAGTAAAGGAGAAAAAGAATCATGAGCATGACGCGTCCGAACTTTGAGAAAAAGGAGCTGGCCATCTCCGGCAGTCCCTACGTCTACCTGCCGGTGGATATTCCCGCCTATACCGTGGAGGTCACCCACCGCGATCCCATTGACGGAGAGCTGCTCCAGCGGGCCCTGGATCGAACGATTCAGCGGATGCCCTATCTGTCCGACACCCTGACGATCGAGCACGGCGCGGTGTATTACGCGAAAAACCCGCTGCCCATGGAGGCGGCGCATACAGCGAGCATCCGCCATGTGGGCGGAAGCGAGACGAATTACCATATGCTGGATCTCATCTGGGACGGCCATACGACCTGTTTTTCCATGTATCACGGCTTCTGCGACGGACAGGGTCTCAACGCGTTCCTGGAATCTGTGCTGTATCACTATTACTGCATGAAGGACGGCGTGGAATACGACCCGAACGGCATCCGCGCCGACAGCACCCGGATGACGGAGGGAGAAACCTTTGAGCCCTGCTCAAAGCAGTATGAGGTCTCCCCTGATTTCACCCTGCCCCAGCGGCAGGAACAGCCCGCGGCTTACCATCTGCCTGAGATTGTGCAGAATGGCTCCCAGGAGGTGCTGGAGTACGGCTTCCGCCTGCCCTCCGGGGAATTTATGAAGTTTGTAAAGGAAAATGGTACGTCCCCCTCCGTCATGCTGTCCATGCTGGTGGGCGAGGCCATCCTGCGGGTGCATCCTGACGCCGACGCGCCCGTGCTTTCCAATATTCCGGTATCCATCCGGCGGCAGCTGGGCTGCGAGGAGACTTTCAAGAACTGTTCCAGCCGCGCCGTACTTCCCGTCAGCGGTACGGCCATGGATGCGCTGCCCTTCGATCAGCGCGCCGCCCAGCTTCGGGCTATGCTGAAGCAGCAGATGATCGCGGACAAATTCCGCGCCACCCATAACATGATCGGCCGGATGTACCGCACGCGCATGGAACAGGCTACGGATTACCGGGAAGAGGTGCAAAAGCCCGCCGGGTTCATGACGGTCAGCCATGACACGTTCTACCTTGATTATATCGGCTCCATGCATAAAACCGGCTATGCCGATCAGATCACGGACGTGCGCTTTCTCTGCCAGCCCGCAGCGGGAAAAACCCTGCATCTGAATGTGATCGAGCACAACGGGGAATTCCGAATCACCTGCCTGGCCATGAGCGATGTTTCCGGCATCGCCGGGGCGCTGGACCAGGTCATGAAGGAACACGGCCTCCCCGTGAAGAGCGTGCCCGTGCAGAGCTTCACCCTGCCGCTGACCGCCTGGCGCGAAGGGATCCTCTGACAGACTTCGACGGAAAGATCTACTGGACATCTGATAAGGATGCCGGCAGCGTCGATATTTGGTAAGCATAAGTCGCAGAATGATACGGAGAATTGAAAAACTCCTATGCCGTAGTCCTCGTGACGGTCATAGGAGTTTTTCTTGCGGTTGTAAAGTTTCTTGCTTTCAACGGTTTTCGTAACCGGGCTGAATTCCCAGGTGACGCGCCGCTGACGGTTGAGTTCCTTCTGAGCT
>CAMOYA010000117.1 GCA_946629635.1 uncultured Clostridia bacterium
TGTACGAGGCGAAGATCCCGGACCCGACGCCCCGGCCCACCCCGTCCCCCTATCCCCCGGAACCGACGCCGAAGAAGAAATAAAGCAACAGCCGGAAGCGGACATCAAACTGCTTCCGGCTGCTTGGTCTTCATACAGCTGGCCAAATCCAAAGAATGAATTGATGTCTTCAGCTGTTTTCGGGTTGCTTCAGGTGAATACATAACGTCATTGATATATGGAAATGGAGAAATGCCGACTGTGAAAAAACTGATCTGTCTGCTGGGAATTGTTCTGCTTGCCCTGATGATTCTGCCGGCTGCCGGTGAGGAAGAATACCGCGTTTTCTTTGAGGAGGAGACGGAGCCCTTCGGGGAAGAGGAGGAGCTGCTGACGCTGCAGGTTGCGGGAAAGTATGGCGGAGACTGTATGCTGATGACCTTTGGCGGTGAATCCCTGCTGGTGGATACGGGGGACTCGGGTACAGCATCCTTCTTTCCTCAGTTTGAGGAGATGATGGAGAGTGCCGGACTGGGGAAACACGTGGATGCCCTGTTTAACTCCCATCCGCACCGGGATCATCTGAACGGGCTTCAGGAAATGCTGGAGGGTGGATATACCTTTGGCCGGATCTATACTGCGTTTCCCCATGACTTCCAGGACGGAACACCTTCCGTGGTGCAGCAGAAGATGATCCGGTCCGCAGAGGAATACGCGATCCCGGTGGTGGATGTGAAGAACGGGGACGTGATTCCTTTCGGAAAGGCGGAGATGACCGTGATCCGCCTCCCGGATGAGATGATCCGGCGCGATACGTTGACGAATGACCAGTCAGCCATGATCCGGATCCGGTATGGGAATTGCTCTTTATTGCTGACAGGAGACTGTGAAGTGTACGCCCAGTCCCGGCTGAACTCCCTGTATGAACTGAAGTCAGATATCATGAAAGCGCCGCACCATGGCCTGGGCTGGCAGGATCCACACTTCCTTCAGGACGTGGATCCGGAGTTCGTTTTCATCACCAACGGATCCTCGGATACGCAGAAAGTGGTGAATACCATGCAGAAGTTTGGGTACAAGCGGTATATGTTCGCTTCCTGGGGGAAAATCACGCTGCGCTGCAATGGTGAAAAGTGGATTGTACGCCAGGATCCCAATCCTGGTATGGAGAATCATGCAAACAATGTGCTGAAAACCATGCTTCGGCCCTGAGAGAGAAGAACTCTCTTTTTTCGAAAAAGCTGAATGCTGCAGATGGAAGAATCCCTGTTCCCGGTCAGGGCAGTACATATGGGTCCGCAGATATGATGGCTCCAAATCGTGATCTTTCCTTATTGATTCAGTGCATGGAGCGCCAGTGCCGCGTCCGCCCTTCCGGCGAGCGCGGCTTTTTCATACCAGCGGGCGGCTTCGGTAAGGTTTGCTTCGGTTCCCTGGCCGTACTGATACGCGACGCCGAGCGCGAACATGGCCCGGGCGTTGCCGGCATCGGCGGCACGGTGATAATACGCGAGACCTTTTGCCTCATTCTTTTCGACCATTTCTCCGGCCATATACAGATATCCCAGATAGTCCATCGCGAGATGGCTGCCTGCCTCTGCAGCCTTCTCGTAATACTCCAGTGCCTGGGTAAAATCCCGCTCCATGCCCTTGCCGCCGGCGCTGAGACTGGCCAGGCTCATCCAGCTGTCCGCATCCCCCAGCTCAGCTGCTTTCCGGTAATACTGACGGGCGGTTTCATAGTTTCGGTTGACGGTGGAACCTTCTTCGTAATAGGTTCCCAGATACCACCAGGCTTCCGGAATGCCCTGGTCTGCCGCCAGCTGATAATACTCCATGGAACGGAAATAATCCCGGGGAACAAGCACGCCTTCATCATAGATATTGCCGAGCTTCATCAGCGCGGGTCCATAGCGCGTGGAAGCGGCTTTTTCATACAGCGCGAGGGCATATGTCCGGTCCCGCTGCACGACCAGACCGTTTTCATAGTATTCCGCCAGGGCGAGCAACGCATCGGGATCATTCGACATGGCCAGATACCGTACCGCCGGCCAGGCGTTTAACCGGTTGGTATCGGTGGACTGAATCCGAAGGGAGGCATCTCTGGCCTGTCCGCATCCGCGGCAGATTTCTGTCATGTTGTCGGTATGGCATTCCTGACAGAACCACTTTCCCCGGACGCTGCTGCAGACGGGACAGAGATCCGCCTCGCCGCTGCTGCCGCAGACCAGACAGATCCAGCCGCTGACGGATTCGGGCGGGACGGCTTCAGCCCCTGTGATCACCGGAAAAAGAATCAGCAGAGCCGTCAGAAGGAAAGAAAGCGTTCTTGACATCAGAATATACCCCCAAAGAAGTAGACAAGCTTCCCGACCGGTTTTCCGGCCATGACTTCATTCGGAACAACATGCGGCCGGCAAAGAAGCCGGATCGGTTCCGCAGGTTCATTATATGCTGTCCCATCGGGATTGACAAGGAAGAAAAACGGGATAAGAACCGGAAAACTATTGACATGGGAACATGCGTGTGGTTTAATATCAGCTGTTTTGAAGTTTAGAATCACAAAACTTCAAAACTGACCTGAAAGTTTAGGAATAATAAACCCGAACGTTCGGGAAACCGGAGGAGACGCAGCCATGGATGTTGGAAAGAGAATATACCAGCTCCGGGTTCGAAACGGGCTGACGCAGGCGGAACTGGCCAGCCGCTGCGAGCTGACGAAGGGGTTCCTTTCCCAGCTGGAGAATGACCGGACGACGCCGTCCCTGCCGACGCTGATGGATATCGTGGAAGCGCTGGGAAGTGACATGTCCACCTTCTTTTCGGAGGAAAAGGAGGAGAAGATCGTCTTCCGGAAGGAAGACTTCTTCGAGGATGAGCGTGAAAACTATGCGATATCATGGGTCGTACCCAATGCGCAGAAGAACACCATGGAGCCGATCATCCTGACCATCCGTCCCCATCAGCAGTCGCAGACCATGATGCCCCACGAGGGGGAGGAGTTCGGCCTGGTGCTCAGCGGGAGTGTGATCCTGCTGAACGGGGGAAAGAAGCACCGGGTCCGGAAGGGGGAAACCTTCTATATCCGCGGAGATCAGGAACACTGCCTGAAGAATGAGAACAGCACAGAGGCGAAGGTGCTGTGGATCACGACGCCACCACTATTCTGACCGGGAGGACATTCCAATGCGCAAACTGATTGAATTCAAGAACATCGTGAAATCATTCGAGGGACAGGTGGTGCTCAAGGGCATCAATCTGGACATTTATGAAAATGAATTCGTGACGCTGCTGGGGCCTTCCGGCTGCGGAAAGACGACGTTGCTGCGGATTCTGGGCGGCTTCCTGGAGCAGGACGAGGGAACCGTGATTTTTGACGGAAAATGCATCGATAACGTTCCTCCCTATAAGCGGGAGATCAACACGGTATTCCAGCGGTATGCGCTCTTTCCGCATCTGAATGTGTTCGACAATATCGCCTTCGGCCTGCGGATCAAGAAGGTGGCGAAGGACATCATCGCCCAGAAGGTCAACCGGATGCTGAGCCTGGTGAATCTGGAAGGATATGAGAAGCGGAATGTGACGCTGCTGTCCGGCGGACAGCAGCAGCGGGTGGCGATCGCCCGCGCGCTGGTCAATGAGCCCAATGTGCTGCTGCTGGACGAGCCGCTCGGTGCGCTGGATCTGAAGCTGCGCAAGGAGATGCAGCGTGAGCTGAAACGGATCCAGC
>CAMOYA010000118.1 GCA_946629635.1 uncultured Clostridia bacterium
GAATGAAATGATATCAGAAGGAGGCGGCCGGGGATGAAGCTGCTGGTGATCAACGGACCGAACCTGAACATGCTCGGCATTCGCGAGCCGGGCATCTACGGACGGGAGACCTATGCGGATCTGTGCCGGAAGATCCGGGAGCACGCGGAGGAAAAGGGCGTCGAGGTGGAGCTGTTCCAGTCGAACCACGAGGGAGACCTGGTCGACGCGATCCAGGGCGCCTTCGGGAATACGGACGGGATCGTGATCAACCCCGGGGCCTACACGCATACGAGCGTTGCGATTCTGGACGCGCTGAAGGCGGTGTCCATTCCGGCGATTGAGGTCCACATCTCCGACGTGGACGCCCGGGAGCCGTTCCGGCGGATCAGCTATGTGCGGCTGGCATGCCGCCAAACGATTTCCGGCCACGGCACGGACGGATATCTCGAAGCGATGGACGCGCTGATCGGGGAGGAAAAAGGGTGAAGATTTCGATTCGGCCGGGCACGGCCCGGGGCGAAATGGCCGCGCCGCCCTCCAAATCCATGGGCCACCGGCTGCTGATCTGCGGAGGGCTCGGAAGCGGCGAAAGCGTGATCCGCGGCATCGACCGGTCCGAGGACATGCTGGCGACGATCGACTGCCTGGAGGCGCTGGGCGCGCGGGCCCGGTGGGAAGGGAACGCGGTGCGCATCACCGGGTGCGACCCGGCCAGGGCCGGAGAGGCGACGCTTCCCTGCCGGGAGAGCGGGAGCACGCTGCGGTTCATGATTCCGCTGTGCCTGACGGGCGGAAGGGAAATGCGCCTGACGGGGAGCGAAAAGCTGATGAGCCGGCCGCTGGGCGTATACGAGGATCTGTGCCGGGAAAGGGGCTTCCTGTTCGCGCGGGAGAAGGACGGGCTGCGGGTTCGCGGAAGGCTGGAGCCGGGGGAATACACCGTTCCCGGCGGGATCAGCAGCCAGTTCATCACCGGGCTGGCCTACGCGCTGTGCCTGCTGCCGGGAGAAAGCGCGATCCGGATTCTGCCGCCGGTGGAAAGCCGGCCGTATCTGGACATGACGATCGGCGCCATGCAGGCGTTCGGCATTCCGGCGGACTGGGACGGGGAAACCCGGATCCGCATCCGGGGCGGCGGGGCGATCGCGCCGCGGGAGGCGGAGAACGAGGGCGACTACAGCAACGCGGCGTTTCTGGAGGCGCTGAACGATGCCGGCGGCGCGGTGAAGGTGACCGGGCTGCAGGCGGACAGCAGCCAGGGGGACCGGGTTTTCGGCGAATACTTCCGGCGGCTGCGGGAAGGCGACGCGGTGCTGGATGTGACGGACTGCCCGGATCTGGCGCCGGTGCTGATGAGCGTTGCGGCGCTGAACCGCGGGGGACGCCTGACGGGAACGCGGCGGCTCGCCTTCAAGGAGAGCGACCGCGGCGCGGCCATGCGCGAGGAGCTGGCGAAATTCGGCGTGCGGACGGAGAACGGGGAGAACGGGATCCGGATTCCGGGCGGGACGCTCCGGGAACCGCGGGAGGTGCTGCAAAGCCACAACGACCATCGGATCGCGATGGCGCTTTCGGTCCTCTGCGCGCGGACGGGCGGAATCATCGAAGGGGCGGAAGCGGTGCGCAAGAGCCTGCCGGACTGGTGGGAGCGGCTGCGGAAGCTGGGCATCAAAACGGAAGAGCTGGAGTGATGAAAAAATGGAATGGATCAGCCAGAAAAATATCCTGATCGTCGGCCTGGGACTGATGGGCGGCAGCTATGCAAGGGCGCTGAAGCGGCTGGGCTTCCACGTATGCGCGATCGACACGGATTCGGAGAGCATCCGCTGGGCGGAGGAGAACGGCATCATCGACCGGGGCTATGACCGGGTGGATGAGGCGACGGTCCGGGACGCGGATGCGATCATCTTTGCCCTGTATCCCCGGGTGTTTCTCGAATGGATCCGGGAAAACCAGCATCTGTTCAAGCCGGGGCTGCGGATGACGGACGTGACGGGCGTCAAGTCCTGCGTCGTATACGACGTGCAGGGAATGCTGCGGGACGACGTGGAGTTCATCGCCGCCCACCCGATGGCCGGGCGCGAGGTATACGGCGTTAAGAACAGCGACGACCGGATCTTCCGGGACGCGAACTACATCGTCGTGCCGACGGAGAAGAACACGCGGGAAGCCATCGATTGGTGCCGGGGGCTGGGGCAGATCCTGGGCTTCCGGCACATCGCGGAGCTGAGCCCGGAGGCGCATGACGAGATGATCGGCTTCGTTTCGCAGCTGACCCACGTGATCGCCGTGTCGCTGATGACCTGCTCGGACAACACGCACCTGGTGGATTACACGGGGGACAGCTTCCGGGATCTGACGCGGATCGCCCGGATCAACGACCGGATGTGGAGCGAGCTGTTCATGATGAACCGGGAGCCGCTTCTGAAGCAGATGGACACCTTCCTGGCGGAGATGAACGGATTCCGGGAGATGCTCCGGCAGGGCGACACGGAAGGCATGCGGGAAAAGATGCGGCTTTCCACGCAGCGGCGGGCGCTGTTTGACAGAAAATAAAAACAGAAGGAGCAGGTGATGTTGCCCATGGCAATGGACATGATATTCGAGCGGAAGCTGACCATTCCGATGGAGACGAAGAAGATGTATCCGCTGACGGAGGAGCTGGCCCGGGTGGTGGAGGACCAGATCGCGGCGGAGAAGGCGATCCTGGACGGGCGCGATGACCGGCTCATGCTGGTGATCGGCCCGTGCAGCGCGGACACCGAGAGCAGCGTGATGGAATATGTGACGCGGCTGCGCGAGGTGGCGGAGAAGGTGAAGGAGAAGATCCTGATCGTTCCGCGGATCTATACGAACAAGCCGCGGACCACCGGGGAAGGGTACAAGGGGATGCTTCACCAGCCGAACCCGGAGGAAAAGCCGGACATGTTCAAGGGGATCATCGCGATCCGGGAGCTGCACATGCGCGTGCTGCGGGAAACCGGCATGGCCGGGGCGGACGAGATGCTGTATCCGGAGAACCACCGGTATCTGGACGACGTGCTGGGCTACTGCGCGGTCGGCGCGCGGAGCGTGGAGGATCAGCAGCACCGCCTGACGGCCAGCGGCGTCGGCATTCCCGTCGGCATGAAGAACCCGACGAGCGGAGACATGCAGGTGATGCTGAACTCCGTGCAGGCGGCCCAGCATCCGCATACGTTCCTGTACCGCGGATGGGAGGTGCATTCCGCCGGGAACCCCTATGCCCACGTGATCCTGCGCGGATCGACGAACAAGTACGGGCGGACCCAGGCGAACTACCATTACGAGGATCTGATGCTGGTGAACGAATTCTATCAGCAGCGGGGGCTGGCCAACCCGGCGGTGATCGTGGACACGAACCACGCCAACTCCGGCAAGCAGTATCTGGAGCAGATCCGGATCGCCAAGGAGGTGCTGCACAGCCGGCGGTACAACCCGGACGTCCGCAGGCTGGTGAAGGGACTGATGATCGAGAGCTACCTGGTGGACGGGTGCCAGAAGGTCGGCGGCCATGTGTACGGCCAGAGCATTACGGATCCGTGCCTGGGATGGGAGAAGACGGAGAAGCTGATTCTGGATACGGCGGAGGGACT
>CAMOYA010000119.1 GCA_946629635.1 uncultured Clostridia bacterium
GAGCAGCGTGCTTTTTCCCGTGCCGGAGGGCCCGATGACGGAGATCACGTCGCCGTTCCGGATTTCTGTATTAACGTCCCTGAGCGGGACCGCGTTCGCGTATTCCTTCCGCAGGTGCTCAATCCGGATCCGGACGGCGTCCCGGACGTTCCCGGGCTGCGGAGCTGCTCCGGCCGCCTGCGCCCCGGGGAACGGGTCCGTGGCGGTATTCCCTGGCGCATCCTCCGCCCCCGCGCCGCAGCCCTTCAGAATCTGCTCCCGGCTGCGCCGGCGGGGGTCAATCCCGATGCGGATCCGGCGGACGGCCATGCTCAGCAGCGCCTCCAGCGCGAAGTAGATCACCGTGATGGCGATCAGCGGGAAGAATGCTTCATACGTCCGGCTGCGCACTATGTCGCCCATCCGCGTCAGATCCTGCACGGCGATGTAGCCGACGATGGCGGTGGCCTTGATCAGGGAAACCACTTCGCTCTGATAGGCCGGCAGGATATGCGGGATGGCTTGGGGCAGGATGATCCGGAAAAAGGTATGCCGGCTGGAATGCCCCAGCGCACAGGCGGCCTCGTACTGCCCGCGGTCAATGGTGCCGACGCCCATCCGGATCAGCCCGTATACCGCGGCGCCGAAGGTGAGCGTGAATCCGAGCACGGCCACGGTGATGCCGCTGACGGACACGGAGCCGAAAACGACATAGTACAGGATCATCAGCAGCACGACCGTGGGCGTGCCCTGAACGAGCCAGGTGCATGCGCGCGTGGCCGCGTTGGCAAACCGGTTCCCGTTCCGGCAGATCATGAACATCGCAAAGCCCAGCGCGGTGCCCAGGAGAATGGCCAGCAGGGTGATCAGCATCGTGGTGCCGATGCCCTCGAGGAAAAGCTGCCAGCGGTCCTCCCGGATGAAGGTTTTCTCAAAGCTCTCGCCGATGCCTGCCCAGAAGCCCGCGCTTTCGGCGGTCCCCTGGATCGTGGCCATCGCGGTTCCGCTGTGGTAGGTCGGGCTGCTGAACAGCACGCTCTCGGCCCGCTCCGCGGTCACGGTGATCCCGCAGGCGGCGAAATCGCACTTGCCGCTCTGCACGGAGGCGATCACTCCGTTAAAGTCCATGGGGACGATTTTCAGCGCATACCCGTTCGCCTCACAGAACCGGGCGGCAATATCCACGTCGTACCCGACCTCGTCCCCGTTCAGCACGAAGGTGAAGGGCGGGAGGGCAGGATCCAGCGCCATGCGCAGCGTGCCGTTCACCGCGGGCAGCGCTTCGTAAACCGGCAGGGTATACCGGCTTTCATCGCCGGAAAACCATTTCTCCCGGATCTCCTCCATCGTGCCGTCCGCCCACAGCTTCTCCACAAAGGCGCTGTACTGATCCCGCAGGGCCTGGCCCCTGTCCGACCGGGCGAAGAGCGCCGCCAGGTCGGTATGGTCGAGCATCGTTTCAATCTTCAGATCGCTGTTGGAAGCGGCGACAAACTGAAGCGTCGGCAGTTCGCAGGCCCATGCGTCGACCTTCCGGGCGCGGAGGGCGGCGAGCACATCCGTCTGGGTGTTGAAATAGCGCAGCTCAATTTCCGGAATCATCGCTTCCGCCACGTCGCCGCTGATCGTACCGGTCTGTACGCCGATGCGCAGCCCGCTGAATCGGGAAAAGTCCGCCGCGCCCGTCTGCGCGCCGCTGTCCGCCGGCGCCTCCGCCCCGGCGCAGGCGCAAAGCAGCAGGACGGCGATAAGGATTGCTGCCCAAATTCTTCTGATCATCTCATGACTCCCCGTAAATGAAATGATGCGCTTTCCGGCGACCCCGGATGGCCGGAGGCCCCTCAGGCCCAGGTGCCGTTCCGGAACACCGGCACGCAGGTTCCGTCCGCCCGGATGCCGTCGATGGCCAGGTCATCCGCACCGACCATGAAGTCCACATGGATGATCGAATCGTTGATGCCGTGCTTCTGCGCCTCTTCCATGGTCATGTCATCCCCGCCGGGGAGTACTTCCTTGAAGCCCATGCCCAGGGCGCAGTGGCAGCAGGCGTTTTCATCGAACAGCGTTTCATAGAAAAGGAAGCCGCACTGGTTCACAGGGCTTTCCTTCGGCACCAGGGCCACCTCGCCGAGCATGGCGGCGCCATCGTCCATCCGGATCATCTTCTCCAGCAGCGCCTGCCCTTTGCCGGCCCGGCAGGATACGGCCCGCCCGTCCCGGAAGGTGATGGCGAAATCCTCGATCAGCTGGCTGTTCCAGCTCAGCGGCTTGACCGCGACCAGCGTGCCCTCGCATTTGCCGGCGATGGGGGAGGTGAAGATCTCCTCCGTGGGCATGTTGGGGATATAGAAGGCGTTGTTGACGGTGTTGACGGCACCGGCACCCTCCCACCGGGCTTCGGGAATCAGCGACACGGTGAAATCCGTTCCGTTGGCGCTGCGGTAGCGCAGGGAGGCAAAATGCTGCGCGTTCAGCCAGGCGGCCTTGCTTTCGATGAAGTCCGTATGCGCCTTCCAGGCCTGTACCGGGTCATTCTCCCCGTCCACGCGGACGGTGCGGAGAATCGCCTCCCAGAGCCTGTCCACGGCGTCCTCCGCGTCCGGGAAGCATTTCCGGGCCCACTTCTCCGACGGATAGGCCGCGATCACCCACTGATGCTTTCCTTCGATCGCGTTTCGGTAGGGCTTCATGACGGTTCCGCGGCTGCGGGATACGGCGGAGATCTTCTCCGGATCGATGCCGGACAGCGCATCCGGATCATCCGAGGCGATAAAGATGCGGCAGGGAAGATCCTCCGTCATCTGCTTCATCTTCGCCTCCTCCCAGGGCAGCACCGCGGAGAGAACCTCCTGGTCCGCATAGCGGAAATTCAGGCGCTTCTGGGCATCGCTCAGCCAGTCGATGTTCACTTTTTTCGCGCCGCACAGGTAGCATTCCTCCATCACCATGGCGGCAAAATCGTGCTGCTCAACGGATACCGCCAGCTGTACGACCTGTCCCTTCTGGACGTTTGCGCCCGTGCGCACGATCAGCCGGGCATATTTTTCAAGCAGATTCCGGGATACGCTCATGTCATTCACTCCTCGTTGAACCTTTCTGTCGACGGATTATACTTTAAAAAGAGCCTGCGCGGGTCAATTCCCCGCAGGCCCATTCTTTCAGGTTGCACTGTTCCTCTCTTCGTCTTTCCAGAGAAGCTTGCCGCAGACCGTGCAGCGGTATTCATACTGGTGCTGGGAGAAAAAACCGAAGAAGGTCGGATCCTCCCGCTCCCGGCCGGTTCTGACAAACTCAGCATTATCGGGATCCGGACAGTCATGCTCATACCATTTTGCCGAACCGCCGAAGGCGGATTTTTTTCCGCCGCTGACTGCTTCCAGCTTTTCCGGATTCAGTTCTTC
>CAMOYA010000120.1 GCA_946629635.1 uncultured Clostridia bacterium
CTTCGAATATACATATCTTCCCTTTCTGCGTCAGCCTCCCCGGCAGCTCCCGGGAACAAGAAAACACACAAAAGCACCGCCGCAGCCTCTGCCGCGGAATGGGCCATCCACAACGCTTCCGTTCCGAATACGGCAGAAATGAGGGAATGGCGGTAAGGATGCAAAAGTCAGGACCCGGCTCCGGGGCAGCCCTTTCAGCCCCTTCTTCGCAGTTCCCTTTCCATGATCTTCCCCAGGGCGCTGATATCAATGTTCCCACCTGAAAGGACGGCCGCAGTTTTGAGTCCGGTATCCATACGGTCAGCCATATACGCCGCCACAGCCGCGGCGCCGGCGCCCTCCGCCACCAGCTTCGGCCCCTCCAGCAGGGCGACGATGGCCGCTTCGATCTCCGTCTCCCGCACCGTCACGATATCGTCCACATATTTTTCAACGATCCGGAAGGTCAGGTCCCCGGGCGTCAGCACGTGTATCCCGTCCGCGATGGTCGCTTTGTCGCGGAGCGTCTGCAGCTCGCCGAATCCGAAGGAAGCGTACATGGAGGGGACGTTCAGGGTCTGGACGCCGATCACCCTGACCTCCGGCTTCAGCGACTTGACGGCAATGGCAATGCCGCTGATCAGTCCGCCGCCGCCCACCGGAACCACCACCTGGCGCACATCCGGCACCTGCTGCAGGATTTCCAGGCCGATGGTGCCCTGCCCGGCGATCACGAAGGGATCGTTGAAGGGGTGGGCAAAGGTGTAGCCCTTTTCCGCTGAAAGCCGCTCGGCTTCCCGGGCCGCATCGTCATAGTTTCCCGGCACCAGCACGACCTCCGCGCCAAGGCTTCGGGTGCCTTCCACCTTCACGGCCGGCGCACAGTCCGGCATGCAGATGACGGCGTGCAATCCTGACTGCTTTGCCGAAAAGGCCACGCCCAGGGCATGATTGCCTGCTGAGCACGCGATCACGCCCCTGGACGCCTCCTCTTCAGTCAGGCTGCGCAGCTTGTTGTAAGCGCCGCGGATCTTAAAGGAGCCCGTCGTCTGCAGGTTCTCCGCCTTGATGAGCAGGCGGTTCCCCGGCCCGTCGAAGGGAAGGACGGGCGTCTGCCGTGCCACACGGCGCAATCCGTCAGCAGCCTCCCGGATCATCTCAAGGGTCGGCATTGTGCTCATATTCTCCCTCCCTCTTCCGCGGTCTTCCTGTCCGGCATCATGAATGCCCCGCTTCAGTCAGTCCTGATGTGTGACCATATGCCTGACAATCGCGGTACAGCGTGCCGCGGCAATCTCCACAAACTGCTCATAGTTCATATCCGCGGAGTTGTCCGCCTTATCCGAAATCGCGCGGATAATCACGAAGGGCGTTCCGCTCAGGTAACAGGCCTGGGCGATTGCGGCGCCCTCCATTTCGCAGCATAAGCCGCCGAAATCAGTGACAATCCTTTCCTTCTGCTCCTTCGAAGCAATAAACTGGTCTCCGGAGCAAACCCTTCCCTCATATACGTGGGCTTCGGGAGCCGCCGCATGGGCAGCCTCCGCGGCCGCCCTGCGCATCGTTTCATCCGCGGGGAAAGCGTACAGCCCTGTATAAGGGATTTCACCCTTCCTGAAGCCCAGCGCCTCCACCGTAAAGTCATGCTGGACGGCGTCCGTTGAAACGACGATATCCCCGATGTCAATCCTTTCGTCCAGGGAACCCGCAACGCCTGTATTGATGATCTTCGTGCAGCCGAAGATGCTGATCAGCGTATGGGCGCAGATTCCGGCGTTCACTTTTCCGAAGCCGCACTGCACAATGATCACATCCGTGCCGTCCAGCGTTCCCCTGCAGAACTCCATCCCGGCGATAACGGAAACCTGCGGGTTTTGAATCTCTTCCCTGAGGGCCGTTACCTCTTCTTTCATGGCGCCGATGATGCCGATCATTTCGTTTCTTCCCTTCCTGATGCGTGCGTTCCTTCCTTCGGATCGCAATGCCGTATATGATTGTTTTTAACATTGTACACCGGGCAAGTCAAGGATAAACCCGAAAAATCTTTCGGAACAATACGACTCAGAAAGCAGGTTCCGTAATGCAGGCGGCTGTGATAGAATACGGAAAATGGAATTGATCTGCCGCAGTCCCGGATCGCGGCAGGACGAAAAGCAAAATCCGGAGGAGGAAAACATGGAACAGGTTCGTATGGGAATTATCGGGATCGGCGGCATGGGAACGGAGCATGCGAAAACCCTGCTGGCCGGCAATGTGCCGGAGATGCGGCTGACCGCCGTGGCAGATATCCGCCAGGGCCGGCTGGACTGGGCAAAGGCGCATTGCCCGGAGGATGTACGCCTGTTTTCCGACGGGCGGGAGCTGATCGATTCGGGCTGCTGCGACGCAGTGCTCATCGCCACCCCCCATTACCTGCATCCGGATTTCGTGATATACGCCCTGCAGCACGGGCTGCACGCCCTGAGCGAGAAACCCGCCGGCGTTTACACGAAGCAGGTGCGGGAAATGAACGAGGTTGCGAAAAAGAGCGACAAGGTCTTCGCGATCATGTTCAATCAGCGGACCAACTGCGTATACCGGAAGCTGAAGGAAATGATCGACAGCGGCGAGCTGGGCGCCATGAAGCGGATGAACTGGATTATCACGGACTGGTACCGCACCCAGGCTTATTACGACGCGGCCGGCTGGAAGGCCACCTGGGACGGGGAAGGCGGCGGCGTGCTGCTGAACCAGTGCCCCCACCAGCTGGACCTGCTGCAGTGGCTCTGCGGCATGCCGGAGAAGGTTCGCGCCTTCTGCCATGTGGGGAAATGGCATGATATTGAGGTGGAGGATGACGTTACGGCGTACCTGGAGTTTGCCGGCGGCGCAACGGGCGTCTTCGTCACCACAACCGGCGACGCCCCGGGAACCAACCGGCTGGAGCTGACCTTCGAAATGGGCCGGGTCATCTGCGAGGGCCCGGAGCTGGTGCTGGACCGGCTGGGCGAGAACGAGCGCACCTTCTGCAGGACGTGCCCGGAGGGCTTCAAAAAGCCGGATGTGAAACGAATCATCGTGGAAACCGACGGGATGAATGAACAGCATACCGGCGTGATGAAGGCTTTCGCCGGCCGCATCCTGCACGGAACGCCCCTGGTGGCGGAGGGCGTTGAAGGCCTCCGCGGGCTGACGCTGTCCAACGCGATGTATCTCTCCTCCTGGCTGAATGAAACCGTGACCATTCCCTTCGATGAAGAGCTGTTCCTGCGGGAGCTGAACCGCCGCCGGGCCACCTCCCGGAAGAAG
>CAMOYA010000121.1 GCA_946629635.1 uncultured Clostridia bacterium
TCATCCTTTAACCGCACCGATCATGATTCCCTTGGTGAAGAACCGCTGGAAGAAGGGATAGATCAGCATGACCGGGAGCACGACCACGACCGTCACCGACATGCGGATGGAGGTGGCCGTCGCCGCCGTTGCCAGGCCTGCCATGATCGCGCTGGAGTTCGTGGTGTTGCTGATCAGCGTCTTCAGGCTGTTGGCCTGGCTGATGTACTGATACAGCACGTACTGCAGCGTGTTCAGATCCGGGCGGTTGGTCATCAGCAGCAGATTGTCCTGGAACGCGTTCCACTGGTTGACCGCCGCGAAGATCGCGATGGTCGCCAGAATCGGCTTGATGACCGGCAGCATAATCTGCCAGAAGACCCGGAGCGTTCCCGCCCCGTCGATCTCCGCCGCCTCCTGCAGCTCCTTCGGCACTGACTCGCAATAGGTCTTGCACAGGATGATGTAGAACGGCTGGACGATCATGGGGAACACATAGCCCCAGAAGTTGTTGGCCAGGCCGAGATTCCGCATGCACAGCACCCAGGGAATGATGCCGGCATTGAAGTACATGGTCACCGCGACGAAGCGGAACCACAGCTTCCGCTTCCACATGGTTTCCCGGGTGAACATGTAGCCCAGGAAGGCCGCGATCATCACCGTCAGGATCGTTCCGATCACCGTACGCAGAAGGGAAATCTTGGCCGCATCCATGAGTCCCGGAATGCTGACCATCCGCTCATAATTCTTGAAATGGACTTCCATCGGCCAGAAGAGCACCTTGCCCCGCTCGCTCAGGTTGTTGGCGCTGATGGAATTGATAATGATGTAGTAAAACGGATACGCGCAGACAAAGGCGAAGAAGGCATACACGATATAGGTGATCACGCTGATCACGCGGTCGCCGATGCTCTGCCGGTCCATGGGATTCCGGTGTCTGGCGCCGGGATGTACCGCTTTGGTCGTCATCTCTCCATCCTCCCTTCCGTCACACGAAGCCTTCGCCCCGGACCAGCCGGGACACGGTGTTCGTTACGAAGAGCAGCACCACGCTGACGATGCTCTTGAGCATGCTGATCGCCGTGGACAGCGGATAGTTGCCCCGCCCGGTCGTCGCGATGTTGTACACGTACAGGTCCAGCACCTCGATCGACTTCTTGTTGAAGGCGTTCTGGAAAACGTAATACTGTTCCATGCCGTTGGAGAGGAAGTTCGCGATGTTCAGCATGACGATGACGAAGTAGGTCGGCAGCAGGCACGGAATCGTGATCCGCCAGATGATCTGCATCCGGGTCGCCCCGTCCACCTTGGCCGCCTCAATCATCTGCTCGTCGATCGCGGAGATCGCCGCCAGGTACATGATCGCCGCCCAGCCCGCGTTCTTCCAGGTCAGCCAGAGCCACATCCGGAACCAGACATGCTCCTTGGAACTGAGGAAAGCGATGGGCTTGTCGATGATGCCCAGGCTGACCAGCACCGTATTGACCGCGCCGGTGGAGCTGAGCACGTTGAACGCCACCGAGAAAACCAGCACCCAGCTGATGAAGTTCGGCAGGGTCGTCACCGTCTGAACAAACTTGCGGTACGGCCTGCAGCGGATCTCGTTGAGAAACACCGCAAAGATCATCGGGAACCAGCTGAACAGCAGGCTGATGCCGCTCATGGCAAAGGTATTGACCAGCACCCGCCAGACATCCGCCGTGCGCACCGGGTTGGAGATGATGAATTCGAACCATTTGAAGCCCACGAAGGTTTCCGCGGAAATGGGTTTCGGCGGCATGTAATCGTGGAATGCGTAGATCCACCCGTACAGCGGATAGTAGGAAACAAGCGCAACCAGAATCAGGAGCGGGAGAATATACAGGAACTCCACATACGATCTGGTCTTCTTGCTCATCTTTTTCACTCCCCTCTGTCACCTGAAATATCCCGGCATTCCCTTCCGCATCGCCGGATCACCGGTTCTGGCGGAATTTTTTCCTCACATATTGCTTTCTTATTTGCCCTATTTATATCAATTTTTCAGAGGCCTCACAAGGCTGTTTTCCGATTATCAGGGGACAAAAATATCTTTTTGATCCCAAAAAACCGTTTTATTTGTGTTTGATCTGGTGTATAATATACCATATCGCACAGATTGATGAATGATGGAGCGGACAAAAATATCCGAATCGGATATCCGTTCCAGCCTCAATCTGTGCGCAGAAGCGCAGGAATTCAAACAAAGTCCGGATTCCCGGATCTGCTCCGGTCCTCCGGATTGGAATGTATTTTCTTCTCATTTATTGCTTTTTCTGATGGAGGCGGCGGATGTATACCTTTTATGAGCAGCGGAAGGAGTCCCTGTTTATTGGGGAGATGACCCATTTTCCCTTCCCGATGCATGTGCACGGCCTGGCGGAGATGGTGGTGCTGACCCATGGATCCGCTGAAATGGGAATCGGCGAGGTGACGTACGCCCTCTCCCCCGGGGATGTGGCCGTGATCTTCCCGCTGGTTCCCCACAGCTATGCCACCCTGAGCAGCGATGTGGAAGGTCTGGTCGCCATCTTTCCGCCGGATATCATCCAGGAATACGCCGGAACCTTCCATGGGCTGCAGCCGGAAAGCCCAATCCTTCCCTTCTCCGCCGCGGGCGAGGAGCTCCGCCTCGCCGTCCGGCAGCTGAGAAAGCTGAACATGGATGACGACCTGCCCCTGTGCATCGCCTATCTGCATGTGCTGCTGGCCTGCGTGCTGCACCGGATGACCTATCTGCCAGTCTACGATTTCGCGGGGCAGGACCTGGGCGCGCGGGTCATCCACTATATTTCGGAGCACGCCTTTGAAGAGATCACCCTGGAGAGCGCTTCCCGGGCGCTGGGAATCAGCGCTTCCCACCTTTCCCATTTCTTTTCGGAACGGCTGCATATCAATTTCCGCCGGTTCATCAACGCGATCCGGATCGAGCGGGCGCGCCTGCTGATGCGAAATCCGGATCTGACGCTGACGGACATCTGCGGTCTGTGCGGGTATGCCAACATGCGCACCTTCCGCCGCGCCTTTCAGGAGGAGCTGGGCATCCTGCCTTCTGAACATCTGCAGCAGCTTCGGGCGCACATCATTTCGCCTGCTCCGCACTTGCTTCAGAACGCATCCGAT
>CAMOYA010000122.1 GCA_946629635.1 uncultured Clostridia bacterium
GTGCATCCGGCCTTCCTGCCGGCAGATCATCCGCTGGCCCGGGTGGACGGATCCCTGAATGCGGTTTATCTGTACGGCCATTCCTTCAAGGATATGATGCTGGAGGGCCGTGGCGCCGGGGACGCGCCGACAGCCAGCGCCATCGTGGGCGATATCATTCAGGCATCGCAGAATGCGGTGCATCCCATGCCCTTCCTGCGGGAAGATCCCCTGCCTGTGGCGGATGACTGGCACAGCAAGTATTTTATCCGCATGAAGGCGAAGGACGCACCCGGCGTGCTGGCGGAGGTGACCGGCCGGCTGGCGGGAGAAGGCATTTCCGTGTCCGCCATGCTGCAGAAGGGTGCGGAGCCGGGCGGCAAAGCCACGCTGATCGTGATCACCCACAGTGCGCCGGAAAAGGCGGTTCAGCGCGTGGTGAAGTCGCTCAATCCGGAAATCTGCAAGGTGGAAAATGTGATTCGGGTCGAGGGTTAAGGAAAAGCATGAAACCATGGGTACTGTTTGATCTGGACGGGACGCTGACCCAGTCGGAAGAGGGCATCTGGAACAGCGTCCGTCATGCCGCACGGAAGATGAACCTTCCGGAGCCGGACGCGGCGACCCTGCGAAAGTTCGTGGGACCGCCGCTGCTCTGGTCCTTCCAGGAATATATGGGCATGACCCCGGAGACGGCGCAGCAGGCGCAGACAATCTACCGGGAGCGGTACAATGCGGTCGGACTGTTTGAAAACCGGGTCTATCCGGGTGTCCGGACGATGCTGCGCACCCTGCACAGGCAGGGTTTCCATCTGGGCGTGGTCACCGGAAAGCCGATCAATCCGACGAAGCGGATCCTGGATCATTTCGGGCTGCTGGACTGGATGGAGACTGTCGTTTCCGCCACGGACGGACATGCGGAAAAGGAGCACCTGATCCGTCAGGCGCTGCCGCAGTCGTACGGGGAAGTCTGGATGGTGGGCGACCGGAAGTTTGATATGGACGGGGGCGTCAAGGCCGGCGTTCATACCCTGGGCGTCACCTATGGATATGGCAGCGAAGAGGAGCTGTGGGAGTCCGGAGCGGAGAAAATAGCCCACACCCCGCTGGAAATACTGGATATTCTTTGCCCGGACGCGGAGCGTGCGCCGGGAGCGTTTCTTTCCATGGAAGGGCTGGACGGCAGCGGCAAGGGAACGCAGCTGGAGCGGCTGCAGGATCTGCTCGGACGGTACGGCTTCGATGTGCTGGAAACCCGGGAACCCGGAGGAACGCCGATCGGGGAAAAGATCCGGGAGATCCTGCTGGACCGGGAAAACCGGGAGATGACCCGGGAAACGGAGTCGCTGCTGTATGCGGCGTCCAGGGCGCAGCTGGTGAGGGAAGTGATCCGTCCGGCGGTGAAGCGGGGACAGCTGGTGCTTTGCGACCGGTTCCTGGATTCCTCCGTGGCCTATCAGGGAGGCGGCCGGGAGCTGGGTGTGGATCGGGTGCTGGAGATCAATGCGCCCGCAGTGGACGGTACGATGCCGGATCTGACGGTCTATCTGGATATCAACCACCGGAAAGCGCTGGAGCGCCGATGCGCTGCCAGCGAGCCGGACAGGCTGGAGATGGAGGCGGAAAGCTTCCATGCCCGGGTGGAGGACGGCTATCGGACGCTGATTGCCCGCAGTCCGGAGCGCTTTGCGGTGGTGAATGCCGAAGGAGATCGGGATTCGATCGCGAAGGAGATTGCGGACAGGGTGCTGGCGCGGCTGATGGAGATGGAAAAGTGAGCGAGAGAATCGTTGTCGGAATGAGCGGGGGCGTGGATTCCTCCGTTGCGGCCCTGCTTCTGAAGGAGCAGGGCTATGATGTTGTCGGGGTCTTCATGAAGAACTGGGAGGAGAAGGACGACAACGGCGTCTGTACGGCGGAGCAGGACTGGCGGGACGTGCGCGATGTGTGCGACCTGATCGGCATTCCCTGCTACAGCGTCAATTTTGCGAAGGAATACTGGGATCGCGTTTTTTCCTATTTCCTGAAGGAGTACCGTGCGGGCCGCACGCCGAATCCGGACGTCCTGTGCAATCGGGAAATCAAGTTCCGGGCTTTTCTGGATTTTGCGATGAGCCTGGGTGCGGCCCGGATGGCGACGGGCCATTTCGTGCGGACGGACGGAGCCGGAGCGCTGCTGAAGGGAACGGATCCCAACAAGGATCAGAGCTATTTCCTTTATATGGTGCATGCGGAGCAGCTGAAGAAGTCCGTGTTTCCGGTGGGCGGGATGACGAAGGCGCAGGTCCGGGAAATCGCGACGAAGAACGGCCTGCCGGTCAGTGCCAAAAAGGATTCGACCGGTGTCTGCTTTATCGGGGAACGAAATTTCAAGAAATTCCTGTCAGAATACCTGCCCGCTCAGCCCGGGGATATGGTGGACCCGGAAGGAAATGCCGTTGGCCGTCACGACGGGCTCATGTACTATACGCTGGGACAGCGCCGCGGTCTGGGAATCGGCGGCCGGGGCGACGGGCGGAGCTGGTTTGTCATCGGAAAGGATCTGGAGAAAAACCGGCTGCTGGTGGCCCAGGGCGATGATCATCCCATGCTCTACAGCACCCGCTGCCGGGCGGAGGATGTCACCTGGGTGGGGGAATCCCCCCTCAGGGAAGGCGAAACGCTTCAGTGCACGGCAAAGTTCCGTTACCGTCAGCCGGATCAGCCGGTGGAGGTAACGATGGACGGTGATCACCTCATGATTCATGCCCTCACACCGCAGCGTGCCATCACCCCAGGCCAGAGCGCCGTCCTCTATGACGGTGAAACCTGCCTCGGCGGCGGAATCGTCACCACCGTCCTCGATGCAGGACAGGTCCGCGAATCGCTTTGCACGAACCCGAACTAAACAAGCGGCAAAAGGGCAGCGGAACCGCAGAAAACCCGAACATTCGGAACCGCCCAAAAATCAACGTCCGGAAACGTTGATTTTCCTTATTTTTTTGAAAAAAAGTGCTTGACATTCGGTTTTTTATTTGATATCCTATGCAAGCTCGCTCGAGGGGGTCACGAAAGAGGCCGCCGGGAG
>CAMOYA010000123.1 GCA_946629635.1 uncultured Clostridia bacterium
CCACCAGCATGGTCATCTTCTCCGCCGCCAGGCTCTTCATGACATCCAGCACCTCTCCCACCATCTCCGGATCCAGGGCGGAGGTCGGTTCGTCAAACAGCAGCACCTCCGGCTCCATGGCCAGCGCCCGCGCGATGGCGACGCGCTGCTTCTGACCGCCGGAGATCTGGGCGGGGCGGGCGTTGATATAGGGCAGCATGCCCACCTTGTTCAGGTAAAACAGCGCCCGGTCCCGGGCATCCTTTTTCGGCGCGCGGTTCACCTTGCGCTGGCCGATCATGCAGTTGTCCAGGACCGTCAGGTTATAAAACAGGTTGAAATTCTGAAAAACCATGCCCACCCGGGCCCGGTAGGCGCTCTGGTTGGTTTTGCCGTCCGTGACGCTCTGCCCGTGAAACAGGATTTCTCCCGTAGTCAGGGTCTCCAGCAGATTGATGCAGCGCAGAAGGGTGCTCTTGCCGCTGCCGCTGGCACCGATAATGCAGGTCACGTCCCCCTGGGAGACGGAAAAGTCCACATCCTTGAGCACCGCATTGGTACCGAAGGTTTTGGAGAGATGCCGTACCTCCAGAATTGGCTCACTCATTGCATCTCCCCCTTGTAATCCCGGTTCTTCTCATCATAGGGCGCCTTGCCGGAAATGATGTAGGTTCCCGCAGTCATCACCAGCTGATCCGTGTTGACCAGCTCATAGCTGCTCTTCCCGGCCAGTTTTTTCTCCAGCTTCCGCAGGAGGAAGCTGGCCAGCAGCGTCAGGAACAGATAACCGCCCATCTCCAGAAATGCGGAGGGGAAATACTTGAACACCGCGCCGCTGACCATCTTGTGAACCGCGAAGAAGTCCTGGAAGCCGATGATGAACATGACGGAGGTATCCTTCACGTTGATGATATAGTTGTTGCCGATCTGCGGCATGATGTTGCGCAGCGTCTGGGGCAGGATAATATAGAGCATCGTCTGAAAATGGTTCATGCCGATGGCTTTGGCGCCTTCGAACTGCCCCGGATCGATGCTGATGATCCCGCCCCGGACGGATTCGGCCATGTACGCTCCGGTATTGATGGAAACGACGATAATGCTGACCGTCCAGATATCCTTGAACGAGATGCCGAAGAAATACGGCATGCCGTAATAGATGAAGACCGCCTGCAGGATCATGGGCGTGCCGCGGAAAACCTCGACATACGCCCGGATCACGATCCGCAGGAGCTTCAGAAAGAACCGTTTGACCCACAGGTCACCCGGCCCGTAGGGAATGGTCTGCAGAATTCCGCAGAAAAAGCCAATCACACAGCCAATCAGGGTCGACACCGTCGCCAGAATCAGCGTGTTGGCAATACCGGTCAGATATACGCTCCCGTATTTGGCCCAGATGGACCCGATATCCGAGAATAATTGCGTCAGCATGGATGTCCTCTTTCCTGATCTGCGCGGCGGTTACTCTCCCAGCGGCTGAACCTTGATCGCTTCCGCCATGAGGGCGTTGAAATCATCCGCCGTCTTCTGCTGCAGGTACGCGTTCAGCGCATCCAGCAGGGCCGTATTCCCCTTCTGGATGGAAATGCCGATATTGATATCCTCGTCGGACACCGCAAAATCATCCCCGGAGCCGGCGAAGTCCAGCAGCTTCAGGTCCGGATAGGCAATCAGCGCGCCCTGCGCCGTGGGCATGTCCGTGCAGACAAAGTCCACCGTGCCGCTCTCCACCGCCATGAGCATCGCGGGGGCGGATTCGGCCGGAGGCACGATCGTGGCGCCCTTCACCTGCGGCAGGCAGGTGTCATACCAGATGGTGCCGCTCTGGCTGGTGGCGCTGCCGCTCAGCTCGCTGATGCCCTTTGCAGCGGCGTTGGCGTTGCCTTCCTTCGCCAGGCACACGATGGTCGCGTACAGATAGGGACCCGCGAAATCCACGGCTTCCATCCGTTCCTTCGTCATGCTCTGGCCGGCGATCACCGCGTCCACGATGCCGCTCTGAATCGCGGGAATCAGGCTGTCCCAGTCCAGCTGCACAATCTCCAGCTGCCAGCCGTTGGCCTCGCAGATGGCCTTGGCCATCATCACGTCATATCCGTTCGCATACAGGCCGGGCTTGTCCTTGATCGGAACCGCGCCGTTGGAATCATCCGGCTGTGCCCAGTTGTACGGCGCGTAGGCGCATTCCATGGCCACCGTCAGAACCCCGTCCTCCAGGCCGGGAATCGCACCCTCCGCAAAAGCGCAGGAAGCCAGACAAAGGGACAGTGCAACCAGCAACACAATCAGTTTTTTCATGGTGAGATTCCTCCAGTTGATGATTTCGTCAGCGCTCCGCAAGCGCCTTGGCCGCCCTCCGGATGAACGCTTCGGAAGACCCGGCCGGTTTCTGTATTATAACGCCCCCGCTTTATCCCTGTAAAGGACTAACGTCCGAAACACAAAAAACATACCGAAGAAAAACAAGCCGGTGCCCTGGTTGGAGATCCATGAAAATGGTGTACCCCCAGGCGGCTGATTTTTTCGGACCGGAATCAGCGTTGTTGATCGGCCGGAATGATTATGATATGCTTAGCTTCCGGAAATGATCCGTTATCATGATCAGCATCCGGTATCGGGCTTCGCCATGTGATGCCCGGTTTGCGCCGGCAGGAAGAAATGCACATGACAGAAAACCTGATCCGTCCGGACCGATCCCATGATTTACAGGAGAGAAAATCAATGGACGTTCTATCGCGAATCGTGAATCAGATGCCCGCTTCGATCGCTTCTGTTCTCGGCCGCCAGGCGGGAAAAATGGACAGTCTCGGACAATCCGGGGCACAGGTATTTCTTTTTGATGATTATGTACTGAAGATCCGCCCCGCAGACGACAGGGATACCGTTGATGTGCGGATCCTGGAGTGGCTTGCAGGGAAAGCGCCAGTCCCCCGGATCGCTGCGCATGAAGTGCAGGACGGCCGGGACTGGCTGCTGATGACGCGTATTCAGGGACGGGAGCTGTGCAAACCCGATGTGATGAACAA
>CAMOYA010000124.1 GCA_946629635.1 uncultured Clostridia bacterium
GGATCCCAAGAACGAGATGATCAAAACTGCATGAAAAGAGGGTGAAACGGATGAAGAAAAGATGGATGATTCTGCTGATGCTGCTGGCGCTGGTTTTCTGCTTCGGGGCGGGGGCGGAGGAGCCTCACGGGGACGGCAACGGCATCGTTTCCCGGCCGCTGCTGGCCTCCATGTACAAATGGCTGGGGGATGCGAGCAGCTTCTGGAAGCAGATGAGCTTTGACGACGTGAGCAACGCCGTGGGCAAATGGGGCCTTCTGAAGGAAAAGACCGAAGAGGACAGGCATGCGGCGGTATGGACCGACGGGAATGTCTCCGTGGCGGTGACGTTCCGGAATTTCGACGGCTTCTGGGGCGTGACATCCATTTCGACCGGCATGAGCAGCGATGAATATGAGAACGCGGATATCTCGTTCCTGCCGCGGATCGGCAACCGGGAGGCGGGCAGCAGCCCGACGGCGGAGAACACGCAGAGCGTGGATATCAAGGGCGGCCGCGGCAAGGTGACCGTGACGGCGGAGGTGCCGACGGAATACTGGTTCCCGTCCGTCAGCTTCGGAGAGTTCCGGTTCGCCATCGCGCCGAACGAATCCGCCAAATCCGGGGCGCCGTATATGGCGCTCAGCTTCTGGCCGGACGAGGCTTCCCTGCGGGAGGATCTGGCCAAGAACGAGGATCTGACGGAAACCGAGACGCTGTATCAGCTGGGAATGGTCATGCCCGGCTTCAGGGGCACCCGCTTCGGCATGCAGATGGTCTACTACATGGCGGAGCTCCGGGAGGATCTGTGGATGCTGATCAGCCTGTACCGGACGGAGGTGTACTTCGGCAGCGAGGCGGAAGCGGTCCTGAAGAGCCTGACGGTTCAGGAAGGGGACTGGAGCTACCATTACGAGCCGCTGGAGCTGGGCATCGATGACGGCCCGTCCTGGAACGGGGGCATCTTCGACATGGGCGTGATTGAGAACAGTCCGGCCGTGGCGGAGGGGACGCTGGAGATCAGCACCAGCGAAAGCACCGGAAGCATCTTTGTGACCAACAACCTGCCGGTGGAGAGCCTGGCTTTTTCCCATGACAATGAGTCGGACGAGTACTACAGCTATACGGACTTTGACATCCTGGTGATGGATCCGGATACGGACGAGGTTTGCCCCGTGCTGCGCATGTGGATCTATCTGAACACGAAGGAGGGCTTCATGGACATCTCCTCCGTGACCTTTACCGTGATGGGCAAGGAATACACCTTCAGCGAGCTGTCGGAGGAGGATGACTTCGAGGAGCGGGAAAAGGATTTCTGCCAGACCATGCTGATCCGCTTTGACCAGAACAGCTGGTCCTTCCTGTCGGACCTGGCCATGGAGCGGGCCTTCGCTCAGCTGGAGGGGGCGGAACCCTTGCGGGTGGTGTTCCATGGAAAGCAGGATCTGGAGACGGAGATGGGCAGCAACCTGCTGGAGCCGTTCGCGCTGTACTGGGAGATGTATGAGGAGAGCAACGGAATGCTCTGCCTGGACGGATACAGCGGCAATCCGATGGAAGTGAAGCTTGCACAATAACAGTATGGGATGAAGGGGAAAACGGAAATGATTCAGGCATTGCTGACAATCGATGATATCCCGTCCGGCAATACCCGGGCGATCGTGGACTATCTGAACGAAGCCGGGATCCAGGCCATCATGTTCGCGGTCGGGGAGAAGGCGGAAAAGAATCCCGAGCCGGCGGTATACGCGCTGCAGCACGGGATGATCGTCGGGAACCACGGATATTCCCATCCGCACTTTTCTCAGCTGTCGCTGGAGGAGGGGATCCGGGAGATCGAACGGTGCGAGGAAGTGCTGGACCGGGTGTATGAGCTGGCCGGCGTGAAGCGGGTATACCGGCCTTTCCGGTTTCCCTACGGCGACAAGGGACAGGAAAAAAAGGATGCGCTGCAGGCATACCTGCGGGAGAAGGGCTTCAGCAAGGTGAACGATACGCAGATCCCGTATGCCTGGTGGCGGGAAAGCGGGCTCGACCGGGATATCGATACATTATGGACCTTCGATTTCACGGAATACAATATCCGCCCGAACAGCGGGTACACGATGGACGACGTGTGGAAAAGGGTCCGGAACATGGCGCCGGATAACGGCGCGGCGCTGTACGCGCCGGAAGGCAGGCATATCCTTCTGCTGCATGCGCATGACGAGACGGACGAGCTGGTTCCGGGATACTACCGGCTGCTGCTGGAGGATCTGAAGAAGAACGGCGTGGCGTTCATCCGGCCGGAATTTGTGAAGTGAACTGATTCTGAAAAAAAGGGGATATACAGGAGCATGAATCTGATTGAAAAGATCCGGAGCTGGTTCGGCCGGAAGGCGCCGGCTCCGCAGCCGGAGCAGACGCAGGCGCCGGCGCAGCCCGCCCGCATCAAAAAGACATGCAGGGGCTGCGGAAAGACCTTTTCGGTGGATCCCTCATGGGATCATATTCCGAATTACTGCAAGGAATGCAAAAAGAAGTTCGCTGCGGAGAAGGAAGAAAAGCAGAGAGCCGGCGCGCCGCGGAAGATCAAAAGAAAATGCAAGGCCTGCGGAAACTTCTTCACATTCCCGAACACGCTGGAGCATTATCCGAACTACTGCAACAACTGCCGGAAGCGGCATCAGGCGGAGATGAAGGCGAAGTACAGCCGGAAGGGGAAAAGCCCGGACGCGTGAAGGAACGCCTGAGACCGGGGAAAAGAAGGAGGTTTGCGGCATGAACGGAACGCATCGGATCAGAGAGGGCCTGGCGGGGCATATGCGGTTCAGGCGGATCGCGATTCTGCTGCTGACGGCTTTGCTGGTTCTGACGACCGGAGCGTGGGCGGAATCCGATTCTGAACCGAACGGGATCGACCTGTACCTGCCCAGCGATCCGGAGGTCGGGAACTGGGAGTATACCGTCGAGAACGA
>CAMOYA010000125.1 GCA_946629635.1 uncultured Clostridia bacterium
CCGCACCAGTTCTCCGGCGGCCAGCGGCAGCGCATCTGCATCGCCCGCGCGCTGGCGGTTCAGCCGAAGTTCGTGGTCTGCGACGAGTGCGTGTCCGCGCTGGACGTGTCGATTCAGAGCCAGATCATCAACCTGCTGCAGGAGCTGAAGGAAAAGCAGCATCTGACCTATATGTTCATCAGCCACGACCTGTCCGTCGTCAAGTTCATCTCGGACCGGATCGCGGTCATGTACCTGGGCAGCGTGGTCGAGCTGGCGGACAAGAACACGATCTTCAACGATCCGCGGCATCCCTATACGGTGGCGCTGCTGTCCTCCATTCCGACGACGGAGCCCGGCTCCGCCGAGAAGGAGCGGATCATCCTGGAGGGCAACATTCCGAGCCCGGTCAACCCGCCGCCCGGATGCAAGTTCTGCACCCGCTGCTATATGGCGACGGAGAAGTGCCGCCGCGTGACGCCGCCGCTGGTGGAGATCGAGCCGAACCATTTCTGCGCCTGCCATTATCCGGACAGAAAGCTGGATGAGAACAAGAACTTCCTCTTTGAGATCAATCAGAAGAAGGAGGCCTGAGCATGCGCCCTTCCGAGCAGATGAAGCAGGAAATGACGGAGAGCGATGAGCCGGAGCTGGAAAAGAAGGATCATCTGGCGCTGATGGTCAGCGGGCTTTTGACGATCGCGCTGCCGTGCTTTCTGCTGATTCTGGTGATTGTCGGGGTGACGATGCTGCTCTTTGGATAGGGGGGCTTGCCCCAAAGCCCCATCCCCCTTCATCTGATCAGCTGGCAGCAAACGAAGGGGATCATGCACATAAGGAGTGAAATATGGGACTGTTTGACGGATTTGCGGGAAGCAAAAAATCCTTCAGCGATCTGAAGAAGTACGTCGATGACTTTGAGGTCATCGAGGAAAAGGACGCGAAGGGCAGAACCCGTCAGAAAGCCCGGTATATCGGCCCGTGGACGGTTCTTCGGAACCCTTCCGCGGGCGTTTTCTGTCGGCTGTGGATCTGCGTCGGGCTGGCGGCACTGCTGGTGGCGGCTTATTTCCGGATGCTGCTGCTGACGCATCTGGCGGGCAGCCAGCTGCTGGTTCTGCTGCCGCTGGTGGCGGGCCTTTTTCCGGCGATGTATCTGATCATGGGCGTTTTCACGCTGCCGCTGCGGGGCAAACCGATGCGGCGGGATCAGTATATGCACAGCTTCATCCGGGCGTCCCGCTCGTCGGCGGCCATCGCCGTGTTCGTGCTGGTCGGCCAGATCGCGGCGCTGATCTTCCGGGCCACCCGGGGGGACTGGCTGTACATGGCGGAGGACTGGACGTTTACGGCCTGCGGAGCGGTGATCATTGCCTGCGCGCTCGGAATCATCGGAACGCTGCATGCCATTGATCTGGCGGAGAAACCGAACAGCGCACATCGTTAATTCGCGTATTGTCAAGCCGGGTGAAAACCGGTATAATAGAGCACAGCAGATCGGAATACCGAGCGGATTTTGAATAGAGGAGGGACCCTGAAAATGATTGACGATGTCCTGAAAAACGCGGAAGAGAAAATGCAGAAATCCTGTGCCGCCTATGAGCGGGACATGGTCGGCCTGCGGGCCGGCCGGGCGAATCCCCAGCTGCTGGACCGGATCATGGTGGATTATTACGGAACGCCGACGCCGATTAACCAGGTGGGCAACATCTCCGCGCCGGAACCCCGGCTGCTGGTCATCGCTCCCTGGGAAGCGAAGCTGATTCCGCAGATCGAAAAGGCGATCCAGAAGAGCGATCTGGGCCTGAATCCCTCCAATGACGGAAAAATCATCCGCCTCGTCTTCCCGGAGCTGAACGAGGAGCGCCGCCGGGATCTGACCAAGGTGGCCTCCAAGGGCGCGGAGGAGGCCAAGGTGGCCATCCGCAACATCCGGAGGGACGCGATGGAGCAGATCAAGAAGATGAAGAAGAACAGCGAGATCACCGAGGACGATCAGCGGGACGCCGAGGAGAAGCTGCAGAAGCAGACGGACAAGGCCATCAAGGATGTGGATGGGGTCTACGCGAAGAAGGAAAAGGAAATCATGGAGGTCTGATCCGGAGAGGACGGACTGGATACGCAAAACCCGCCTGGAGGCGGGTTTTGCCGGTCATGGAGAGAAATATGCGAATCAAGTGGAATCGGGATCTGATCCGGGCGCTGAAGAAGGCGCCGCGGAGCGCGGATGAATTTGCCAGGCTGCCGGAGCATGTGGCCATCATCATGGACGGGAACGGCCGGTGGGCCCGGAAGCACCGCCTGAGCGTTTCCCGGGGGCACCGGCAGGGGACGGAAACCCTGCGGGAGATCATCCGGCATACGGATGACCTGGGCATCCGGGCGCTGAGCCTTTATGCCTTTTCCACCGAGAACTGGAACCGGAGCGCGGAGGAGGTCGCCGCGCTGATGCAGCTGATTCTGGACTTTTTTGACTCCGAGATCGACGAGCTGGACGCGAAGAACGTCCGGATCCTGATTCTGGGGGACAAGGGAGGCCTGCCGGAGGCGCAGCGGGAAACCCTGAAGGCGGCCGAAACGCGGACGGAGCGGAACACCGGGCTGCGGCTGAACATCGCCGTGAACTACGGCGGACGGGCGGAGCTGGTGAAGGCGACGCAGGAGATTGCCACGCTGGTGCGCAACGGCGCGCTGCGCGCGGAGCAGATCACGGAGGCGACGATTGCGGAGCATCTGTATACCCGCGGGCAGCCGGATGTGGATCTGCTGATCCGCACGAGCGGGGAGCAGCGGCTGAGCAACTTCCTGCTGTATCAGAACGCGTATGCGGAATTCGTGTTTCCGGAAACGCTGTGGCCGGATTTCACGGTGCATGACTATGATCTGGCGCTGGACGCCTATACGCATCGGGAAAGAAGATTTGGGCGAAGAA
>CAMOYA010000126.1 GCA_946629635.1 uncultured Clostridia bacterium
GGTTTCTCCGGCGCGGAGATAAGCCGTCAGGGTTCCCTCCCGGGTGAGCCGCCAGGGCTCGCCATAGGGGGTCAGATCATCCGGGATGCCGTTCTCCAGCCCCAGCAGCTTCAGATCCCCGATCGTCTGAACGTGGACGGCTTCATCCAGGGCAGGATTCCCATCCGCGTCCAGCAGACGGATCTCCGCCTGCAGGATGTCCGTGCCGCCCGCCTTCAGGCTCCTGTCGGGGGATTCGACGGTCAGGGATACGGCCTTTTCAGGCGTCGAAAGCCGATCCTCCGCGCCATCCGTCCGGACCTCCAGCGAACCCGCTTCATACGGAACGGTCCATACGGCGCGGCCGCCGTCCTCCCGGGACAGCTCCCGTGCGCCAAGGCTCCGGCCGTTCAGGAACAGCTCGGCGGTTTTGCCGTTGGTATAGCAGGCGACGCGCTTTTCCTCCCCGGGCGTTCCTTCCCAGCGGAAACATTCGCCCCAGGCGCCCCGGTCCTCCGATGCGGCATCGCTGACCGCCAGCCGGATCACCGGCGAATCTGTCCACAGCGCCTGGCGCTGGGCGAACAGCGGTTTTTCCTTTCCGCGCAGATCCAGCGCGCCGGCCTGGCTGATGCGCTTCGGCCAGCCGGGACATTCTCCCAGAAAATCGATGCCGGTCCACAGGAACTGACCGGAGATGAAATCATGATCCTCCACGGCCCGCCAGGCGGCAGGGTCGTGGCTGTTTTCGCTGCCGAGAATCACGCGGTCCGGCCACTCGCGGTGATCCGCCTCATAGAACTGCTCCCGGTAATTGTATCCCGACAGATCGAGGGCGTCCGCATAGCCGGTGCGGTTGCTCAGCTCCGGAAAGCTCAGGGCACTGGTGACCGGACGGCTGTCGTCCAGCTCGTGCACCAGCTCCGTCAGCTCCCGCGCGACGACGGCCAGCCGGCCGGCATCCGGCTTCCGGACGTCGTAGAGGCGCTCCGCCAGCGGCTTGTTGGCATCGTTGTTGCCCAGCACCTCCCGGAACAGCGGCGTCACATAGGGATCGTTCGGATAATCAATCTCGTTGCCGATGCTCCAGAGGATCACGCAGGGGTGATTCCGGTCCCGCTCCACCATGCTGGTCAGATCCCGCTCATGCCACTCCGGGAAATCCTCGGCGTAGCCGTAATGCTTCGGCGGATAGACGTTGTGGCCCTGCCACCATTTGTTCTTGATGCCCTCCCATTCGTCGAAGGCCTCGTCCATGACGAGGAAGCCCATCTCGTCGCACAGGTCCAGCAGATCCGGATCCGGCGGGTTGTGCGCGGTCCGGATCGCGTTGCAGCCCATCCGCCGGAGGGATTCCAGCCGCTTCCTCCAGACCTTTTTCGGCACGGCCGCGCCGAGGCAGCCGGCGTCATGATGGACGCAGACGCCTTTCAGCTTCATGTTCTCCCCGTTCAGGAAGAATCCGTGATCCGGATCGAAGCGGATGGTGCGGATGCCGAAGGGGATCTCCAGCGTATCCTTCACCTCTCCGCCGGAGAGGGCTTCGCAGCGCAGCGTGTACAGATACGGATCGGCGGGACTCCAGAAGTGGGGGAGACGGACGTTCATCCGCTTCATGCCGACGCCGGCGGAGGAGGTGGCCCGGCCGACGGTTTTGCCGCCGGGAGCCTTCAGGGAGAAGCGCACGGACTGGGCTTCCTCCGCGAACCAGATGATCCGGAGGGTCGCGCTGTCCGCGTCGGCCTTCTCCGTGATCGCGTACACGCCGTTTTCATCGAAGGAGACGGGATCCGTGATCGTGAGGCTGACATGGCGGTCGATGCCGCTGCCGGTATACCAGCGGGAATCCGCCACGTCTTCATGCTCGACCCGGACGGCGATCACGTTTTCGCCGGGGCGGACGAATTCGGAAATATCAAAGGAAAAGGACGTGTAGCCATAGGCATGGCTGCCCAGGAAATTGCTGTTGATCCAGACCCGGGCATGCTTGTATACGCCCTGGAAGCAGAGGCGGACCCGGCGGGAGGCCTCCTCCTCCGTGAGCCGGAAGTGCTTCCGGTACCAGCCGGTGCCGCCCGGCAGATATCCGGTGCCGCTGGCGTGGGACGGGTCGAAGGGATGCTCCACCGCCCAGTCATGGGGCAGGGTCACCTGCCGCCAGGCGCGGTCGTCGTATCCCATATAGAACGCGTCCGGGACATCGCCCGGATGGAAATGCCAATGGGTATCGATGCGGTTTTCTCTTTTCACGGAAGGATTCCTCCTCGCTTGAAATGGGCTCCCGGCCTGCTCACGCGCGGGCGCAGGGGCATAAAAAGGGGGCTGTCCCCGGTTGAATTTCCGCCGCGGACAGCCCCGAGGTGATGAGAATTACTTCGCGTAGACAGCGTTCAGCTGGTTCTGGATCTCGTCCATGACCATGTCGATGCCGGCATCCTTCAGCGCCTGACGGAATTCCGCGACCAGGGCTTCCGGATCATCGTTCATGCCGAACACGATCCGCGGCATATAGGTGTTGTAGACGTTGCTCAGGTTGTCCATGAACACGCCGACCGTGGAGTTGTCATAGATGTACTGGCCGTAGGGATAGTCGATCTTCACCTTGTCGTATTCATCATACAGCTTGTTGATGGCATCCCAGTCGAGCTGCGCATTGCGATACTCCAGGTTGTCGTTGCGGCCCCACCAGAAGTTGAAGGAGACGCCGTCCTTGGAATCTTCGAAGCCTTCGGGACGGGAGAACAGGCCGTTCTCATCCACGGTGTACATTTCGCCTTCGAAGCCGTACTGCATCAGATGATAGATTTCGGGATCGTTCCGCATCA
>CAMOYA010000127.1 GCA_946629635.1 uncultured Clostridia bacterium
ACCTGCTCGGGGGTGCCTTCGGCGACCACCGTTCCGCCGCCGTCCCCACCCTCGGGGCCCAGGTCGATGATCCGGTCCGCCACCTTGATCACATCCAGATTGTGCTCAATCACCAGCACCGTGTTGCCCGCATCCGTCAGGCGCTGCAGCACCGATACCAGCCGGTCCACATCCGCCATGTGCAGCCCCGTGGTCGGCTCATCCAGCAGGTAGATCGTTTTGCCGGTTGCCTTCCGGCTCAGCTCCGTCGCCAGCTTCACCCGCTGGGCTTCTCCGCCGGACAGCGTCGTGCTCGCCTGGCCCAGCTTCATGTATCCCAGACCCACGTCGCTCAGCGTTTCCAGCTTGCGGAGAATCGCGGGATGATTCTCAAAGAAGGCGATGGCCTCCTCCACGGTCATCTCCAGCACATCGCTGATATTCTTTCCCTGCCAGGTAACCTCCAGCGTCTCCCGGTTATACCGCTTTCCTCCGCAGACATCGCAGGGGACGTAAAGGTCCGGCAGGAAATGCATCTCGATCTTTCGCATGCCGTCGCCCTGGCAGGCTTCGCAGCGGCCCCCCTTGACGTTGAAGGAGAACCGGTTCTCCTTGTATCCTCTCGCCTTCGCTTCCGGACTCATGGCAAACATCTTGCGGATCATGTCAAACAGCCCGGTATACGTGGCGGGATTGCTGCGGGGGGTCCGGCCGATGGGGCTCTGGTCAATCATGATGATCTTGTCCAGCTTCTCCACGCCGTCCATCGATTCAAACTTTCCGGGCCGCGTCTTCGCCCGGTTCAGCTTTTTGGCCAGATATTTATACAGGATTTCATTGACGAGGCTGCTCTTCCCGCTGCCGCTGACGCCGGTGACGCAGGTCAGCACGCCGAGGGGAATCTTCACGTCAATATGCTTCAGGTTGTTCTCCTCCGCGCCGTGAACCGTCAGATAGCCGGTCGGCTTCCGCCGCTTTTTCGGAACGGGAACCGCCTTTGCACCGCTCAGGTACTGACCGGTCAGGCTGTCCGGACAGGCTTTGATCATCTCCGCCGTGCCTTCCGCCACGATGTAGCCGCCATGTACCCCGGCGCCGGGACCGACGTCCACAATCCAGTCGGCCGCATTCATCGTTTCCTCATCGTGTTCCACGACGATGACCGTGTTTCCCAGATCCCGCATCCGGCGCAGGGTCGCGATCAGCTTCGCGTTGTCCCGCTGATGCAGACCGATGCTCGGCTCATCCAGCACATACATCACGCCCATCAGCGCACTGCCGATCTGCGTTGCCAGGCGGATCCGCTGGGCTTCGCCGCCGCTGAGGGTTGCCGCGCCGCGGCTGAGCGTCAGATATCCGAGCCCCACGTCCCCCAGGAAGCCCAGTCGGCTGTCAATCTCCTTCATGATCTGCGCCGCAATCACCTGATTGCTGCCCTGCAGATCCAGTTCGCTGAAGAATGCCCGGGCTTCCAGAATGCTCATGTCGCTGACCTCGGGCAGGCTCTTTCCGCCGACCGTCACCGCCCGGGCCTCCGGCTTCAGGCGCTTCCCGCCGCATTCCGGGCAGATTTCCTCCGCCATGTATTCCTCATATGCCTGCTTCATGACATCGGAGGTGGTTTCGTTATACCGCCGCTCAATGGTCGGGATCACGCCCTCAAAGGTCGTCGAGTACTCGCTTCTGCCCCGCGCACCTTCATAGGTAACGGTGATTTTTTCATTGCCGGTGCCGTAGAGAATGGCATTCATGCCCTCCTCGCTGATCCGGTTCACGGGCGTATCCATGGTAAAGCCATACTTGTCTCCCATGGCGGCAAAATACTGCCCGGCCATTCCGCCGTCGTCCGCATTGAATCCGGTCACGGCCAGCGCACCTTCCCGCAGCGTCATGTTTTCATCCGGAAAGATCGCCTCCCGGCTGATCTTCATCCGGGTTCCGAGTCCGCTGCACGCCGGGCACGCGCCATACGGGCTGTTGAAGGAAAACATCCGGGGAGTCAGCTCCTCGATGGAGATACCGCAGTCCGGGCAGGCATAGTTCATGCTGTACAGCGTTTCGCCCAGATCAAACCGGTCCACAATGACCAGCCCGGCGCTTTTGACCGCGGCCGACTCAATATCGTCCGCCAGGCGCTGACGGAACTCCTTCGTCTCCTTCCGGATCAGCCGGTCCACCACGATTTCCACCGTGTGCTTCTTCTTTTTGTCCAGCGCCGGGGTGTCCTCCAGGTCATACATCTCCCCGTCAATCCGCACCCGGACATATCCGCTTTTGCGGGCGCCGGAAAGAATATCCCGGTGTTCGCCCTTCCGGCCCCGGACCAGGGGACTGAGCACCTGCATCCGCGTTCCTTCAGGACTCTGGCAGACGGCATCCACGATTTCGTCCACCGTCTGCTTCCGGATTTCCCGGCCGCATTTCGGGCAGTGCGGAACGCCCACCCGCGCCCACAGCAGACGAAGATAGTCATGAATCTCCGTCACCGTTCCCACGGTCGAGCGCGGATTCCGCCCTGTCGTCTTCTGATCGATGGAGATCGCGGGGCTGAGGCCCTCAATCGCGTCCACGTCCGGCTTGTCCATCTGCCCCAGAAACTGGCGGGCATAGCTCGAAAGGCTTTCCACATACCTGCGCTGGCCTTCCGCATAAATGGTATCAAAAGCAAGGGAGCTCTTGCCGCTCCCGCTCAGCCCCGTGATCACCGTCATCTGATTGCGCGGTATCCGCAGGGAGATGTTTTTCAGATTGTGTTCCCGGGCACCCCGGATCTCCAGATATTCATTCATTGAACCGACAATTCCTC
>CAMOYA010000128.1 GCA_946629635.1 uncultured Clostridia bacterium
TTCCGCGCCGTCAAAATGAGCGAATTCCACCGGCGTGGCACCGCTCCCATCCGCGGAATAGATATACTGCCGGATGAGGGAATCCAGGGTCCCATTCTTTTCATCAATGATGCCTCCGATTTCAGATATGTGATTCCAGACTGGAAAATTATATCGCATGAAAAAGGATTTCGACAAGTGAATGGATCTGAAAAATCCTCTCAAGGCAGAAATGACAGAAAAACGGGACGGGCGCCATTCAGCAGGCACCGGGAAATCCAAAAGCAGACGATGGCAGGATTTCAGACGGGAATGGAAAATATATAAGTATGTTGAGTGTGCGCTTCAAATCGCCTGGCGAGGGGATGGGCCCGACAGGATTTTTCCATTATGATGAGTTCAGGAGGAATATACCCGATGAAGAAGCTTGTTTCATGGATCCTTGTGCTGCTCATGATCCTCGGCATCACGGAAGCTTTCGCGGAAAGCGTTTCGTCAGAGCATGTATACGTGCGCGGAGAGATCCGGGAAGCCATTGACATGACGGAGGAACAGCTGTCGGAGGTGATGAATGAGGCGTATCAGAACGGGCTGAACCTGAAGCTGTATGATATGCCTGTTCATGCGGTGCTGGTGCCTCCGGCGGATGAAAACTTCAGGCTGGAAACCAGATTCTTCGGCAGCCTGACGGAAATGCTGCTGGCGCTTGACGCGGGCCTGATTGACGGTGCATGCATGCCGGAATTCACGGGAAAGTATCTCCTGGCCCGCAATGCGGACCTGCGGGCAGGCATGTTTGAGTTCAGCAACGTGAAGGAAAAATACTATCTGGGCTTCTATCACAACGAGGAGCTGCGGGACCGGGTCAACGAGGCCCTGGCCGCCATGAAGGCGGACGGAACGCTTTACGCGCTGCGGGAAGAGTATCTGCAGGATCTGGCGAAGGATCCCGCCCCGGCCGTGTTTGAAACCTTTGAAGGTGCGGAGACCATCCGGGTGGCCGTGACGGGGGATCTGCCGCCGATGGACTATACGGCGGAGGACGGTTCTCCTGCGGGCTTCAATACGGCGCTGCTTTCGGAGCTCGGGAAAAGAATGAAGGTCAACATTGAAATCATCGGCATTGAATCGTCGGCGCGTACGCTGTCGCTGACATCCGGGAAAGCGGATGTGATCTTCTGGTACCTGTATGGCGACAACTATGTTGTGACGGACCGGAATGACGGGATCCAGCTTTCGGATCCGTATTACAGCGTCGACAACTGGTTTTACATCGAGAAAAAATAAGACGGCCGGATGACGATGCCGGTCATCCGCGCTGAAAGCAAAAAGGAAGGGAATCAGAATGAACGGGAAACGGACATGCCGGAAGCTCGTCCTCGAAGCGCTGTGCGTACTTCTGCTGATCGTCATATCCGGCGCAGCGATGGCCGAAACGGCCGGGGAGTCCGGCGCGCCCCTGGATTACAGTGATCCGCAGAACTGGGTATACCTGGGGGCGGAAAACGGAGAAACCTTCGCGGATGTGTTTTTTGTCGCGCCTTCTGCCTTCGGCGGCCGGGAAGGATCCTGGCGGCTGGATCTGAGCATTGAAAAAGGCAAGGCCAATTTCATCGGGGTTATCAACATGGAAAAAGGCATCTATGATCAGGATACCCGCTTCTATGCGCCATTCTACCGCCAGATCGGATACAACGTGGCACTCCTGCCGGCGGAGGAAGCGGCGCGCCTGAGGGACGCGGCGTATGCCGATGCGAAGGATGCCTTCCTGTACTATCTGGATCATCTGAATGAGGGAAGGCCGTTTGTTCTGGCCGGTTTCTCCCAGGGAGCGGAGATCCTGATCCGCCTGATGAAGGACTGCCTCGGCAGCGAAGCCCTGCAAAGGCAGCTGATCGCATGCTATGCCATCGGGTGGAGACTGACGGAGGAGGAAACGCGGACCTGGCCCCAGCTTCGGGCGGCGCAGGGGGAAACGGATACCGGTGTGATCATTTCCTTCAATTCCGAGGCGGAAGAGGTGCAGGATTCCATCATGATTCCCAGGGGAACGAAGACGCTGTCCATCAATCCGCTGAACTGGCGTACGGACGGAGAAAAGGCCGACCGGGAACTGAACCTGGGCGCATGCTTTACGGATTATGAAGGGAAGATTACAGAGGAGGTTCCGGCGCTGACCGGGGCGTATCTGGACGCGGAGCGCGGCGCGCTGAAGGTGACGGATATCGATCCGGAGGTTTACAGCGCCACACTGCCGATTTTCGGCCCGGGGATTTATCACATCTATGATTACCAGTTCTTCTACCGGAATCTGCAGAAAAATGTGCAGGATCGGATCCACGCCTGGCTGTCCGGGAAAGGGGAATGAACAAATCGGCTGCCCGTCAAACCACGAGGAGGAAAAGATGTTCAGTTTTGAAAACAATCCTGTGCCGATCATTGTCTTTATTGTTGCAGTCCTTGGCATTGTTGCTTTCAGTTACTGTAGAAATCATCGGATCAAAAGGGACGGCATCGAGGCGGAAGCGTTTATCACCCGCATCGATGAGTCAGATTCGCACGATTCAGACGGCGGTATTACCACAACTTATACGTACTATGTAAGGTACAGGGATCAGAATGGGACTGCTGTTGATGCGACGCTGGTGAATCCGAAAAATAAACT
>CAMOYA010000129.1 GCA_946629635.1 uncultured Clostridia bacterium
GTAATTCCCGCTGTAATAAGGATCAGAAATCTCCTCTCCCCATGCTTCGCGGAATTTCCGGATCTCCTCTTCCTCCCGCGCCGTCCCGCTCAGCAGCCCCGGCCCCTTTTCGCATATGGCCGTCGCGTGCGGCGTCACGACATATCGCCGCCCTTTCTCCTTCTGTTTGAGTCCCAGCCCGGCCATGCCGATCCCGCTCCGGAAGCCTTCCGGAATGTCCTCCCATGCATCCTTCCGGACCATGAAGCACTCCGCGCTGACGGCGCTCGCGTTGTGAACCTTGTTCATCAGATCGCGCCGTCCCCCGGCCGCGGCGAAAAGCCCTTCGTTGATGCATTGACAAATGCCGTCCACGCCGATGGCAAATCCGCCGTGAACGATGCGCCCCTTCCGGTCGGTCAGAATCGGAGTCACCCCGGCGATGCCGTCCATCTGGGCATACATCATCAGCTCCCGGATAAAGTGCCGGTTCATTCCGCGCACGCCGGCGCCGATCACCAGCAGCATCTCCGCCCCGCTCCCGTGCGCCGCTTCGTTGATGGCGGCGAATCGCGCCGCGTCGTCGGTCACGATCAGCGCCGCGCGCATGTTCCGCCAGCTCGTGCACCGATCCAGCTCCTCCATGCATGCGCGGCAGGCCGCCTCGCTGTCCCCGTGGATCAGGACCTCAACGCTCGTCTCCGGGTTCACCCCGTACCACAGCCGGATTACCTTCCCGACCGGGATCGCCGTCGCGTCCCGTCCCCGTTTCCGCTCCGTCTCCTCGACCGCCCTGCAGCTGCTCTCCAGGCAGGTCTGCAGATTCGTGTGGCTCCTCGAGCTGCGAACCTCGCGCCAGCTGTACAGGACCTTCGGGATGTGGCGGAACCGGTCCGTCCTTTCGCTCAGCCGCAGAAACAGGTCGTGGTCCTGGCTTCCGTCGAATCCGCTCCGCAGTCCCCCGATCTCCTCCAGAAGGCTTTTCCGGATCACGGCCATGTGGCATATGTAGTTGTCTTCCCGCAGGTATTCCGGGGAATAGTCCGGCTTGAAATGAGGATCCATGTGGTGCAGGCCGTTCTCCATGATCCGGTCCTCGTCGGTATAGATCACGTCCGGCCCGTCTCCCGTCTCCCGCGCTTCCTGTTCGATGGCGCCCGCGATGTGCCACATCGCTTCCGGGTGAACGATGTCGTCGTGGTCGCACAGGGCGATGTATTCCCCCCGGGCTTCCCGGATGGCCTCGTTCGTGTTTCCGCTGATGCCGCGGTTCTGCGCCCCGCGGATCACCCGGATCATCGGTCCGCCCTCGTCCGGTTCCGCCGCCTCCGTTTCGGCCAGAACCTCCGCGGTCTCCCTCCGGGTGCTGCCCCCGTCGTAGAGGATGACCTCAAACCGGCGGAATGTCTGCGCCTGAAGGCTCTGGATCATCTCCCGCAGCATGCCCGCCTCCGTGTTGTATATCGGAACGACAACGCTGATCAGCCCGCATTCCGGCGGATTCTCCCGCTGCCGCGCGAGCTCCGCTTCCTCCGTTTTTTCGCGCTTCCGGTCCCAGCTCCCGAGATACCGCTCGCTGATGATCTGCCCGCAGCGCCGGAGGGTATACCTGCCTCCGTGCGATGCCATGTATTCCCGGATCCGCCCGATCGCGTTCATCTCGTTTCCTCCCTGATTTCCCTTGATTTTTCAATGCTTCCCGGATTGACAAAGCCCATTCCCGGTTGTATACTGTATCTGTAAATTTGTCATATTTGGTAAGTATTTTTGGAGGAAACGCCATGACATCCTACCTGCTGAATGATATACCGGATGCACTTGCCCCGCTCGCGGTGGAGGGGTGGCATAAGCCCGGAAGCCTTACCTTGGCCAGCGGGGCCTGGATTCATGCGGCCGGTTCCTTCGTCCTGGAAAAAGGGGAGTATCCCCTGAATCCGCATGATCAGTGGGTCTGGCTCGTGGTGGAAAAGGGAAAGATTCTGCTCACATGGGATCAGCATGAGCTCGTCCTCCCTTCCGGTTTTGCCTGCTTCCTGCCCGGTGGCGCCAAGCCCTGCTCGATCACCGCGAATGATCAGACCCGGTGCCTCTGGATCGCGCTGGAAGGCCCCCTCAGCCCGATGGTCGTGCGCAAGATGGGCGCGCTGCTGCATCGGCCGCTGCGTCAGGGTGCCCTCCCGAGCCAGATTTATCTCGCGGAGCAGGTGGTCCAGGTGATCGTCCGTCATTCCGGAACCGCGGATGCGACGTATCAGATGCAGCACCTGATGTATGGCATGATCGCGTCTCACTGGGGGCAGCCCGTCGCGATGGATGCCATGCTTTCGCATGAAATCGCCAAGGTGGTCGATACCCTTCGGGCCAATCAGTATAAGGATAATTTCTCCCTCGCCGAAATGGCGGCGATCTCCAGAATGCCGATGGAAACCTTCCGGAAGCGCTTCGTGGCCGAGGTGGGAATGCCGCCCCTGTCCTATGTGCTCCATTGCAAGATGGAGCGGGCCAAGGAACTCCTCCGGGATCAGAACTGTTCCGTCCGCCAGGCCGGCACCGCCGTCGGGATGCAGGACCCGTATCATTTCTCGAAGCAGTTCAAGCATATCGTGGGCATCAGCCCCAGCGCCTTTATCAAGCAGGTCTCCGTCCCCAGCGCCACCATCCG
>CAMOYA010000130.1 GCA_946629635.1 uncultured Clostridia bacterium
GCCCAGTCGCCCATCGTCGCCAGCCAGCTGATCTGGGTTCCCTGCGGCAGGGACAGCAGCATGGTCTGGGAATTCAGCGGATCATCCGTCACATCGGATACCGCATTGGTGCTCACCGCCATCGGGACAAAGTCAAGGTCATCCACCCTCGCACTGCGCGGCAGGGCCTTTTCATCGATCCAGCCGAAGCGCATCTGATCCTTGCTGATCGCATACTGAATCAGGATCCAGCCGTTTTCCCGGCCGAAGACCTGGATCCAGTCGTTGGTGGAAACGGCCGCCTTGTCATTGGCGCTTCTCAGATAATTCTCTCCGGGCCCGGAATAAACCGCGTACTTTCTTCCGCCGGTGAACTTGATGTTGTGGGCGGTCAGCGTACCAGCCGGGATCCTCGGCGCCAGGGTATAGCCCCGCTTCGCCTCCACCAGCGTGGACGGCACATAGGACAGATCCACATAGCGCAGGTCCGTCTGAACCGTGCCGGCCACCCGGCCTTTGGGCTGATTCAGGCTCGGACCGCCGTAATAAACGATTCCGTCCTCTTCCAGCTCCACATACATTTTCCGGGAGTAATCCACATACCGGGTCAGGCACCAGGTGTTCGGATACCGCAGCTCATATTCCACATATTTATTCCAGGCCGTTTCATTCTCGTTGATCTGCGCCACGGTGAAATGATTGGCGTTCTCCACGTTCAGAAGCATCTGTCCTGCTCCCTGCGGAATGGCCGTCCCGGTACGGAAGCGGTACTTCCAGCCGGCCGCGGCATCCTCGCCGAAGACATACAGGATATGATGCTTTCCCTGGGCATTCTGCATCAGGACCAGCGCAAACCGGTTTGGCGCGGCGCCCAGCTGATCCGAATACGCGGCCACCGTATACCCGTCCAGTTTCTGTCCGTCCAGATACTTCTGAACGGCCTCCGGGAGCCCCGACGCCTGAACCGCTTCTCCGGCCGCCAGTCCGGCCGCTGACAGGAGCAGCACCATTGCAAGGATCGCTGCAAGCATTCTTTTCATGATCTTTCCCTCCGTTTTCGTTCCTCTTTCTTCATTTCCTTACGGGTTCAATCATATATACGAATCAAAAGCCCGTCTGATTGCACCGTTTTCAGGAAAATTTTCCGGGAGTCTGACCCTGCGCGCAAAACTGCTCTGAAAGCAGGAAGTCCTTCTGCATTTCTCGAATTATACCAGTAACCGACATGCTCCGAGGAGGTCGAAAAACATATGCGGAAAACTAAAATTATCTGTACCATCGGGCCCGCGTGCGACAATGAAGAAACCCTGACCGCCATGTGCGAGGCCGGGATGAACGTCGCCCGGCTGAACTTTTCCCACGGGACCCACGCGGATCATCTTCGCCGCATTCAACTGATCCGGAGGGTGCGGGAGAAGCTGAACCTGCCCATCGCCATCATGCTGGATACCAAGGGACCCGAATACCGGATCAAAACCTTCCGGGACGGAAGAATTCAGCTGATGGACGGCGCGCGCTTCACGCTGACCGCAGAGGACATCATCGGCGACGAAGGGCGGGTTTCCGTCACCTATCAGAACCTGACGGAGGAGCTGGCCCCCGGGGATACCGTGCTGATCAACAACGGTCTCGTCATTCTGACGGTGGAGGAGATTTCCGGGAAGGATGTCGTCTGCCGCGTGAAGAACGGCGGCGTCCTGTCCGACCGGAAGAGCATGAACTTCCCCGGCAAGGTGCTCAAGCAGGATTTCCTCTCCGAGCAGGATCAGTCGGATCTGCTCTTCGGCATCGAGAACGAAGTGGACTTTGTCGCCGCCTCCTTCGTTTCCACGAAGGAGGACGTGGAATCCATGCGGCTCTTCCTCGACACCCATGGCGGGCGGGATATCGACATCATCGCCAAGATTGAAAACCGCAGCGGCGTGGATCAGATTGAGAAGATCTGCGAGGTGGCGGACGGCATCATGGTCGCCCGGGGCGACCTGGGCGTGGAAATTCCCTTCATGGAGGTCCCCGCCCTGCAGAAGTATCTGATCAGCAAATGCCGCCTGCTGGGCAAGCGCGTCATCACGGCCACGGAGATGCTGGAAAGCATGATCCAGAACCCCCGGCCCACGCGGGCGGAGATTTCCGACGTTGCCAACGCCGTCTATGACGGTTCCTCCGCCATCATGCTCAGCGGCGAAACCGCCGCGGGCAAATTCCCGGTTCAGGCGGTACAGACCATGGCGGACACCGCCAGCTTCACGGAGGCCGGCATCGACTATGCCGAGCGATTCCAGACCATGACCTTCAAAATCCGGAACAACCTGGACGCGATCTCCCACGCCACCTGCTCCATGGCCATCGACGTCGGCGCAAAGGCCATCGTCGTCAACTCCCTTTCCGGCCGGACCGCCCGGATGGTCTCCCGCTTCCGCTGCCCGGTGGATATCATCGGAGCGACCACGGACGAGCGCGCCTGGCGAAAGCTGAATCTCTCCTGGGGCGTTACCCCGATGCTGATGGAAGCCTACTCCTCCATGGACGTCATGTTCTGGCAGGACATGAGCATCGCCCGTTCCGTTTACAGCCTGAAAAAGGGGGACAACGTGGTGCTGACCGGCGGCCAGATCAACGGCGCGCCCGGCAACACCAACACAATCAAGGTGGAAAGCG